>NZ_UCNW01000008.1:355512-711025 GCF_900474185.1 Synechococcus sp. UW69 | reverse complement strand
ACGATTCAGATCAACTGAATCGGAAAGCCCCCTCTCTCGAGGGGGCTTTTTGTTGGGTATTGAACCGGTCAAAGGATCAGGCCAACAGCCTTAAAGCACGGCACGATCACTCCCACCATTGCTAGAGCGTTTGGCGATACAGGATGTTTTGAAGGATGATTTTTGTGGATCGCTCGGTGTTCTAGTCAGGACTCCTTGTGCAGTGGAGCCTGAGGCTCCACATTGTGTTGTCTTTGTCAGTGCCTGGTGTGGCATGCGTGTCCAGCCAGGGAGGGGCGCGAGCTGCTCCGCTCTCGGTGGTGATTGCTAAGACAAGAGAACTTGCATGATCCTCCCCATGACCTGCGGCGATATCTTTCGGATCATCATTGCGCTGTTCATCCCACCTCTGGGGGTGTTTACCCAGGTGGGTCTTTCACGGGCCTTCTGGATCAACCTTGTGATCTATCTCTTTGCTGTGGGCGGCCTTGGTTTCCCAGTCTTGTTCGGCATGTGGCCAGCCGCTGTGATCCATGCCTTGTTTGTGATCCTGACCCGCAAGTGAATAGGGCGTTAGCAGTTTGGCTCTGAACAGATCTCTGCTTCGCTGGGATCTTCCAGTTCCTCTTCATCCACTTGCATTGGTGCTAGTGCGGTGTCGGCTTCGTTGAAAATCTGCTCCAGGTCAAATAAGCTTTCGTCCACCTCATTGCCTTGCACCACACTCACATTGATGCGTTGCACCTGCATCTGCAATTCAAGACCTTGGAATTGCCATGAAAGCTTGGAGTTGATGTTGTCTTGAATTTCCTGAACCTGTTTGTAGCTGGGCGTCGTCGGATCGGTCACACGCACAACCACCTGAAGGGTTGGGGCCCGATTTTGTTCCCAATAATTAGGCCAGTCGAAGACGATTTTTTCGAGTTCTAGTGCTTCATTCGCACCAAAGGTCAACGTCTCATTCTTGAGGTAGTAGCGGATGTCTGATTCAATCTGTTCTTTGGCGGCCTCCTGCTTGAGTTTGAACAGGTGTCGCTCATACCTCTCATAGAGTTTTTGACCCACCAGAACGGCCAAGCCCACAGCTAATAGCACTGGCAGGCGTGAGCGTCGCCGGCGTCTGAGTTTCTCGCGGAAATACGGCTCTCGAATCGCCAGCACGCTGATTCCACCAATCAGAATTCCCAGCAGGTTGGCGGCATAGAGAAGTGCAGCCCCTTGAGCGCCGCTCAGATCCTGGGCGGAGAGCATCAATCCCATCACGCACACCGGTGGAACCAGAGCTACGGCGATGGCTGTGCCCGCCATGGAGCTCACAGCACCAGGATTCACCTTGGCGTAAGTGGCGACAGCACCCGCTGCCAGCGCGATCCCCAAATCGAGAATATTGGGTTCCAGTCGAGCTGTGACCTGTTCAGGCAGGGCCTCCCCTAAAAGCAAGCCTTGGCTTCGTGCGATGAGGCCCAATCCCATCGACAGGAACAGGGTGATACCTGCACCAGCTGCAAGGGTGATCAGGGACCGGGACAGCAGCCTGGCTTGTCCGATCAGAACAGCAAACACCGCCACTCGCAGCGGCAGAATCCAGGGGGCAACGACCATGGCCCCGATGACCACGGCGGCATTGTTGGCAAGCACCCCCAAGGTGGCAATCAGGCTGGCACCAATGGTTAGAACGATGAAGGATTCGTTCAGCCGTGCTTCGCCGTCGTAACTGCGGTGCAGTGCGTCAAGACGATCTT
The DNA here is from genome assembly GCF_900474185.1 of Synechococcus sp. UW69. NCBI lineage: Bacteria > Bacillati > Cyanobacteriota > Cyanophyceae > Synechococcales > Synechococcaceae > Synechococcus > Synechococcus sp. UW69. Next base: position 709,304 of record NZ_UCNW01000008.1, on the reverse strand, counting down.
CTTCTTCGAGAAGCGATTGTTGATCAACCACCACGGCTGTCGTTCCATCAGCTGCGACGCCCCACAATTACTGGAGGCGTGCTGCCGTTGCTGCCCGGAAGTGCCGGTACCACTTCCGTTTGCCCATCCCATTTGTCGAGGAACAGTTTGTAGAGCACTTGGTCGTCAAGGCTGCGATTGAGCGTGTCGTAACGGAGGGCTTCCTGTTCCGCGATCTTGACTTCGGTCTGGGCGCGGAGCAGTTGCTGCTCAGCAATCTGCTTCTGCTCAATGGCGGCGCGATATTCCTCGGCGATCTGCAGGCCTGTGAGGTCCAGACCGCGGACTTCCACGTAATCAAATTTGTCGAGCTCTTCTGCCACAGTTCGCTCCACCAATGCGGAGATGTCATTCCATTCAGTGGCAATGGTGACGAGCTCGTATTGGGAGAACACTGACTTCAGTGCTTTCAGCAATGACGGCTGGATAATGCGGGGGTAGATCTCACGGTCGTTACCGGCGATTGTCCGGTAAATCCGTCCGGCCTCATTGGGACGGACGGCATATTTAACGGTCGCGGTGGCCTCAATGACTTGAAGGTCCTTGGTGAGGGTGGCGAATTCTTCTGGTTTGACCTGGGTGCGCACATCAAAGGGGTACACCGCTTGAACAAACGGGACCTTGAGATTGAGGCCAGGCAGACGCGATCCTCCGCTCACCTTGCCCAAGGTGGTGACCACGGCAACTTTGCCGGCCGGAACGATGAACAGGGCCTGTCCCAACAACAACAATGTGCTGAGAACGACGGCGACCAGCACGGCGAGGCTGTTGGCGGGGTCGTTGATCCGTCTAGGGCTTTGCATCCTTAGGCATGTACTTGTGCTGATGATGTCGGGTTTGGGCGTGCACCGTTGTCTCAGTGCCTGGTTTTCCACTGAATCGACACCGTCTGGAACTGACTTTCAGGATTCATGGAATCAGCAACCTTCCCAAGACTGGAGAAATTTGGAGAGGATGAAAACACTCGAGATTGTTGATATTGGTGCTGGTTCTGATGGTGCAATTAACACTCTGTGTGATCAGTATCTTTGATGAAATTGAGTTTGCCGCCTCTGATGGCGGTGCACTTAATGCCTGATTTAGTCCATTTGTCTCGAGTATTGGCCTGGTGTCTGACTGCTTCTTAGTTCATCCAGAGTGATTTGAAGGCGCTTGGATGTGCATCGCGCATGGTCATGGAGGTTTCACGGATGAATGTGATGCATGCCTTTGATCCGTCAAAGACTTTTGCTTTGATCATCATCTGCATGGCTTGCTGGAGTGTTTTTCCTTCTCTGAGCGCACCATCGATGACCTTCACCGCCTTGGTGGGTTCACAACGACCGAGCTCCTGAGCGCGGGAGGCAGACGAGAGAGCACTTAGGGCAATCGACAGCAGCAGCAATCCGACGAGCGCACGCATTTTGCCTGAATGTTGTTTTGGCTGGATGGAGCCTATGGGGTGTAGATGGATTGATCTAACTCCTTTCTGGTGGAGTTGTCTCAGGATGTCACTGGATTGCTTCACTGCTGAAGCGGTAGTCGGCTCATTGAGCTCAGATCACCAAACACGGTGATCATCTCAACGCCCTGCATGCTGGCCAGGACAAGCTTCTTGGTCTTGAAGGCCATTAACACTGTGTTGGTTTGTCGTTGAACAAGCCATAAAAAAAACCTCCGTTGAACGGAGGAATATGCCAAGTAATCCCCATCACCTGGCGTTTCCATAAGTGTAGTGCTTCTCGTCAAGTTTCTGCAGCTGATCCACCACACCTAGTGGGATCAACTTCACGGCGCGCCACTTCTTGGAGGCTTATCCACAGGGCGGTGGAAAAGTCCGTAGAACTTTGTTGTCGCCGTTTCTTCAAATGGCCTGCAATCACTAGGTCTTTCAGGTAAGCTGTGGATATCCCCATCACCCGGCCGCCCGTTCGAGGCGGCTTTTTTGTGTCTGCCCTGTCAGTCTGGGCCTGTATTCCACAAGCCCCATGACGGTGAACCGTGAGCAGGCCAGGGACGCACTGGCGACACTTCTCGAGGTTTTCGCAGGGCCGAACTACTCCGGTGCTTTGCGCGATGGCGATCTCACGACCCGACTCGAGCGATGCACAGGCTGGGTCAAAGCTGAAGCATCAGAGGCAGCATCCCTGATCGAATCTTGCGTTCCCCATGGCAAGCCGATGCTTGCTCAGGCCAGGCAACGACTTGCTGCTCTTCAATCGTTGAAGACTCTGCAGGAGGTTGCTATCCATCATTTCGGCCCGCTGGACGATTCCTGTTGATGGTCGTCAGTCGCGACGCAGCCAAGGGGAAGCATTGCTGAACCAGTCTCCGAGATCATCTTCTGGGTGCTCGGGATCCTCTGGATGGCGTCGCCCCAGGTCGAGGTCGGCGATCAAACCGTCGAGCCCGTGTTGTGCGCCTTCCCGTTGAAAACGTTGCGCTCTGTTCACCCATGTGCTCACGCTGCGATCGCGTTCGGCAAATTTTTGAAGGTAAACACGTTCCTGGAGCGACACAAATTGTCCCTGGGCCAATCGACTGCAGATGTCTTGAAGTTTTAATCGTGTTGATGTGGTCAGCATGATCAGTTCACCTTTCTCAGGTGATAGGGAGTTCCGTTCTTGGCTTCAGTGGCCCAAGACACCATTTCTTGTCCTGGGAAAGGACCTGATTTTCATATCCTGACGGGATGGATCACGATGAAATTTCGAGCCTGACGCCGATCCCATCGCATACGTCCTGGTTGGAACGCTGTGGAACTCTCTTGTGTCCGCAGGACGATCCAGCATTGTTTGGCTCAGTAGATGCTGACCTGTATTTCGATCCCGCAGGTCGGCCGCGTTTTTATGTGATGCGGATCCGCCGCCGTCCGCCTGTTCTCAAGGCGATGACGCGACATCATCGCGTGAGTCAGTGTTTGGGGTCTGCAGATGCACAACCCTGGTGGCTGGCGATGGCCCCCTCAACGGATCCTGGCTGTCCGCCTTCTGCGACCTCCATTGCCCTGATCAAGTTCCAACCTGGTGAAGCGTTCAAGCTTCATCCGGGAACTTGGCATGCCGGACCCTTTATTCATGACCGATCGGCTTTGTTTTTCAACCTCGAATTAAGAACGACCAACGAAGACGATCACAATTCTCTGTCGTTGGGGAAGTCGTTGCATTTGAAGTTGATTTGATGGCCCATGGCCAGGACACCACAGTTGGTTCGCGATGGATTGCCCAGAGCTGTAACAGGCTGAACAGCAGAAAAGAACCTGCATGGCCTAGTATTTATTTGTAGCAACAGCTACAAGCGTTCACTTCGCTACATAGCGAAGCGCAGTTCGACTCAGGGCATGGAACGGGGCCTGAGCTTTCTACGAGGAACACCATGAATGCTCTTCAGCTCCTGAAAGAGCGTGAGCTGCGCGCGCAGCTCCGCAACAACTCCAAGAAGGCAGTGGCCCGCGGATCTGAATCAAGTGATTACACCTCCGCTCACCTCTCTCCGGTCAAGCTGGCTCAAGAGAAAGTCTTCTCAACCCAGTTGAAATACAGAGGGGTGTCTTACGAAGCGATGCGTGCCAATTGGCTTTGATCCCTGTTTCATTCAAGGGATGATGCCCCGCCTAGGCGGGGCTTTTTGTTTGGATGGTCAGACTTCGAATTCAAGTTGACAGTGCCATTTGATGTCGCGACCACAGGATCAATGTCCTATCTGGATGTCAGAGATCAATTGCCATCGATTGACCCCGAAAATCTCTCCCCTCAAGATGTTCTGACCATTCTTCTTCATCTTTTCCATCAACAGCCCGGTTTTGTTGATCGTGGCCATGAGGTGAACAACAAAGAGACGGCGTGGGTCAATGGTTTTCTTTTTCGCCTTCACAATGATGCTGCTACTGAACGGCTCTCCATCGAAGAGATTGGCTCAAGCGTTGACAAAATCTCTGCTTTGCGATGATTACAACAGCTGATCAAGCGATCCCAACGAGTTTCTGTTGATCCTACTCATGATCGGCATGGCCCTCGAACCTTTGTGCAGTTCGAATGAATGTCATGTTTGCGGTTCAGGAGTTGACAGTGGATGGCTGGTCGAATCGTGCGGAGCATGCCTCCAAAGACAATGCGTTTTGGCATGCACGTGCCCGTAGTGATGCTGATGGGCACACGTATCGATTGATCAGCGAGGAGAAGCATGTTGTTTGCCTGCTCACCAGCCGCGGTTCCGAGTGCTGGGAGCTCGACTGACGTCGTCCTCAGGCTGTCGGGTGCTGTTAGGTGTCATTAGTACTTCGATTTGATGTGCTGCTTTGATCGCCCTGATCGGGCATGATCTTTGCATGACCGACGACACCCAACAGACGCATCCGCTCTACGCCATTGATCGCGATCAGGTCGATGCTGTGTTGGGCCACGATGGCGAGCCAGGCCCTCAGCAGCTGACAACGATCGCCGCATTGTTTTCTCGATATGCGGATTTTCCTGGAGCAGATGACATCCGCGATGACTTGCAGAAATGCCTCACGCTTTGGGGGCTTTCTCGCGAAGATCTAAACATCAAGACACGAGAGATCTGGAGAAGCGGCTGGCGTCCAGGACAAGATCCTGTCGCTGAGGGTGTTGGCTCAGGGGCTGACGTTGAAGATGCTGAATCTTGATGCTTTCTGCGATTGGATCGCAGTGAACTTGCTTTAAAGGTGAATATGGAAACTGATTGATTTTCGATGTTGTTTGAGGGCTCTGAATGAAAGCTAAAGCTGGTGACTCACGTTTCTTGCAGGCTTCTCAAGTCAAAGCCAGGGTTCAAGTCTCCAAAGAGGAAGGCCGCCCTTCCCGATAGAAAGACGGCCTAGCTCGCTCGTTTGTGCATGGTTCAACCCATCACTTCAGTAAAGAGAGAGGAGCGAAGCTTCTGGCTCGAGGCGCCCTGGGGCTATGTGCTCTAGGTGTTGGGTCGTTTTCTCCGAGGGCACCTAAGGCGGTGCAAGTGGAGCGTCGATTGGTGTGGCGGACCATTGCGCGCCTACCAAAGGACCAACCCAGGTCATTTTTGAGACTGTTGGAGCAGGGGCCAGAAAGTCAGTCTGCTTCTGGAAACTGCTTGGTTGGACCGTCGTCTTTCATGAACGCCTCCGATCTCAATGAACTCAGTTTTGTGCCTTGAAGGCACAAAGTCATCGGCATTAAGGCGCATTGCCTTGATGGCCTGCGCCATCGATTGTTGGGGTGGCTTGCCTAAAGCAGGCTTTTCCTAGGTGTTCAACATGGGCAGGGACGCCTCCAGCTCTGTCGCGAGACTCCAAGCAAGCTTGAGCTGCCATGGCCAGGGTTGATTGATCAAGGGACTGGGTATCGACGAGCGATCAGTCGCTTAAGGCAGTTCTCTTGTTTTTGTTTAATCCTGGTTTTCTTGTCGTTGCGTTCGTGCTGCCGGGTTTCGTTGCAGCTTTGACTGCCAGAGAGGCCTCGAGGTGCTGCAGGTGGGCTTCGCGCAATGCAGCTGAGATGTCGAGGGTGTGGTCAGTCATCGATTGGCGTTCCAGGCAGCGTGCGCGGAGCAGCTGGCTGCCTGGAGTGGGCCTACAGGGCTGGAGTCCTTTAAACGCTAGGAAACTGTCAATGGAGCACAAGCTGTCGACAGACCTCGGTCTGGACTTCGACACATCACTGGGCTCGACCTGTTGAGCTGCCAGGCCTCTCAGCGTTGTATCGATGCCTGTTCTGATTCTGTGAGGTACTCCTCAATGAGGGGCGAGCAATCGCCACGCTGAATGGCTGCAATCTCACGTTCAATGTTCTGGATGAAGAGCTGGTTTCCGTTCTTCTTGGCCACCGCAAGCACACGGTTTAGGCGTTCCAGTTCGCTCTGCTGCTCGTCGTTCATGATTGGCTAATGAGCCCGATCCTCAACCTGACAGAGATTGCTCAAGCCGTCTCTGTGCATTGGCTTGATGTGTTGCTGATCTCTACAGATTTTCAGGCCGGTGGTCTACGTCAAGAGCCGCCGCTCATGCAGCTTCTGATGTTGTGTCGTCATACAACGCTTTGAGTTGGTCGAGCTCAACCATCAGATATTGAATTTCCAGCCAGTCTGTCGAAAGGTCAATGGCGGTTTCCAGGCGGTCAATCTGACGCTTGAGAAGCTCCGGCATCGCGCCAAGTTGCTGAATGGTTCTCATGTAACCGTGCTTCACGCTTGACGCAAGATGACCTGCTTACAAGTCATCTTGCGCTGTCATGTTTCGGACTCGAAACCGTTGATTTGTCGATTCAAGATCGATCAGCTCTTGTTTTGTCGCTGGTGTGGCAGTGGTGGCCCTGCTCCCATGAGCTTCTTCGCGTCAGGTGAAGCTTTTGCGGTAGTTGGTTGCGTAGGGGAAGACATATCCACATTCCATCCCCTTGAGTTTCTCCTCCGCCAGGTAAAGGCTGTGCGTCAAGTGGCACTGATTTTCGGCATCGCACACCAGGAATTGGCCTTCTTCAGTTTTTTGGATGGATGAGCCTCGTGGTGTCTGCACAATCAGATCTGCTGGGGGCATCGGACTTGCTTAAGGCGCTCTTGTGTCATGGCCTCGGTGGCTCTCGTCTTGGGGTAGTGAATGCAACGTTTTCAGGTCTTCGTCGCTTCGCACTCTGCAAACACGCCGTCACGACCCCTGAGGAAACCCTGGAGTGGGCAAGTGCTGATGCCGTGAAATCTTCATTTAACTCATCGACTACCCAGTTTTAAAAGCTTTTCTAGCTTCAGCGCTTTCAATAGTTTTAACCCCCATCCTGCTGGAGCAGGTCGGACTATTGACTGCTCAACTTGTAATTGATTGGGGTTGTTTTTTGAGTCAGTCATGATTAATAAAAGGAGCTGTGATGGCAGGTCCCCTATGGATCCCGATAGACCAAAACAAAGCTATGCGGTTTCTCGAATTAACACTGATCAATGTATAAAAGTTCAGCGAGAGAGACTTGCCTTCATGAAGCTGGGTAAGCAAGCTTGCATCGATGTTGACGCCGTGGCACAGCACTGGGATGCCGGACCTGAGTCATGCATTGCTGCGGACATCTCTTGTTGAGCGAAATGGTCAAGGGCTACTGGAGCGTTTCTGGCGCAATCACCAACCCTGAAGGAATGGGGGCGTACATCTCAGCTGCCGAGCCCTATCTGGCTAAGTGCTGAGCGCGATTTCTCTGCAGAGATCTCCAGACGGATGTTCGCGAAGGCAATGCCGGAGATCTGACCGTGATCCTCGAGTTCGAATCACTGGCTGCAGCGAAAGCTGCCTATGAGGCGCCCGAATATCAAGAGATGCTCCAGCTTCGTCAACCCCACAGCAATGTCTCGCTTTCGATCCTTGAAGAAGGTGATCGCGCCGCTCACTAATGAGAGGCGTCGTCGGGGTGGCAGGACTTCCTTTCAGTTCTGTTGCAACCGCGACAGGCGGTAGGGGCGGGGAACGGGAATGATTCCCTCAGTCACCTCAAACCGATGGGATTCCTCGCTGTTGCAGGCTGCATGCTCTTAGCCACTGCAATGTCCGCAGCTTTAACCAGCAAGCCTTCTAAAGCCTGAGGTTGGGAGGGGGCGAGCTTGGCGGCGGCCCCCAACAGATCAGGCCAGCTTCACAACGAAGCGCTGAACAGACCTAGGGCCAACCTAGGTTTTTTTTGTGCTCATGCGTACCAAGCATTAACGCCTAATTAGGCGTCGAGTGGATGCAGCGCCACGCCATTGAGGCGTTGAACAAGATGTTGAACAGGCTGGCGACGGTGTTCACCACCAGTGAGATAAAGCTGTTCCACGGCGTCAGAATGGCGGCATGGGCAAGACCAACGATCTGCATTCATGGCATGAGGGCCTGCGTCAGCCAATGGGAGGTAACCCTCTGCATGAACCCGTCATGGCGGCGATCCACGGCTACAGGTTCAACGATGAGTTCTGGCGTCTTAACGACCAGGGCTATCCAGAGCCTTTGTTGGAGCCCATCCTCGGCCGATGGGAACAGCTGCACGATCCCGAGGATTGAACCTGGCGCAAGTGCTCACTACACAGCGCTCACTACTGAGTACTCACTACAACGTGCGATAACGCCAACCTGACTCCCCCCGTTCAGAAGAGGAGTCAGCTTTTGCTTCGGCGCCCAATGGCAAGGGTTAGGCCATTGGATGGAGGTTTCCTGCGGCGGGAACTTCCCTTAGCAGCTTGGGTTGAAGCAAGGGGGCGTTGGCTTCAGATGACGCGGAGACGCGGTTCAAATGAGCAACGGCAAGGTTGCGAAGTGAGATTGCGCTGATCTGACTCCTCCCCTTCATAAGAGGAGTCAGGCTGTGCATTGCTGTGTCGGCGTTTAGGACGCTGCTCTGACTCCTCCGGTTGAGAAGAAGAGTCAGCTGACACTCAGCGCCCAATGGTTATTGGAGGAACCATTGGATGGAGAGCTCGAAGCTCCAAAGTCACCATCACCCCGGTCATGGTTTAGGTGCCGTTCGAATGAGGCGATGGCAGCGACCAAATGAGCGGCAACGACGTTGTGGCGTTGGTTTTCACCCCCAGTCCGATCGGCACAAAAAAACCGGGTTGTCACACCCCGGCTCATGCGCAGATGAACCTGTTGATCGGCTGACATCCGACGCTCTGCTGGTTCGTGTCTTCTCCCTCAGCCTGATGGTCGATTAGTTGAGGAGTTCCGTCTCGTCGGCCAGCCTCTTATTGATGTGGCGGCGAGTTTCTGCAACGTGGCGATGTTGCGCCCACAACTCCATCACGAACTTGGCGAGCCGTTCCTGTCGCTTCCCTGGCTGCTCCGGCAGCGAAGGGTCCTGCTCTGTCACTTCTGGAAATCCAGCGTTCATCTAGATCGGCTGCTCGTACTCAACCCCTAGCTAGATCTTCCATTCAGGACCACATTCCAATGAGAAGCCCCCGCCAAAGGCAGGGGCCACGGAACGCGTTTCAGGAGTGTCACCTTGTTTCCACTCCCGTGAGGCGATCCTCCTCACAACTTCAAGCTGGCAAAGCTGCTGGCACTGTGACAACAAAAGTGGACAGCTGCTGACTCGTCCAGGCCATCAGCCCTGCTGGTCGGCCTCCTCTTCCTCTGATCGCAGAAATCTCTTGCGTTGAGCCGATTCCAGGCCGGATGTCTCTGCTGTTTCGCGATTAGGTGTGTTGGTGCTGCTCTTCTCGTCCTGCTGCGCAGGTTTGTCGAGCCCCATCAGTAGGGGGTGAATTCCTCTTCGGCTCATTTGTCGTTGGTCGTTATTCAGATCTCGCGTGGTGGCGTTCCGGCCCAACCGCGTGGGATGACGCTATCGACACTTGCGTCGGTCTGTTGGCCTCCGTCTGTTGGCCTTGGTCGGGTGCTGGTCAGGGGGGGGGGCGCTTGCACGATCCCGGTGCGACGAGGTCGCCTAAGAGAGTTACTCGCTATGAGCCCCTAGTTCGTTGGGGGGAGCGACGGAATTTGCAGCGACTTTTCAGGCAGTTTTCGGTATCCGGAAAATCTGCTGAGAGTCAGTCCATTGCTATCGCTGGCAACTAACGAGATGCCTGCCGACCCATAAGTGGGAGAACTCCCAACTGCTCACAAATGTCGATCACGGTGAGCTGTTCTTTCTGTTTGACGAAGGCCGCGAAGCTCACTACTGGTGGCCGACGAATTAACTCTCAGTGCTATCTGCGATCTTGTCGCGCCAATCAGGCCCCAGCTCTGTGGCCAGATCCTGCTCAACAGAACGGAGGTAACGCTTCCGTTGAGCTGACTCCCAACCCAACCATTTGGGAGCTTGCTTTCGCTGTGTACTTGTCATGCTCAGAGAATCTCAGATCGTTAACCCCGTGCGGGTTAAGAGCAGGTTCTTACCTGGAAAAGCTTTGTCAGCCACTTGCCAACCAGCGCAGAGGCACCCATCACGCCCTTAAGTGCATAGGAGGGGGGCAGCTCCTCATGAAGACACTGTCGGCTCGCCATTGGCAGATGCACTCCAGCTTCACCCGTAGCCCATCCACGTCAACCAAATGCTGTCGCATGTGCTGCAGCCTTATCCCCCCCCAAAAAAAAAATTGGGTTGAAGCGCCCGCACCATTAGCCATTGCTCTGCTTGCAAGGGCTTTCACCCCGCTTCAACTTCACCCACATCGCCTTTTCAAGAGCCGTGAGTTTTGGACAGGTTTCATTGAGCACTTCGAGGGCACGAGACTTGGCATCCCGGATGTATCGCGTCGTCCGGTCGAGTTCGTCAAAGGCCATGACTATTCGATAGGTATGGCTATCAAGTTAAAAACTCTGAACAATGCGACTTGCATCAAGTGACACAGAATTGACTCCCCCTGGAGGGATGCTGTGGAAGATCACCTTAAGAAGATGCTATCGATGTGATGCCAACAAAAGCTTTGCAGCGAATGCTCGACTTTGATGAATTCATGAAGACGCTTCAGGGTTCATGCCAGTGGCATGTTGATAGTGTTTTCCTAAGGCGTTACTGGCCAGGCGGTCAGTCGGTTTTGCAGTCAATTTGCAGCCATATTTAAGCGGCTATACGCTGTTCAATGGGTGTGAAGTCCCATCCAATCGGTGACTGAATTTGATTCAGCTTTCGGTGCTCTTCGAATAGATCTTCAATTTCCCTGCAGGCTGTGCAGTATGCCGCCCAACCAATCATTCTTCGTGGATTTGCTCGCCCACGCTTGTCAATCGCTTGATCAACGGTGACTCCTTCTGTTTCCGCTTGTTCAAATGCGCTAAGCAATGGAATTTGTGCATCTAGAACCTTTATGTCGAATCCTTGCAGCAATTCTTTGGCTTTTTCTGCTGCAGCTTCTTTGCGTGAATCAACTTTCACAAGTAGTGCAGCGTAGGGGATCTTGTATTGCTTCAGCATCTGTGACATTTCAACAGTTAATTCGATGGATCTGCTCTGCGTAGTAGTGGGCAGCAGAATGAAATCGGCTCCCTCTACTAAGTTTTTCATTTCTTCTTCGTTGCTGCTTGCTTGTCCATCTGTGACAATAATCTCTGCCAATCGAGTGGCTTTGGCTGCCGCTTCAATCGGCACGACTGGGCAGGGCAAGAGTCCTCTGGCGCCATAAGCAGTGGCCGATCTATTGCGGTCGGCATCAACCAGGACTACCCGTTTTTGTTGATGGCTCCAGGTTGCTGCTATGTGAACGCTGCTACACGTCTTGGCAACACCACCTTTCTGGCCAAAAACAGTGATGAACATCGCGCAGCGACTAATGACTCCTTAAAGGGTCGCGTTTTTTTTCTGGAAGGCAATACGTGGGTGTTGCTGCTTCCGCGATGACAGCGTCAGTCAGCTACGGGTCCCCAAGTCACTTTTAGACAGCACAACCACCTTCCTTAAGAGGTAAGGGCGACTTTTGCGAACTGCCAAAAAAAGGAGAGGTCCCACCCTCTCCCTGCACGACGCATCACCCCCTCGCCAAAAGGGAGCGATTACACATTGACGTAAGAAATACCTATTAGTGGTTGCCATGACGACCAAAAGAGTACTGAGGTCAGGAACCCACGAAAAAGGAGGCTCCCTATTCCCACCTCTGGTGACCTATTCGCCCCTCCTCGAAGGGATGAGCTGATGGTCGCTATGCAACGGCTCCTATCCCATCGGTAGAAGAGTCCATTGGTTAGTCGTTCCGGAGATTCCTCTCAGGTGGAACCACCGGTCAATTGACCATGTCGTTCCTCGGGCAATGACGTCGTAACCCTGGGCTTGATCGGCTCAGCGCGTGACTTGTTACTGAACTGATCGATCTCTTCGCGGTCTGGTCAGAACAACCAGGTCCCCAACAGCACGCCGATCACCAGACCTTTCAGCCAGACCAGCGCAGCCATCTGGTACTCAGAGAGACCGAGCTTTCCCTTGATCCAGAAGAAGACCTTCTTGTCTGCGAAGACGACAGCGCGGACCGGTTTCCACGGAGCAAGACCATTCAGACGCCAGCTCATCAGCATTTGACGGCAGTTAGTCGCTGTATAGCGACGGCCCTCACAAATCAACCAGTTGGTGGAAAGCAGCTACCGCCAACACCTCAAGAAGCGATGCAAGCTCTGGGCACCCACCTAGCAGAAGGAAATGGGTTGGGCACCTGAGGCTGGAACTGAACGCCCCCTGATGGATTCGAACCATCGACCGACTGCTTAGAAGGCAGTTGCCCCTTTGTCGGTGGTTGGCTGACGGCTGAGCGGTATCGAAAGCGCCAGTCTGTAATCGGTGGCTAAAAGCGTTTAGCCATGCCTGAAGACCAGTGATTGCTCCTCTGTCGTCAGTGCTGGCGAGAATTATGCGACTTTTCTCGTTGCCTAAATCCCGGGGCTCTGACTGGCATATGCCGGTCGGTGGGAGCGAGCTTTTTGGGGTTGTCGATATCCGAGCGAAAGATGGTTTGTCTGAGTGAGGGCTCAAAGAGGAAGGCCGCCCTTCCCGGTGGAAAGACGGCCTAGCTCGCTCATGCAGGGTTAGTCGATTGTTAGGGCGATGGGCCTCAAGTCGCTACGCCCACAACGATCGTTGCAATAGAAACGACGATCCCTCCCCACTTCACCCACTCCGTGTCGTGATCATGAGTGTTGGCGAAGAGGAGAGCGCCAAGCTGAATAACAACAAGCTTTTCGAACATGACAGAAGAGCCAATGGCCGTCTTTTTGTAACCGGAGGAACGTGTTTGTGCGGTTACAGATACTCTCAAATTATGTATTGCTTGTTACTTTCCTCTGCTGTTCGGCCTGTCATCAGGCGCAAGATCTAATGTCCAAAGAGGAAGGCCGCCCCTCCCGGTGGAGAGACGGCCTAGCTCGCTCGTTTGTGCATGGTTCAACCCATCACTGCTGAAGAGAGAGGGTCGAAGCTTCTGGCTAGAGGCGCCCTGGGGCCATTTGCTCTAGGTGTTGGGTCGTTTTCTCCGAGGGCACCTGAGACGATGCAAGTGGAGCGTCGATTGGCGTGACGTATCTGATGTGTACCTAACCAAACGACCAACCCAGGTCATTTTTGAGACTGTTGGAGCAGGGGCCAGAGAGTCAGTCTGCTTCTTTGATCTGCTGGGGTGGAGTTTCGGCCGTCATGGGCTCCTCCGATTTCGATGCACTCAGTTTTGTGCCTTGAGGGCACAAAGTCATCGGCATTAAGGCGCATTGCCTTGATGGCCTGAGCCATCGAATGTTGGGGTGGCGTGCCTGGATGCCTGCGAGCAGTTGGTTCCGCCACTTGATCGCCCATCGCCACCCTGGCTAGTGCATCTGTGCTGGCCAGGGTCGTGATGGAGGAGTGGGACTTCGTTGATGAGCGAGATCTGCAGAACTGGAAAGGCGGTGTGGTCTGCATGACTTTCCAGCACTTCACCTATGGCGTCGATCAGCACTGCCACACGATGGTGGGCTGCAACCTCAGGCAGAAGCAGCTCCAGCAGGGACAGTATCTAAAGAAGCGCTGCAAGCTCTAGGCACCGACTTGGTTGAAGGTGAGGGACTTGTCTCTTATTCCGCGATGCTGCAGAACAACGCTGGAAAGAGCTTCTGCATTGGGCTGGTCAGCCAATGACCCTGCTTGGGGTGCCGAGGTTGAGCCGTGATCGATCAAGCAAATAAAAACCCCGCCATTACTGACGGGGCTTCTGATCAGCAGGCTTGTTTTTGAGAGATGAGCTGATCTGACTCCCCGCCTTCGTTGCAAGGAGTCAGGCCGTTGCTTGCTGTGTCGGCGACGGATTAAACGCTGACACTCAGCGCCCAATAGTCATGCAGGGACCATTGGATGGAGGGGAAACTCCGATAACACCATGGCGTTTATGCAAAGCCAGTGCAGTTGAAATTGAGTTGTTGGTGCCGACCAAATGAAATCAAGTGAGGTGACTGACTACAGGCTGGCCTGAGCGGTGGATATATAAAAACCCCGCCATCGCTGACGGGGTGAATGGTGTGTGAGGTTTTGTCGGGAGATGGATAGCGACAATCACAACGCCCCCTGCTTTTCCCCGAAGGGTTTTGTATAGCTTTCAGTTCGAAGACTTCAGGCTTCCCGACAAGGGTTTTATCTGATCAATAGCAGCGGGTTTCACATCTGTAGTTGAAGCACTGAGTGGTGCAACGTGTGCCGTATGTATCAGCAGAGGGGCACTGACTGCAGCAATGCCAGTGACGACTGCGAAAGGAGCCAGTGCGAATACGACTCCAGTTGCGGCTTACTTAACTAAGGAAGTCTTGGCGGCTTTGGTGTTGTTGGTCATTGGTTTGAAGTGTTGCGGAGGTCATGCCTCCTGGATCTCTTCACCATCTCCATTTCAGCTGGGAATCAACTCCTCTAATTGAGTGATTTATTCAGCGGGTTTTATCACCCATTAGGGGTGAGGAGGGCACCCGCTCGAAAGAGGTGCCCTCCTCTGCAGGAGATCTCCACTGGATCACGGATTCAGGGACCGGCCCCCTGCTGTGGCTATGTTTTTGGTGACGCCCCCTGATGGATTCGAACCATCGACCGACTGCTTAGAAGGCAGTTGCTCTATCCAGCTGAGCTAAGGGAGCAAGCGATCTCATTTTGGCAGGCTGCTTCAGGCGGGCTGGATTTCCATGCCTTGTGCCTCCTAAGGTGATGGGCTGTTGGTCGGCATCAATGGCGCCGCGTCGTCTCAGCGACAGCGAGAAGCAGGATCTGGTCGGTCGCTACAAGGCCGGCGAGTCAACAGCTGCTTTGGCTGAGGCCTTCGGCTGCAGCCCCAATACCGTCAGCCGCACGGTGAAGTCACTGCTGCCAGCTGATGCTTATGCCGCGCTGAAAGCCACTCGCCTCAAGGGATCGACGGCCTCTCCCCCGGTCAATCCCGTCATTCAGGCTGAACCGGAGCCCCCTGCTGTTGCATCCCCACAGAAGGAGCCCGAGGATGACTCCCTCACAGGTGATGAAAGCAGTCTGGCCCTCGATGACGCTGATGATTTCGGCGAGGACGCTGAAGAAGAGCTCAACGAAGACGACGACATCGGCATCACTGAGACTTTCACAGAGCTCGTGCCCCTCGTCGGTGTTGGCGACCTCAGTGATCGACCGCTGAATCAGGCGCAACCGTTCAGTGTCGATTTGCTCCCTGACAGCGCCTACATGCTCGTCGACAAGGTGGTCGAGCTGGATGCCCGGCCCCTCAAGGAGTTTCCAGAGTTGGGCTTCCTGGATGACGCCGAGCAGACACGCCAGGGGCTGTGTCTGTTTGCGAGTCCTCGAGAGGCCAAACGCCAGTGCGGTCGCAGCCAAAGAGTGATCAAGGTCCCCGATACCGCTGTCTTTCAGCGCACCAGCAGCTATCTGCTTGCCCGAGGCATCACAAGGCTGGTGTTGGATGGAACGCTGATCGCGCTTGACGCCTGAGCGATCCAGCTGAACACCACTAATCGAATCGATCGCGTTGATCGGGAAGCAAGACAGCGGTGCTTGTTCCGCCACTGATCACGCCAATCACCAGCGCTATCCCCACGAGAAAACCGGTGGGAAGAGGAACGGAGCGCTGCCCCCCAAGCTTGAGCGCTTGGCGATCCTGAAGGTTCTGCGCTCCAAGGCAGAGCAGCAGCAGGAGCAGCAGACCACTCCCCAGGCTGATCAGCAGAAGACGCAGGCGAATCAACACAGCACAACCGTCGACAGGCTCAGTTTGACGTGCCCTGGTGCAGGAGGGAATACAGCCGTCGTCTTGACAGACCTGTGGCCTGGGCCAGTTGCCGTGCCGCGTCACTGGCGGTTGCGCCGGCATCCTGCAACGCCTGCAGTTGCTTGAGCAGGTCACTGTCGTCGGGTTCCTCCGGCTCTGCCGGTTGTGCTCCTCCCAGCACAACAGTGCATTCACCCTGCGGGGGGTGATGCTGAAAGTGCTGCAGGGCTTGTTCCACCGTCGGCCCTACCTGCTCTTCGTGGCGTTTGGTCAGTTCTCGTGCCACCTGAAGGGCACGGCTTCCTCCGCAGTGTTGCTGAAGTTCCTCGAGCAGCGTGATCAGTCGGTGTGGTGCTTCGTACAGCACGGTGGTTCGACTTTCGTTGCTGATGGCTTCGAGGCGGGCCCGTCGCTCCTTCCCCTTGGCAGGCAGAAATCCTTCGAAGCAAAAGCGTCCGCTGGGCAATCCACTGCTCACAAGAGCAGTGGTGGCTGCGCAGGGGCCTGGAATACAGATCACCGGATGGCCGGCCTGGTGCGCAGCGGCCACCAGTTCTTCGCCGGGGTCGCTGATGCCAGGCAGGCCTGCATCACTGATCACGGCGAGGCTTTGCCCTTCAGCCAGAACATCCAGAAGTTGGGGCACGCGTGTGCGGGTGTTGTGCTGATGAAAGGACACCTTGCGGGCCCTGGCGCCAAGGTTGCTCAGCAGCTGTCCGCTGTGGCGGGTGTCTTCACAGGCGATCACATCGACGTTCTTGAGCACGTCGCGGGCTCGCGGGGATAGATCCCCCAGATGACCAATGGGGGTGCCCACCAGATAGAGGCTGCCGCCGCTTGGTTCATCCCGCTGCATCACAATGGCGAGCGCCTGCATTGATCATGATGCCCAGCTCTGCCGTTCTCCCCTCCGGCGTCAACCAGGAGGCTCTGCTGACGGAACTTCGTCGCCTCAGCTGGGGAGCAGCCGACATCTTGCGGGCCTATGCCCGCGGTGAGCAACCCCCTCACGGTTTTCCCAAAGCTTTGAGTGTTGATGACGGCGGAGAGGGGCCGGTGTCTGCGGCTGACCTGGCCGTGAACAAGTGGTTGCTGGATGGTCTGTCCAGCTCCTTTGCGGATGCCGACTGGACGCTGTTAAGTGAGGAGACTGCTAAGGAGCAGCTCACTGAAGGCCAACCACTGCCTGCAGAGTGGCTCTGGATCCTCGACCCCCTGGACGGCACCAAGGATTTCCTGCAGGGCACAGGCGAATACGCCGTTCATCTGGCTCTGGTGCGGGGGCGGCGCCCCGTTCTTGGGGTGGTGCTGCTGCCGGAAGCCGATGAACTCTGGATCGGCATCGTCGGCGAAGGAGCATGGTGTGAAGACCGTCAAGGTGAGCGGTCGCCGGTTCGCTTCAGCGACAGAACCGCGGTTTCGGATCTAATCCTGGTGGCCAGCCGCAGCCACCGCGACGACCGTCTGGTGAAGCTGATTGATGCCCTCAATCTCGGCGGTTCCAAAGCAGTGGGCAGCGTTGGCTTCAAGGTGGCCACGATCCTGAGAGGCGAAACCGACCTCTACGTCTCCCTATCCGGCAAGAGCGCTCCCAAGGATTGGGACATGGCGGCTCCGGAAGCGGTGCTGCTGGCAGCCGGTGGTCGCTTCACCCATTCGGATCAGGCCGACCTCACCTACAACACCGGCGATGTTCGTCAGGCCGGCTGTCTGATCGCCAGCCATGGAAAAGCCCACGCCGAGCTCGGAGAGCGTGCGACGCGGGCCATGGCCGAGATCGATCCCGGCTTTCAGGTCTGAGACCTGATCAGCTGAGCGGTGCTACCGGGGTGGGCTGAGGCTCCACCTCGGAGGTCTCACCGGCCTGGGGCACACCGCGCAGGGTGAGGTTGATGCGTCCGCGGTTGTCGATTTCTCGTACCCGCACGGTGACTTCGTCGCCCACCTTCACGACATCCTCGACCTTTTCCACCCGCGCTTCGGACAGCTGCGAGATGTGGATCATGCCTTCCTTGCCAGGAAGGATCTCCACAAAGGCACCAATGGGGATGATGCGGGTGATCGACCCGGAGAACACCTCGCCTTCGTTGACCTTGCGGGTCAGGCCTTCGATGATCTTCTGGGCTTCTTCAGCTGCAGCACCATCGTGGGACGCGATGGTCACGATGCCGCCGTCCTCGATGTCGATCTTGGTGTTCGTGCGTTCGGTGATGCCCTTGATGGTGCGTCCGCCGGGACCGATCACGGTGCCGATCAGCTCAGGATCAATCCTGAAGCTGAGCAGGCGTGGGGCGTGAGGAGAGAGGTTGTCCCGCGGTGTGTCGATCGCCTCGAGCATTTTCTCGAGGATGTGGAGTCGCGCCGGGCGCGCCTGATTGACGGCTTCGGCCACCGTCTTCACTGGCAGGCCGGTGATCTTCATGTCCATCTGCAGGGCTGTGATGCCCTTTTCGCTTCCGGCCACCTTGAAGTCCATGTCGCCGAGGAAATCCTCGATTCCCTGGATGTCGGTGAGGATCCGCACCTCATCGCCCTCCTTGATCAGGCCCATGGCAGCGCCACTCACGGGGGCTTTCAACGGCACACCAGCATCCATCAGGGACAGGGTGCTGCCGCAAACAGAACCCATGGAGGTGGAGCCATTCGAGCTGAGCACTTCGCTAACCACACGCACCACATAGGGGAAGGTGTCCTTCTCAGGGAGAACCGGAAGAATGGCCCGCTCGGCCAACGCTCCGTGGCCGATTTCACGACGTCCGGGTGAACGCATCGGCCGGGTCTCACCGACGGAGTAGGGAGGGAAGTTGTAATGGTGCAGATACAGCTTCTCGGTATTGGGATGGAGGTCGTCCATCTCCTGGGCATCGCTGGGAGTGCCCAGCGTTGCGGTGGACAGCACCTGGGTCAGTCCGCGCTGGAACAGACCTGAGCCGTGCACTCGGCGCGGCAGGACTCCGGCCATGGCACTGATCTGACGCACCTCGTCGAGGCCACGTCCATCGACGCGCTTGCCGTCCTTGAGGATCTGTTGACGCATCAACGTCTTGGTCAGCGCCTTGAAGCTGTTGCCGAGCAACTTCGAGCTGCTGGCCAGAGCCTGGCGGACGGCATGGTCGTCCTTGAGGGCTGCGATGGCTTCTGAAACCTCGCCCTTCACTTTCTCAAGGGCTGTATCCCGTTCCTCCTTGCTCTGATCAAATTTGCTGAGGACAGCGCTGATGGCTTTGGTGCACTGCTTGGCCAGATAGGCGGGAACTGTGCTGTCCTGTTCGGGGGGCTCCGGCTTCACCTGGGTGATGCCCAGATCCTTGAGGAGTTGTTCCTGAGCCTTGATGAGTTCGCAGATCGCTTCGTAGCCGAAATCAATCGCTTCGATCACGTCCTGTTCCGGCAGCTGGTTGGCACCGGCCTCGACCATTACCACGCCGTCAGGGGTTCCGGCGACCACGAGGTCCAGATCACCCCGTTCAATTTCCCGGTAACTCGGATTGAGGACGAAATCGTCCCCCAGCAGACCCACGCGCACCGCCGCCATGGGGCCGTTGAAAGGGATGCCTGCCAGAAGGGTGGCAATGGAAGCGCCCGTTACCGCCAGAACATCGGCGGGGACCCTTTCATCGAGAGACAAGCAAGTGGCCACCACCTGCAGGTCATCACGCATCCAGCTGGGGAACAAGGGCCGCATGGGGCGGTCAATCAGCCGAGCCGTGAGGGTGGCCCGTTCTGGTGGGCGGCTTTCACGACGCATGTAGCTGCCGGGAATGCGCCCAGCCGCATAGAGGCGCTCTTCGTAGTCGCAGATCAGTGGCAGGAAATCAATGCCCTCACGGCCCCCGGAACGGGTTGCTGTGACAAGCACGGCGGTGTCGCCACACTCCACCAAGACGGATCCTCCCGCCTGAGGGGCAAAGCGCCCGGTGGTCAGTCGAATCTCACGTCCGTCAAAGGAGATCGACTGGGTTTGTCCTTGCACGACGTCTTATGTCCTTTTGTCAATCCCAAGTCTGACATTTCATGGCTGCTCTTCACAAGAAAGGGGAGGTCAAACCTCCCCGTGGCAACGCCATGGCGAGGAATGGATCACCAGCTGGACTTAACCACGCCGGGCAGTTCTCCTTTGTGGGCGCGCTCACGAAGCTGGTTGCGGCAAAGGCCGAAATCCCTGTAAACACCGCGGGGCTTGCCTGTGGCCCAGCAGCGGTTGCGAACACGGATGCGTGCACTGTTGCGGGGGAGAGCCTGAATCTTGCGGTGGATCTCCAAACGATCCATCGGATCTTCGGCTGCATTAAACGCTGCCATCAGTGCTGCGCGCTTCGCCGCATAGCGCTCAACCATTTTCTTGCGCTTCACATCGCGAGCGATCATCGACTTCTTGGCCATGCAGCGGGGGCAGCGAGCGATTGAATCGTCAACGATACACGGGCGCCCTCTCTGCCTCAGCGACCCATCAATTGCTGAACCACGGGCAGCTGACTGGTGTCACGCACGATCAGCACAAGGGTGAGACCCACCAGAAGAAGAAAACCAGATTGTGCAAAGGCCATTTGAATCCGTTCCGAAACAGGACGACCGCGAACGGATTGGATCGCAAGCATCATCATCTGCCAGCCATCGAGCAGTGGCAGCGGGAGCGAATTGAGCACCGCCAGATTGATCGAAATGAGTGCTGAGAAGAGCACCAACCCCGATCCCCCCTGCTGGCTGAGCTGAGCCCCCATTTCAACGATCTTCACCGGACCACTCACCTGGCCTGCGGTGGCTCTGAAGTTGGTGAACAGACCGGCGTAGCCACGCACGGTTTGCTGCAGCAGTTGGCTGAACTGCGAGCCGGTGGTGAGAAGGAGTTCCCCGGGATGATGCACTGGGCGCATCGCTCCGCTGATGTTGGCCTGCAGTTGGGCACCGATTTTCCCCATGCCCTGCTGATCGTCGGGGATCAGTTGAACGGTGGTCGTCTCGTCCCCCCGTTTTCGCTCCACACGGATGGATTGTTGCGGTGCTGCTTTCACATCCCGCACCATTGCCTCGACGCCGCGTTGACCTGCAGTGAGGGGTTTGGTGTTCAGACTGAGGATCTGGTCGCCGGCACGGAGGCCGGAGCGGGCGGCGGCCCCACCGGGTTGCACTTGAACCACCAGGACCCCCGGTTCCGGCGCAGCAGGGACACCGACAAAAGCTGCTTGACCCAGTAACACCACAAGAGCCAACGCCAGATTGGCCATCACCCCCGCTGCAACCACCAGGGCTTGATGGGGGATCGGCCGGTTGCGCAGCAGATCCGGATCATCCGCCGGGATCATGCTGTCTTCGTCGTCGTCAGGGAAGGCAACGAAGCCACCAAGGGGAAACAGCCGCAGGGCGTAGGTCACACCGCGACGTTGCCTCTTGAGCAGTGCAGGACCGAAGCCGATCGAGAAGCCGCTGACGCGGATGCCCTGGAGTGTGGCTGCAAGGAAATGTCCTGCTTCATGCACCACGATCAGCAGAGCAAGGACCAGGAGGGCCGCCAATACGTTCATATTCCCGTCAGGATTCTGATCGGATCATTCTGGCTGGAGTCGCTCGCGGCCGACGTAAGGCACCAAGGCTTTGGGCAGCAGAACGCTGCCGTCTGCCTGTTGGCCGTTCTCCAGCAGGGCCGCCATGGTTCTGCCAATGGCCAGACCGCTGCCGTTCAGGGTGTGGACCAGTTTCGTTGCCTTGCCTTCTTTGGTGCGGATGGAGGAACGTCGCGCCTGGAAATCGCCACAGACGCTGCAACTCGAGATTTCCCGGTAGGCACCCGCCCCAGGGAGCCAGACCTCGAGGTCGTAGGTCCGGCGCGCTGAGAAGCCAAGGTCGGCGGTGCACAGGTCTAAGACTCGATAGGGAAGCTCCAGGGCTTGCAGCACAGCTTCTGCATCAGCGGTGATCTGCTGGTGGGCTTCCTCGGAGTGATCCGGATGTGCAAACCAGTACAGCTCCACCTTGTTGAACTGGTGAAGGCGAATCAGGCCTCGGGTGTCGCGGCCGTAGCTGCCGGCCTCACGGCGGAAACAGGGGCTGTAGGCGGCGTAGCGCAGCGGCAGTTGATCCGCCGGGATGATTTCGTCCCTGTGTAGGGAGGTCACCGGCACCTCGGCGGTCGGTGTCAGCCAGAGGTCGTCATCCGCGCAACGGAAGCTCTCCTCAGCGAACTTGGGCAGTTGTCCTGATCCGGTGAGGCTGGCGCTGTTCACAAGCACCGGGGGCAGCACTTCCCGGTACCCCTTGCTCGCATGGAGGTCGAGCATGAAGTTGATCAGGCCACGCTCCAGGCGTGCTCCCTGGCCCAGCAAGGTGACGAACCGGCTCTGAGCGATGCGGACGGATCGTTCGGTATCGAGCAGCTGCAGGCGTTCAGCGATCTGCCAGTGCTCTTCCAGGTTGTCTTCAACGCGTGGGCTGCCCCAGCGGCGCACCTCAATGTTGTCCTCCTCACTGCGCCCGTCAGGGCAGGCTTCGGCCGGCAGGTTGGGGAAACCAAGCAGCTGTTGCTTGAGCTCACTCGACAGCTGCTTTTCCTCGTCCTCAAGAACCGCCACCTTCTGCTTGATGGCATTGCCCTTTTGGCGAAGTTCGGCGACGTCCTCGCCTTTGGGATCAGCACCTGCCTTGATCCGCTGGCCGACCTCTTTGCCGATCTGGTTGCCTTCCGCCTGAAGGCTGCTGCGTTGTTGCTCCAGATCACGCTGCTGCTGAGCGATCAGCTGCAGTTTGGTGAGATCAACCGCCTTGCCTCGTCGCCCCAGTTGCTGGGCGATCGTTTCGGGGTTGTCACGCACAAGGCGCTGATCGAGCACGGTTTCAGGGGGGTCAGCGCCGGCAGCCTATGGCAGGCCGTTTCAGAGGACCTGGCCAACCATCACCGCTGCGATGCCTGAAAACAGGGTGATGCCAAGGGCGGTAAGGGGGCTCTGACCCTGGGCAACGGCCATGGTGGTGATCACACCAGCGCCGAGGCAGGCCACACACAGCTGGGTGGCGATGTCGTTGTGGCGCTCCACAGGGGTTAGGCAATTTGTTGGACCGTAGGGAGAGCGCTGGCTGTCGCCTTGATCCAGCGCCACGTTCGTTACGCCGCGTCAGGCTTCGTTACCTGCAGCAACAGAAGCGGGGCGAGCGCGGCCGCCGGCCGCCCACTGTTTCAGCTTCTCCAGCTGTTCGCTGGCTGTGCGTGAGAGAGGGATCAGCTGGGAGGCGGCACCAATCAGATCCGGTTCCGTCAATTCACGGTTGTCGGCAAAGGCCAGGTGCATCGCCTCGATCACGGTTTGCTCCAGCTCGGCTCCAGAGAACCCATCACTACGGCTCACCACGGTCGCTAGGGGAAGCTTCAGCCCAGGTCGTCTCTGTTCCAGATGCAGCTGAAGGATGCTGTTGCGTTCAGCGCTGCTGGGCAGATCAAGCATAAAAATCTCATCGAAACGCCCCTTGCGCAGCAGCTCTGGTGGAAGTTTCTCGACGCCGTTGGCCGTGGCGACGACGAACACCGGTGACTGTTTTTCCGCCATCCAGGTGAGCACGTTGGCCAGAACCCGCTGGGTTGTGCCGCCATCGCTGCGGCCATCTCCCCCGAAGCCCTTGTCGATTTCATCGATCCAGAGCACGCAGGGCGCCATCGCTTCAGCGCGTTGGATCATTTCGCGGGTGCGTGCCTCGCTGGCCCCCACCAGACCTGCGAACAGACGCCCCACATCCAGACGAAGCAGGGGCATGGACCAACTGCAGGCGATCGCCTTGGCGGTGAGTGACTTCCCTGTTCCCTGGGGGCCAACAAGCAGCACCCCACGGGGGAGAGGCAGTCCGAAGCGCCGCGCATCTTCCGAGAATGCCCTGTGCCGTTGTTGCAGCCAGGTTTTGAGACCCTCGAGGCCACCAATGGCTTCCGTGCCCGCGTCGCTGCGGCAGAACTCCAGCACCTCACTGCGGGCAATGGTCTGGCGTTTTTCCTCGAGCACGTCTTGAAGATCGTCCGGCCCCAGCTGGCCGCGGCGGGCCAGGGAGCGGGCAGCGACCTGGCGAACCCGCATCTCACTGAGCCCACTGCAGGCCTGCGCCAGTTCATCCAACACATGAGCTGGGAGGGGACTGCCGCTGCTGGTGCTGATGCTGCTGATCAGTCGGCGCAGGTCGTCGTTGTCGGGAAGGGGGAGATCCAGAAGGGTGAGGCTTTCTTCGAGATCGCCTGGGGGTGTCCATTGCCCACAACACAGCACCAGAGTGTGTGGTGTTGTGCGTAGCGATCCTTCGAGATTGCGCAGCATCCGGGCGACGCCAGGGTCATCGCAAAAGCGATGAAAATCCTTGGCGAGCAGCAGGGTCGGACTGCCCACATCCCGTTGCTGGAGCCACTGCAGCATGGCCATCGGTTGACGACTTCCCTGGCCATCGGCATTCACCGGCCCGCTGATGCCATCAATGAAATTCCAGCAGACCAGCTGGCGTGCAAGTCGCTGAGCGGCTTCTCCCAAAAGGCTTTCAACCCGTGCTTCCTCGTTGCTGCGGACCCAGATCAGTGGCGTGCGTGCACGGACCAGAAGGTCGATCTGGTGTCCCCAGGCTGCACTGCTCATTGCTGCTCCAGCCGCTGTTGGAGCTGTTCAAGGGCCTGCCAGCGCGGATCAACCTCCTTCGATGTGGAGTCTGAGGTCACGGGCTTCAGGTTTAAGCCAGGTGGTCCTGGACAGTGATCACCGCAGTGATTCACGACGGGCAGCATCAGATTGAGCTGCTCGAACGCCCATTGCTGGGGATCGAATTCGCCGCGTGGATCGAGAACATCCACCAGACCTTCCATCTCGGCGACCTCTCCAGAATGCTCTAGCTGGTCGGCCGTTGGTGGGGCTGCGCCCAGCCAGATCAATTCAGAGGGGGCGCAGCTGAGGTTTTGATTGAACTGGTTCAGACAGCGATCACAACAGAGGGTCACGATCGTGCTGAGTTTCCCCTGAACCACCAAGACGTTGCCGCGGTGCTCTGCAGAGACATGGCCTCGCACTGGTGTGAGAGAGGGGAGCTGATCGAGCTCTCCCTCAACCTCCCAGACCTTCGGTGTGCCCAAGGCCCGGAGCTCCTGGAGGGGAACAGGCTCCAGTGCCTCGATCACTTGCCCTTCGGTTCAAACGGCAGCCGTGAACCGCCTGAAGTGGCCGAAACCGTCACCGTTTTCTGAGCCATTTGTTGGTCCAGGATTTTCTGGAGGTTGTCGGGCAGTGCCTCTTTGCTGAGGATGAAGGTCTGCAGTGCCTGGAACACGTTGGCAATCAGCATGTAGAGCAGAACGCCGGCCGGTAGGGGGAAGAACAAGAACATTCCCGTGATCATCACCGGGGTGATTTTGTTTGCTGTGGACTGCTGGGGGTTGGCAGGCATCCCCATGCCCGACAGCAGTTGGGAGATGAACAAGGTGATGCCGAAGCCGGCAACAAGAATGGCGATATCCCAATTGATCGCACCATCGGCATAGAAGCCGACCTGGCCCAGGGCTTTGATGAACAGGAAGCCGCTGCGGGCTGCCAGGCCTGGAATCTTCGCTTCAACGGTGGCATCGCCGGCGGCGATTGCCTTGATCGTGCCGTCATCGCTGACGCTCACGATGTCATCACCCTTGGTCACTTCCCACCTCGGGGCGAAGCGTCCAGAGTTTTCAACGCCGGTGAGAACGTCACTGAAGGCTCGACCATCCTTCGTGTGAAGGTTCACCATGGCACTGTCGCCAACGCCGATTTTTGTGCCCCGGGGCAGGCTGGCAATCACCGGAACGTGGTCGGTTTCGCTAATGAAGATCGAATGGCTGGCGCTGTTGAACGGCTTGGGTTCAACCGCAGCGATCTGGTCCGCCGGCATCACCTTCATGTTCAAGGTGTACGGGACGTCCGCGAACGGCGAACCCCGCAGCGTTGCAAACAAAGCGAACAGGATCGGCATCTGCACCAACAGCGGCAGACATCCCGCCAGGGGGCTGCCGAACTCCTTCATCACATTGCCCAGTTCCTCTTGCTGCTTCTGAGGGTTGTTGGCAAACCGGCTCTTGATTTCAGCCTGTCGTTTCTGAATCACGGGCTGAGCGATACGCATGCGCCGGGCGCTGCGAATCGATCCTGCGCTCAGGGGATAGAGCGCGATCCGAATGACGAGAGTGAGGGCGACGATGGCCAAGCCATAGCTGGGCACCAATCCGTAGAAGAAGTCCAGGATTGGAATCAGCAGGTTGTCGGAGATGTATCCGATCACGTTGAAGAAACGGGGGGGCGGGACGTTGTGAGGCCAGTGTGCATGAACAGCTGCACTCAGGCGGCGAAACCTTCAGTCGATTTCTGCTGGGCATTTGCAGCCCGGCTGCTGATTCGCTCGAGGATGTAGGCCTCCACCTCCCGGAAACGAGGCATCGAGCGCATTTCGAGCCTGGCGCCATCCTGGAGAACCAACACCATGTCTCCCCAGGCGCCAAAGCCTCTGGGAACGGTGCGGACCTCGGTGATCTGGGAATAAACCACTTGGGTTTTGTCTTTTCCCATCCAGCCGCCCGTCACCGAGATCCGGCGACTGGTGATGCGGAAGCGCAGCCACAGGGCACGCACAACGGCGCCGATGGTGAAGGGAAGACCGATCAGCGTGAAGCCGAGCAGAATGTTGAAGATCAGGTCTCCGCGGGCTGGTCCACCGTCGTAGTGGACATCTTCCTGAATGCTGGTCATGGATCCAGTCCGGCGCTTCTCAGAAGACTGTCGCATTCTTCGAGCAACTGTGTGGGTTCGGCTTCCGCGGCTTCCGGACGAAGGCTGATCAAAAGCCAGCGCCCTGCCAGATCGCTACGTCGTTCGAAACGTCGACGCAGGTGCGTGTGCAGAAGTCGCCTGAGACGGTTTCGCTTGACGGCGCGCTTGCTCACCTTGCTGCTGATCACCAGAGCGCAGCGGCAGGACTGATCCTGGATGCCCCGCAGCTCTCGACGAAGCAGATTGGAGTCTCCTGCGGCAACGCGCAGAACCATCAAGGTTCCGTGTTGGCGCTTTGAGGATCGGTGCAAGCGGTTGAAGCATCGATGCCCGCGCAATCGCATGGAGGCGGGAAGGACCATCAACCAATCCTGTTGAGTGGGCTCGAAGACGGGATGAACCCCCTGGATTCATCCCCAAAGATCAGGCTGCGAGACGAGCGCGGCCGCGTTTGCGACGTGTACGGATCACGCGACGGCCGGTGTGGGAGCGCATGCGTACACGGAAACCCGAGACGCGCTTCCTCTTGCGGCTTGTTCCTCCGAGGGTGCGCTTAGTCATGGACGTCTCCTGGCTACCGGCCGATCTGAATCTGGGATTTTATCAGTCAGTCCACATCAATCAGCCAGCTGCCGCGGTAGCCGGACATCGGCACATCTCCGGGAGCCTGCACCAGGGCGTTGAACTGATACATGCGCTTCCCCTGGGGATTGAACAACTTGATGGAAAGCGAGTAGTCGCCGTCTGAAGGCAGCGGTGTGTCGGGGAAGACTTCAATCGCTGTCTGGTCTTCGTTGACCTGGATGACGGCTGGGATCTCTTCGAGGCACTTGCTCCGGCTCATCATGCCGCCAACGGTGGTACGGCACAGGCGCATGCGGTGGGGTTTCAGCTTGGAGTCGAAGTAGTCCGGCACGGTGACGGTGAGTTTGAGGATCGCTGTCTTGCGGTCCTTTTCACGCAAGGTCAGAAACCATTCAGAGCGGTCGCTCTCGATGTTGGAGGTCTGGTAGTAGTACAGCTTGCGGTAGTCGCGGTCCGTGTCCCAGCGGAATTCCATCAGGCCAGGAGTGCCCTGTGCGCTCGCGGTCTGCTCTGAAATGCCGGTCAGAGTTGAGCCAATCAGCAGGGCCGCTGCAGTGCCGGCTCCAGCGAGCAAACGTCTTGTAGTGGAACGGGCCATAGGAAACGTCTCGTTAAATGGGATTCTCCTGAGTCCAATCGCTGGGCGGTGAATTCAGGGGCCGGAGGGTGATCTGTCAGTTGTGACCAGATCTATCTGGTCGTAGCCGCTGTGCGTCGCCTTGATAGGGGTGCATGGGTGTCTGGTCCTGAGGGATCCAGGCGTGGGCCAGAACACGGATGCAGCGAGGGAGATCTCCTTGGACGGCCATTTGTTGGCAGTCGAGCAAGGCCACCGTGTCCCAGCCGGGGCGTCGCCGGGCGATGGCGGCTGGGAAGCAGGCGTCCAGGTCGGCCGTAACCGAGAAGGTCACTGACACCAACTGGTCTGGGGTTAGCCCATTGCGATCCACCAGGGCGTCCATCAACGCGCTCACAGCGGCTTTGATGGCGTCCGTGCTGTTCTCCGTGCAGGTGGTGGCCCCACGCAGGCCTCTCAGAACGAGGGGAGAGCTGGTCATGGGCGGTAAAGCCAGAGCACCTGACCGCTTCCCATCAACTCGAGCGACAGGCGCTGCTGAAGTTGATGCAAGAGCTGGGATCCCGGCAGCAGACCGCTTAGTTTTCGGCGTTGTTTGCCCAGGGTGACGGGACGGATGTCGTCCTCGTCGAGCTCTGCCAGCTTCGCCGCGAGGCGCCGGGCATGGTCTTCGTCCCCGAGTTCATCAACCAATCCCAGGGCCTGCGCCTGTTCACCGCTGAACACCCGTCCATCGGCGAAACGCTTCACCGTCTCCACCTCAAGGTTTCGCCCCTTCGCCACAACGCCCACAAATTGGCCATAACTGCTGTCGATGAGTTCCTGAAGCAGAGCGCGTTCCGCATCGCTGAGCGGGCGATCAGGGGAAAGGATGTCCTTGAACGGACCACTCTTCACTGTGTCGAAGCGAATTCCAATCCGTTCGAACACCTTGGAGAGGTCGTTTCCCCGCAGGATCACACCGATTGAACCGGTGATCGTGCCTGGATTGGCAACGATCTTCTCCGCTGCGACGCCGATGTAGACACCACCGGAGGCGGAGATGTTGCCAAAGCTGGCCACCACGCGACAGCCCTGTTCTCTGAGCCGGAGGAGGGCCGCATGAATTTCCTGGCTGTCTCCAACCGTGCCGCCTGGGCTGTCAATTCGCAGCAGCAAGGCTGGAAATTCCCTCTGCTTCACCTCCCGCAGAGCTTTCAACACCCGCTGCCGGGTGGCACCCGTAATGGGGCCGTCAACAACGATGCGAGCCATTCGTCGTCGGGATTTGCGCCGCCAGGGCCAGAACATGTTGCGCATCTGCATCACTCCAGATCTTAAAAAGAGCACCCAAGCGCCCATTCATGCCGTCACTGCGACTCTGGTTTCTGATGGTGCTGCCCTTTGCGCTCTGGGGAACCGCCATGACTGCCATGGCTCCTTTGCTCGATAGCGCTGGCCCATGGCTTGTCGCTGGCTTGCGACTGGTCCCAGCAGGTTTGGCCCTTCTGCTCTGGGGGCAGTGCACCGGTCGTGGCCTGACGATCGATTCGCGCGACATGGTTTGGTTCGTCCTGTTCACCTTGGTGGATGCCACCTTGTTTCAAGGGCTTTTGGCGCGGGGGTTGGAGGGGACTGGTGCGGGTCTCGGTTCTGTCTTGATTGATTGCCAGCCTCTGCTGGTGGCCTTGATGGCTCGCGTTCTGTTCACGGAGTCGATCAATCCCATCGGCTGGATGGGGCTGGCCATTGGTCTGGCAGGCATCGTCTGCATCGGTTTGCCCGCTGAGCTGCTGGGTCACTGGTGGCTGCTGGCTGACCCGCCATTGGTGCAGCAGCTGTTTCAGCCCGGCGAGGGCTGGATGTTGCTGGCGGCCGTCGCCATGGCCGCTGGAACGGTGTTGATTCGCTTTGCCTCACGCCACAGCGATCCGGTCACCGTGACGGCATGGCACATGTTGCTGGGGGGACTTCCTCTGCTTTTGGTCCATGCCCTGCAGCGAACTGATGCTGGTCTGGCCTGGACGGCAACAGACTGGACGCGTATGGGCTACGCGAGCCTTCTCGGAAGCGCTTTGGCCTATGGGCTGTTCTTCTGGTTCGCCAATCAACGCGATCTCACCAGTTTCAGCAGCCTGGGATTCCTGACACCGGTTTTCGCGCTGGCTACCGGAGGTTGGTTGCTGGGCGAGCGCCTTGATCTGCTCCAGTGGATTGGTGTTGTGATGGTGCTGGCGTCGGTGATCTTCGTGAGTCAAAGGCGAAGAATCTGGGAGCCGCTGTCGATCACGGACGCCTCTTCATGACGGCTGCTCCGCTCCATCTCGTCGTTGTCAACACGCCTATCGGGGCCCTCGGCAGTGGCGAGGGAGGTGGTGTGGAGCTCACCCTGCGATCGCTGGTTCAGGGGCTAGTAAGGCGTGGTCACAGGCTTACCGTTGTGGCCGCCAAAGGCTCAACACTTCCCGACGATTGCAGCGGTGTTGAGTTGCTGGAGGTGGAGGGTGTGAATCAGCCGAGCTGGCAGCACGTCGCAGAGCTTGCACCGGTCGAGATTCCCCGCAACGGTCTTTTGCCTGCTCTTTGGGAGACCGCCCTCGATGCAGGTCAATCAGCCGATGCCGTGATCAACGGTGGCTACGACTGGCTGCCGATCTGGCTGACGCAACGGGTCAGCGCCAAGCTCTTTCATCTCATCAGCATGGGGGATGTGGCTGCGGTGATGCGCGATGTGATCGAAGCCGTCGCCGACTGGGACCCGCACCGCCTCGCTTTCCATACGCAACGCCAGGCCGCTGATTTTCAGCTGCCAGCTCCCGCCAATGTTGTGGGCAACGGATTTGACTTGGCCAACTACACCTTTCAGACGCAGACGAATGGCCCCCTGGGCTGGGCGGGGCGCATCGCTCCGGAAAAGGGGCTGGAGGATGCGGCTGCTGCGGCCGCTGCCCTGGGAGAACAGCTTCTTGTTTGGGGGTTGCGAGAGGATGAGGTCTACGCCCGGCAGGTGCAAGCGAGTGTTCCTGAAGGCACGATCGATTGGCGCGGTTTTCGATCTACCACAGAGCTTCAGCAGGAGTTGGGGCGCTGCCGCGCTCTGGTCAACACACCGAAATGGAATGAGGCCTACGGCAATGTTGTGGTGGAGGCCCTGGCCTGTGGTGTTCCGGTTGTCGCCTATGACCGCGGCGGACCGGGGGAACTGATCTGTTCAGGCCGCACGGGCTGGCTGGTTCCTCCCGACGATGTTGACGCTCTTACGGAGGCCTTGCGACATGTCGGAAGAATTGAGCGCTCCGCCTGCCGCAGCTGGGCTGAGGCCCATGCCTCCTGCGAGGTCTTTAGCCAGCGTGTTGAAGCCTGGATTCGAACAGGACTGATGGCGGATGTCAGCATCACCTCCAGGCGCTGAGAGTTCCTTGTCGGTCAATGTTTCAGGACGACAGCGACACCAGGTTCTGGCGTTTGTTCTGGCCCTGGGACTCGTGATCACGCTCTGGGGGCTGGGATCCACCGGCGTCGTGGATGAAACACCGCCATTATTCGCCGCAGCGGGGCGGGCCATGGCCGACACCGGCGACTGGCTGACGCCTCGGGTCAACGGCTTGCCTCGTTTCGATAAACCGCCCCTGGTGTACTGGCTGATGGGGTTCGGTTACGCCCTCCCCGGACGTGAAGTTTGGGATCCTCTCGGAAGTTGGGCGGCACGACTTCCTTCCGCCTTGGCCACGGTCGGGCTGATGCTTGGCATCGCCGATACCTTGCTGCGCTGGCCGTTCCCCGGTGATGCGCGTCCCCGCTGTACAGCTCTGATTGCATCGCTGGCATTTGCCTTCTCGCCCCTGGTGCTCGTCTGGAGCCGCACCGCGGTGAGTGATGCCCTGCTGTGTGGCCTGCTGGGTCTCAGCCTGTTGCTGCAGTGGCGTCGTTTTGCCGCCCCTCAAGAGGTGGCGTGGTGGCCGGCTTGGGTGATCCTCGGTTTCGCGGTTCTGGCCAAGGGGCCGGTCGCTGTTGTGCTTTCAGGACTCGCTCTGCTGATGTTCGCAGCGTTGCGACGGGATCTCGTTCAACCCTGGCAGAGGCTGCGACCGTTGCCTGGGTTGCTGCTGACGGCCCTGATCAGTCTTCCCTGGTACGTCCTAGAGCTGCTGGTGGAAGGACAGCCTTTCTGGGACAGCTTTTTCGGCTACCACAATCTTCAACGGTTCACGTCCGTGGTGAATGATCACCTCCAGCCTTGGTGGTTTTTCGGCCCGGTAATGCTCGTGGCTGCGCTGCCCTTCACGCCATACCTGTTGTTGGGGCTGGCGCGGGTGCCTCGATCGCGGATTGCACCGGAGGATTCATTGCAGCAATTCGCTGCCTGTTGGCTGTTGGCGGTTCTGCTGCTGTTCACCACAGCAGCCACAAAATTGCCGAGTTATTGGTTGCCCGCCACCCCTGCGGCGGCCCTCCTGGTGGCCCAGGCCACGCTGGGCTCATCGCGTTGGCAACGGCTGGCCTGGGGCACCAGCCTGGCTCTGATCGCCGTCCTGGCTGGTGGCTTTTGGCTGGGATCGCTCTGGGTTCCGCTGATCGACGATCCAGAGATGCCGACGTTGTCGGTGGATCTGTTGGCCAGTGGTCTTTTGGGGCATGCCGCCATCTGGTTCAGTGCAGCAGCAACTCTTGGGACGTTGCTGCTGCTGCAGCGACGCTCCGCTGGTCAGGCGTTGCTGGCCATGCAGGCCTGCCTGCTGGGCTTTCACCTCACGGCTCTGGTGCCGATTGCCGAACTTGCAGACCGTCTGCGTCAGCGTCCGGTCCGCGACGCTGCAGCATTAATGCTGTCGCAACAGCGCAGCGGAGAACCAATGGCCATGGTTGGCGCCATGAAGCCTTCGCTGCACTTCTACACAAGACAGGTGATCTTGTATGAGGGGCAATCCGATGGCGCCCTGGTCAACATTGCGGATCGCCTGGCCCATGAACAGCGGCGGGGATGGCGGGGATACCCCCTCGGCAGCCCAGGTGCATCCAGCACCGTGCTGGTGCTGATCGATCGCGGGACGGCACAACGTGATCACTGGAGCGACCTGCAACCTGAGCGGCTGGGACGCATTGGGATTTACGACGTGTGGCGTCTGGACCGCAGTCGCCTTGAGCAACGGGCACAAACCCTGAAGGCCGATGGGGTCGATGCCGACTGGCGGGAACCGCGTCCTGAGCGTTTCTGAGCAGTAGAGCTCTATGACTCAGACAACGTCTGACGGTGGCAGAACCCGCAGTGCCCCCAGAGCTTCATTTCGCCGTTGGGTGCCGGTCTGCCGCAGTCGGGGCAGATCCCCATGCCATGGACATCGGTGCGGCTCGGATGCTGGGCCCAAATGCTGGCTTCACTCTCCAAGACAGGGGCTTGTAGGGAATGGTGTTGCTGGATGCGCAGATCACGCACCGCATGGCCGGCCTGATGCAGGGCGCTGATCAGTTGGGGCCGGTTGTAGAGGAGAGCCTGGCGCCATTGGGGATGGCTGGCTCCAACAGTGAGCACTCCACGTTGGAGTGATAAGGGGCGGCAGTGAGGAGCTAGTTGGGCGCCTGCCACCCGCGGCCAGTCCTGCCACAGCGCGGCCAGATGATCGTCTTTGCGCCACTCCCTCTGAAGCGCGCCCAGACAGGTTTTCAAAGGTTCCGCCGGCGCTGGCGCAGCTGATTGGAGCAGTTCCAGGCCCGGCAGACGCCGCCGTTGGGATTCAGGTGCAACCGCCATGGCTTGATCCTAGGCAGAACCGTTGCGAGAACCTCGCTAATCTCAGCGCGTCTGAGGCCAAGTAATGGGTTTCTTTGATCGGCTGAGCAGGCTGGTTCGCGCCAATGCCAACGCTGCTGTCAGCGGTATGGAGGACCCGGCCAAGATCCTCGACCAGTCCGTCTCCGACATGCAGGCGGATCTGGTCAAGTTGCGTCAGGCCGTTGCTCTCGCGATTGCAAGTCAAAAGCGTTTGACCAACCAGGCTGAACAGGCTGCTGCCCAATCGAAGACCTGGTACGAGCGTGCAGAGCTGGCTCTTAAAAAGGGAGAGGAATCCCTCGCTCGTGAAGCACTCACCCGTCGTAAGACCTTCCAGGAGACGGCGACGTCACTGACATCCCAGGTGCAGGCCCAAGACGGGCAGGTGGAATCCCTCAAGAAAAGTCTGGTCGCCCTCGAAGGAAAAATCGCTGAGGCCAAGACCAAAAAAGACATGCTCAAGGCCCGAGCGCAGGCCGCCAAGGCTCAGCAGCAGCTGCAGAGCGCCGTCGGCAACATCGGCACCGATTCAGCCATGGCTGCCTTCGAGCGGATGGAGGAAAAGGTGGAGGCCATGGAGGCCACCGGTCAGGCCGCGGCTGAGCTGGCTGGATCTGATCTTGAGAGCCAGTTCGCAGCCCTGGAAAGCGGTGGTGGCGTTGATGAGGATCTCGAAGCGCTGCGCGCTCAGCTGAAGGGAGGTCCTGAAGCGGTCGCTCTGCCGGCGGCCGATGCGGCCGAGGCTGTGAAGCCAGTGCAGGTGGAGGAAGTGGATGCCGAGCTCGAAGATTTGAAGCGATCCATCGACAAGCTCTGACCATCCGGGGAAAGTCATCCGGTTTTCCATAGGATCGGGTCAGTCATTTGAGTGCCTTGGCTGGAGCTGTTGCCGATTTCACCGACGCTGGTTTTGAAAGTGAAGTGCTTAAGGCTTCCGGCACTGTCCTTGTGGACTATTGGGCTGCCTGGTGTGGTCCCTGTCGACTGATCGCCCCTCTTATGGATTGGGTCGCTGATGCCTATGGCGATCGCCTGAGCGTTGGAAAGATCGAAGTTGATGCCAATCCGAAGACCCGTGACGCCTATCAGGTGCAAGGGATTCCCACGCTGATCCTCTACCGCGACGGTGAGGTGGTGGCGCGGCATGAAGGTGCCATTGCCAAAGCGCAGCTGCAGTCCTTCCTGGATGCCAACCTCTAAGCGGCTCGCGTCGCTGGGCAACGCCGTTTTCGCCCGCGTTGATGCTGCCAAGCATGCTTACCGGGTCCAGGCGTCGTCATCTGCGCGTCCAGATCTGGTGGATCTCTCCATCGGATCGTCCGATCTTCGGCCACCCACGGCCCTGCTCGAAACGATGGCCTCAGCGGTCATGGATCCCAGCAGTGGTTCCTATTGCCTTCAGACCGGTCTGAGGCCTCTGCATGCCGCCGTCGCGGACTGGTGTCGCCATCGCTTCGATGTCGTCGTGGATCCCGAGCAGGAGGTTCAGTTCCTGGTGGGATCCCAGGAAGGAACCGCCCATCTGCCGCTGGCGGTGCTCGATGCAGGTGACGCTGCCCTGCATTTGGACCCCTGTTATCCGTCCCACACCGGTGGGCTACATCTTGCGGCAGCAAGAACCAAGGCCTTGCCGCTTTCCCCGGAACAGGACTGGCGACCGGATCTGACGGGACTTACCTCCTCGCTCTGGGATCAGCTCAAGTTGTTCGTGCTGGGCTATCCCCACAACCCTTCAGCCAGGGTCGGGGATCAGGAAGACCTCAACCAAATCATGGCCACCGGTGCCCGGCACGATGTGGTGATTGCTCACGACAATCCCTATGTCGATCTTGCCCTGGATGGGCAGCCTCCCTGCCTGTTGCAGGCTCCGAACTGGAGGACGTCCGGAATTGAATTTTTCTCCCTGTCGAAGGGCTGGTGCCTAGGAGGGTTCAGGCTGGGTTTTGCGGTTGGTGCAGCGCCAGTGATTGCCGCATTGCGTCGCACCAAGGCTGTTATCGATTTCAATCAGAGCCTGGCTCTGCAGCAGGGTGCGATCCAGGCGTTGCAAGCCTTCCCTGATTGGCCGCAGCAGTTGCATCCGATCTATCGCGAGCGCAGGGATCGTGTGGTGGAGACCCTCACGGCACGTGGATGGTCGGTTCCCTGTCCAGAGATGGCGATGTACCTGTGGTTCCCCTTGCCTGCTGCGGCCCGTCGTCAGGGCTGGAGTGATGAGGATGCCGCCAGGGAACTGCTCCAGCGCAGCGGTGTCGCGCTGACCCCAGGGTCGGGTTTTGGTGCCGGCGGCCGCCAGTGGCTGCGTATGGCGCTGGTACGGCCCGTCAACGAACTGGTGGAGGCCGCATCGCGTCTTGCGGATGCAATGGATGGCTGATCGATGGATGACCAAGCATCGACGCCCTCAACGGGGTGGTGGTCGTTTGATGGCGATCTACCGCCGTATCGCAGGTGCATCAGCGCGCCCATGGACCATTCGTCGGGTGCCTGTGTGCAGCAGTACAGAGGACTTGCTGGCGGTTTGGTTGCGGGATCAGCCCTCGTTGACGGGGCCGCGCGCTGTGATCGCCACCCACCAGCGCAGGGGAGTTGGCCAGTTGGGTCGAACCTGGCTTTCCCCTGAAGGTGGTGTCTGGATCAGTGCCGCTTTGCCCTGGAGGAGTCATTCGTCTGGTCAAGCCGGTCTCCTTGGCTTGGCGCTGGCACTGTCAGTGACGCAACGGCTTGAGCGGCGGGGCCTTTCGATTCAGATCAAATGGCCCAATGACCTGTTGGTTCAGGGTCGTAAATTGGCCGGTCTTCTCCCGGGGGTGGTGCAGCGTGGTTCCCAACTGCGTTTGCTGCGCATCGGACTGGGCCTGAATGTGCGGAATTCTGTTCCTGGCGAGGGCATTGCCCTGCGGAGGCTTGAAGGGCAGCAGGCTGCGGATCCGATCCGTTGGACAGCGGAGGTCCTGCTTGCCTTGGATCACTGTCACGGCCTTGGAGGCGATGGTGCCTGGTGCATCGATGGAGTTCAGGCCCGTCTCTGGTCGGATCAGCTCCTTCATCCTCAGGATGGTCAGATCTGGCAAATCACTGGTCTTGAAAACGATGGTGCTCTTCGGTTGCGTCAGGGTTCAAGGACCGAAAACTGGCGACGCTGGCCCTGAGTTGCGCCGCCGTCCATAGGATTTGTCCTAGACGATGTCTCATCCAGTGCTGAGCTGGTTAGCGGCGATCTGGATGCTGATCCCACCAGCGGCTGCTCAGGGTTTTGACCAGTCTCTTGATGCTCTGGAGCGCCAACGGGTGATCACTCCCCAGGAGCGCAAGATGCTCCAGCGTGGTGGTGCTCCAGCGGTTCCCATGGGCCGCAGTCGTTTCGAAGACGCCTGTCGCAGTGGGGCTCTGTCGCGTCGTGAGTGTGCCTCCGGTGTGGCTAGGCGTTCGCCTGGGGCACCATCCTCTGCCCGTGTTCGCTTGATCCCCTCCAAGCAGCCGCTGCGTATTCCCGTGTCAGCGCTTCTCGCCCGCGATGGTGGCAGATTCCGGTTGGAATCCGTCTTTGCGGTCACGCCGCGTCCTCTGCCAAGCCCTGGAAACGGCGATAGCCGACTGCTCTTCCCTGTTGCTGGAGACGCCTTCAAGAGCAGTGGGTTTGGCTGGCGTCTGCATCCGATCCTGGGGAGTTGGCTGATGCATGCCGGTCGGGATTTCGCGGCACCTGAGGGGACTCCCGTCGTGGCAGCTCTCTCCGGCCAGGTCTTAACCAGTGGTCTTGCGGGGGGCTATGGCGTCGCCATCGAACTGGAACATGCCGATCCATTGCGTCGCACGCTCTATGGCCACCTCTCGGAGATCTACGTACGACCCGGTCAGCAGGTGCGCCAGGGAGAGGTGATTGGACGCGTTGGCAGCACAGGACTAAGCACGGGTCCGCATCTGCATTTCGAGTTGCGCACACCATCGCGGGCTGGTTGGCAGGCCGTTGATCCAGGGGATTTGGATTTGTCCTCTGTGATGAGTCTCGAAAATGATCCTGTCTCGGTGCTGCTTGGCCAGGTGTTGCGAAGCCTTGAACGGCAGCAGCCCTAAGGGGAACCTGAGCGAAACACAGGTCTCAGCTCGATTGTTCCCTGAGGATGAATCCAACGCCGCGGACGGTATGGATCAGGGCTGGAGCATCGTCCAGTTCGACTTTTTGACGCAGATAGCGGATGTAGACATCGAGGAGGTTGTCGTCTCCGTAAAAGTTTTCTCCCCAGACCCCATGCATGATCTCCTGACGTTCCAGCACCCTGCCGGCACCTCGCATCAGGAAATTGAGCAGGTCGTATTCCTTCACGGACAGTTTGATGGCTCGATCTCCACGTTTCACATCCCGGGTCCGGGTGTTCATGGAGAGGTCGGCGACCTGGAGAACTTCGTTGACGTCGGATCCATTGGCGGGCCCTGAGAACGTTTCAGCGCGGCGGTGCATGGCACGCAGCCGCGCCATCAATTCGTCGATGGAAAAGGGCTTGACCAGGTAATCATCAACCCCGGCATCCAGAGCTTTGACCCGATCGGTGATTTCGTCGTGCCCCGTGAGCATCAGGATTGGGATGGTGATTCCCCCGGCTCGGATGCGCTGACAGATGTCGATGCCGCTGAAGTCCGGCAAGTTCCAATCAAGGATGATCAGGTCGGGAGCAGGTTCGGAGCGGCTGCGGATCAGGCCGGTCGCTCCATCAGAAGCGACATCAACGTCGTACCCCTCAACATCAAGCTCCAGACGAAGCAGATCGGTCAGTTTGTGTTCGTCGTCAACAAGAAGGACACGGAGACGGGGCTGGGATTCCAGTGACATCCGGCCTCAAAACCTGATTCCACTCTAGGCACAGAAAGTAATTTCAAAGATTTTGTCCCTACATTGAAATCGGCTGCTTTTCGCTATGTCGTCACCAGGAGCCTGGACAGAGGATCGAATCCGAGCACTCCGAGAGCAGGAAGACCTCCCGTTTGTTCGTGCTGATGCTTCCGGAATCGTGCAGGAAATCAACGAACCTTTTAAGGCCGTTTACGGCTGGACCGAAGCAGCTCTACTCGGTCAATCCCTCGGTCTGATCCTGCCTCCAAGCTTTCGCGATTCTCATCACGCTGGGTTTGCTCGTTTCAAACTGACGGAGGTGTCGAAGGTGCTGAATCACCCGTTGAAACTGGCAACGTTTTGCTCGGATGGGCATGCCATTGAGAGTGAACATTTCATCGTGGCTGAGAAACACGATGACGGCAGCTGGTCGTTTGCAGCAACGCTGCGACCTTTGATGGAATCGTGCTGAGATGAGCCGTCTGGCATGAACAGCTCAGCCTCCTCTTCGTCATCCTCGAGGGACAGTGAACTGATCGCGCAACTGCGGCAGTCCCTTGGAATGCTGCAGGTCGCTTTCGATGCGGCCAGCGAAGCCATGGTGATCGTCGATGTGGATCGCAGGATCCACTGGGCCAATCAAGCCTCTGCTGAACTGTTCGTGGGAGGGGTTCCGATTCAGGTGGTGAATCAAACCCTGGCTGATGTTCTGAAGCTCAGGCCCTTGGATGCTCACGCCAAAACAGCTCTTCAGCTGTTGGATCCTCAGATGCCTTTGCCGCGAACCTCTGGAGAGAGTCGTTGTCATGTGCTGTCTCGGGATGGAGATGGATCACAGGTGCAGTTGTTGCGTTGGCGGCCGGTCGAGTTGATTCAGTCGTCGTTCCTGTTGCTGTCGTTGCGCGACCTCAGCCCCGAGGAACGGGCCCTGGTTCAGCAGCAGCGCTTCATGACCGATCTGACCCATGAGCTGCGCACGCCCCTGGCGATCGTGAGCGGAAATCTGCAACGGATGGCTCGGTTGAAGAACCTTTCCAACGCAGTGAGCTCCCGCCTCACGATGGCTCGAGAGGAAATGGCCAGGATTCAAAAGTTGATCGGTCATCTCTCGCTGCTAACGCGCCTGGAGGTGGATCCGGATCTGGTCTGCTGTGGCGACCACCCCTTGGGGCCTCTGCTTCAGCGCTGGTATGACGCCTCCCGGGAGTTAGCTCCGAATCTCAAGCTGCAGGCTCTGGAATGCGGGGATGACGTGGTGGTCCAAACCGATCCAAGGGCCTTGATGCTGGCGTTGGATCAGTTGCTCGACAACGCCTGTCAGCACGGCGATCGATCCATGCCGATTGAGCTCACCTTTGCTGGGGGCGACGGGCTGGACCACTGCATCCTGGAGTTCACCAGTCAGAGCCTTGATGCCCCTGTGCCTTCCGAGGCTCTGGAACGGTGGTCGTCACCTTTTTCCCGGGGCAAGCCTGACCGGGATGGCGACAAGGTGGAGGGCCCTGGATTGGGGCTCGCCTTGGCGCGCGAACTGGTCAGTGGGTGTGGAGGAATGCTGACCCTCCACCAGCAGCCCTCATCGCAAGGAACATCCACGATCGTGCGGTTGCTTCTCAGGCTCAGGGCATCGACGGCATCCGGAGCAGTTGAGGCAGTTGTTCGAACAGATCCGGCTTGAGCACGTAGGCCTCTGCTCCGTTGGAGAGAGCCTCGCGTCGCTTGTCGTCATCATTGAGAGCCGTCACGATCACCACCCTCCGGGCTGCTCCTGAGGCTGCCTTCAGCTGCAGCTGTTTCAGACAGGTCAAGCCGTCCATGCCCGGCAGCATGAGGTCCAACAGCACCAGATCAAACCTGTCGGAGCCTGCTGCGTCGAGGAAGTCTTCTGCGGAACCGAAGCTGAAGCAGTCGTGCCCCTCATCGGTGATTTCAGCGCAGATCAGTTGCTGAATGCGCGGGTCATCCTCAACGAGTGCAACACGAAGAGCCTTAGGGGTCTCTTCCATTACTGCTGGAGCACTGCACCCATTGTGGTCATCACTTGAGCACCCGACCATCCTGGAACTGCGCAATCCGCTGCGCTCTGGCCGCAACATCGTCCTCATGGGTGACCATCACCAAGGTGATGCCCTGCTGGTGAAGTTCATCAAACAGCTCCAGCACCTCGGCGGTGGTGCTGGAATCAAGGGCGCCAGTGGGTTCGTCCGCCAGCAGAAGGCTGGGGCGATTGATGATGGCCCTGGCGATGGCAACCCGTTGCTGCTGACCTCCGGACAGCTGGTTGGGCTTGTTCTCTAGACGCTGCGCTAGGCCAACGCGGCTTAGGGCCGCTTGGGCGCGCTCAATGCGCTCGTCCTTCGGAACTCCCGCGTAGATCATCGGCAGCATCACATTCTCCATGGCGCTGGCATGACCAAGGAGATGGAACTGCTGAAAGACAAACCCGAGCGAGCGGTTACGGACGTCCGCTAACGCATCGTCGTCCAACTGTTCCACGGCCACTCCATTCAGCCGGTAAGACCCACGAGTGGGCCGGTCGAGACAGCCAAGAATATTCATCGCCGTGCTTTTGCCGGATCCACTGGCTCCCATAACCGCCAGGTAATCCCCCTCCCGGACGGTGAGATTCAGTTGATCAAGTGCTTTGACCTCGAGATCACCGGATCCATAGATCTTGCTGATTTCATTGAGTTCAGCGACTGCCGCTTGTGATCCCTTAGCCAAGGCCTTTCAAGCTGGACAGAGCGATGGCTTGCTGCAGCAGTGGTGTGCCTGAAACTGCTGTGTTGGCCCACTGGAAGAGGGGGTTGGAGAGGATCCCTCCAACAGCGGTGATCGCTACACAACCAATCAGAGCAACACGCAGAGGCTGCATGCCCATCAAGGACCAGTTGACCTCTGGGTAGGCCTTGACGACATCGGAAGCTTCTTGGGGCTCCTTCACCACCATCATCTTGATGACGGAGATGTAGTAGTAAATCGAGACCACAGAAGTGACCAGGCCGACCACCACCAACAGGTATTGGTGGTTCGCCCAACCGGCAAAGAACAGATAGATCTTTCCGAAGAAACCAAGCATCGGTGGGATTCCACCCAGGGAGAGCAGACAGAGGCTCAGGCCAAGAGTGATGAGGGGATCTTTTTGGTAAAGACCGGCGTAATCCGAAATCCGATCACTGCCCGTACGGATGGAGAAGAGAATGATGCAGGCAAAGGCCCCGAGGTTCATAAACAGGTACGCCGCCATATACAGAACCATCGCGGCGAAACCGTCTTCGGTGCCGCAGACCATGCCGATCATCACGAAGCCGGCCTGGCCGATGGAGCTGTAGGCCAACATTCGCTTCATTGAGGTCTGTGCCAGAGCCACCACGTTTCCGAGGGTCATGCTCAGAACGGCCAGCACTGTGAACAACAGCTTCCACTGGCCATCGAAGGCACCAAAACAGCCAACGAGGATGCGGAGAGCTAAAGCAAAACCCGCAGCTTTGGAGCCCACGGACAGGAAAGCCACCACAGGGGTTGGAGAGCCCTCGTAGACGTCTGGAGTCCACTGGTGGAAGGGAACTGCAGCGATCTTGAAGGCAACTGTGGCCAGCACAAATACCAATGCCAAGGCGGCGAGAGGAGTGGTGCTGGTCTGCAGGGCGAGTCCGATGGTGTCGAGGCTTGTGCTGCCGCTTAGGCCGTACAGCAACGAGGAGCCATAGAGAAAAACAGCCGCAGCTGCCGAACCCACCAGTAAATATTTGAGCGCTGCTTCGGAGCTGCGGGCATCCCGCTTCATGTAGCCCGACAGCAGGTAGCTGGCCACGGAGAGCGTCTCCAGTGAAATGAACACACTCACCAGATCTGTTGCGCCGCAAAGCAGCATCGCCCCGAGTGTGGCGGCGAGAAGGATGGCTGCGTATTCGCCAACAGGAGTACCGCTCTTCTCGGCATAGCGCCAGCTGATCAGCAGCGACAGCAGGGTGGACAGGGCGATGACAGCCCTGAAGGCCACCGCAAGGTTGTCGGCGAGAAAGGCCCCGAGGAACGAGGGCTCTAGGGGCGCATTCCACTGCAAGGCCAGCAGGACAAGGGAGCTGCCCAAGCCGAGATAGCAAATCGGGGGTACCCAACGTGTGGCGACCTTTTCACCGGCCAGGTCCACCAAGAGGGTGGCAATCATCGCCAGCAGCACTGCGCCTTCAGGCAGTACTGCGGAGGCATTGAGAGAGAGATTCAGCAGCTCACCAGGGGCGGCCATGGCCTGGGTGGCGAGAAGGAATGCACCCATGTCGGGCATGGCAGCCTGGAACCGTTGCGCTGCGGCGACTGTAGCGGCGCTTGACGCGCAGACGGACATGCAGAGAGATGCTTGGTGCGATAAAGAAGGGGAACGGTTCACTTGCCGCTAGTGGCGCACACCCTCGTCATCGTTGAAAGCCCCACGAAGGCCAAGACCATCCGTGGCTTCCTTCCCAAGGGATTCAAAGTTGAAGCCTCTATGGGGCATGTCCGCGACCTTCCCAACAACGCCAGCGAGATTCCGGCATCTGCCAAAGGGCAGAAGTGGGCCAACCTTGGCGTGAACACGGAAGCGGATTTTGATCCGCTGTATGTGGTCCCGAAGGACAAGAAAAAAGTGGTTCGGGAGTTGAAAGACGCCCTCAAGGGTGCTGATCAGTTGCTGCTGGCAACGGACGAAGACCGGGAAGGAGAGAGCATTAGCTGGCACCTGCTGCAGCTTTTGGCTCCAAAGGTGCCTGTGAAGCGGATGGTGTTCCACGAAATCACCAAGGAAGCCATCGGCAAAGCGCTGGATCAGACCCGCGATCTCGATATGGAGCTGGTCCACGCCCAGGAGACCAGGCGCATCCTCGATCGCCTTGTGGGTTACACCCTTTCTCCTCTCCTCTGGAAAAAGGTGGCCTGGGGGCTCTCCGCGGGACGTGTGCAGTCCGTTGCGGTTCGGCTTCTGGTGCAACGGGAGCGGGCCCGCAGGGCCTTCCGCAGCGGAAGTTACTGGGACCTCAAGGCCAAGCTCGAGCAGTCGGGCAGTGCCTTTGAGGCCAAGCTCACTCACGTGGGTGGACAGCGCATTGCCACCGGCAATGATTTTGATGAAAGCACCGGTGGGCTGAAGGCGGGCAGTGCCGTTCGGCTGCTCAGTGAGAGCGAGGCCAAGGCCTTGGCTGAAACCGTGCGATCGAACGCCTGGACGGTGGATGCGGTGGAGGAGAAGCCCACCGTGCGCAAGCCGGTGCCTCCCTTCACCACCAGCACCCTCCAACAGGAGGCCAATCGCAAGCTACGCCTCTCAGCCCGGGAAACCATGCGCTGTGCCCAGGGGCTCTACGAACGCGGTTTCATCACTTACATGCGGACCGACTCGGTGCATTTGTCTGATCAAGCGATCAATGCATCGCGCAGCTGTGTTGAGAGCCTTTACGGCAAGGAGTATCTGAGCAAGGGGCCGCGGCAATTCAGCACCAAAGCCCGCAACGCCCAGGAGGCTCACGAAGCGATTCGTCCCTCAGGCGAAAGCTTCCGCACCCCCGGCGAAACCGGCCTCGATGGGAGAGACCTGGCGGTCTACGAACTGATCTGGAAGCGCACCGTGGCCAGCCAGATGGCCGAAGCAAGGCTGACGATGCTGTCGGTGGATCTCAGTTCAGGAGAAGCCAGTTTCCGATCCAGCGGCAAGCGCATTGACTTTCCCGGTTTCTTCCGTGCCTACGTGGAGGGAAGTGATGATCCGGATGCAGCACTTGAAGGTCAGGAAGTGTTGTTGCCGGCGCTGAGCGTTGGGGATGCACCAAAGCCGAAGGCTGTTGAGCCGCTGGGTCATCAGACCCAACCCCCGGCACGGTTTAGCGAGGCTTCCCTCGTGAAGATGCTGGAAAAAGAGGGCATCGGCCGGCCCTCGACCTACGCCTCGATCATCGGAACGATCGTTGATCGTGGTTACGCCACGCTCCTGGGCAATGCACTCACCCCCAGCTTCACCGCTTTTGCTGTGACGGCGTTGCTGGAGGAGCATTTCCCCGAGCTGGTCGACACCAGTTTCACCGCTCGGATGGAGAACACTCTGGATGAGATCTCCCACGGCAAGGTGCAGTGGCTTCCCTATCTGGAGGGCTTTTATAAGGGTGATGAGGGTCTTGAAACCCAGGTTCAGCAGCGGGAAGGGGACATCGATCCCGGTGCATCCCGCACCATCGACCTCGAGGGTTTGTCCTCCGTGGTGCGCATCGGCCGTTTTGGCGCCTATTTGGAGGCCAAACGCGTCAGCGACGATGGTGAGGAGGAGCTGATCAAGGCCACCTTGCCCCGGGAGATCACCCCGGCTGATTTGGATGAAGATCAGGCCGAACTGATCCTCAAACAGAAGGCTGACGGCCCCGAATCCATTGGCGAGGATCCGGAAACGGGTGACCTGGTCTACCTGCTGTTCGGTCAGTACGGCCCGTATGTGCAGCGGGGGCAGGTGAGTGATGAGAATCCCAAGCCCAAACGCGCGTCCCTTCCCAAGGGACAGAAGCCTGAGGACCTCACCTTGGAGGATGCGCTTGGACTACTGCGGTTGCCGCGTCTTCTGGGCGAGCACCCGGATGGTGGGCGCATTCAGGCGGGGCTGGGCCGCTTTGGCCCCTACGTGGTTTGGGATAAAGGCAAGGGCGAGAAGGACTACCGATCCTTGAAGGGCGATGACGATGTTCTGGGGGTGGGACTGAGCCGTGCTCTCGAGTTGCTGGCCATGCCCAAACGTGGGCGGGGTGGACGCACCGCCCTTAAAGACCTCGGCAAGCCGGAGGGTAGTGATGAAACGATTCAGGTCTATGACGGCCCCTATGGCCTTTATGTCAAGCAGG
The DNA here is from genome assembly GCF_900474185.1 of Synechococcus sp. UW69. NCBI lineage: Bacteria > Bacillati > Cyanobacteriota > Cyanophyceae > Synechococcales > Synechococcaceae > Synechococcus > Synechococcus sp. UW69. The sequence continues at coordinate 664,315 of NZ_UCNW01000008.1, read as the reverse complement.
GCAAGGTGAATGCTTCGCTGCCGGAAGGCAAGGGTGCTGATGATGTGACCCTCGAGGAAGCGGTAGAACTGCTCGCCGCCAAGGCGGCCTCGAAAAAGGGCGCGCGCAAAACCGCCGCCAAAAAAACAGCGGCAAAGAAGCCAGCAGCCAAAAAGCCTGCGGCTAAAAAACCCCCCGCCACCACAAAGACTGGTCGTCTTAGGGCCAGTGCGGTGCGGGTGATCAAGCCAGCTGAAAACTGATGCCCCGTCTGCTTTGGATGCTGCCCGTCGGGCTTCTGCAGGCCTGTGCAGGGACACCGGTCGCCGAGCAGTTGGAACGGTCCTTTGCGGTGCCTGAAGACAGGCCGATGCAGGTTGCGCCAGTTCAGGCGTCCAAGACCAGCCCAACGGGGGACCGTTCCACTGGATCGGCACCTGAGGCTGCATCCCCTGCAGAGCCGAACTCTCCAACCCCAGCGATCTCTGCCCCTGTTTCTCAGGATTCGCAGGAGACAGTGCCGGAGACAACACCGGAGACAACACCTCGGCCAACCGCATCACAACGTCTGCCCCAGGCGCCTTACCGGATCACCATCCGTTTGGCCGGAGCCGATCCCGCGGCGCCTGCTGAGGCCGTCACCCGAGCTCTGCGTGAGGCGGATGTCGGCTTTGCGGTTGAACGGATTGAGCGGGTAGAGCCATGACCGCAGAAACCCCCCGGTTGAGTCGCCAGCAGGCACTGAGGCTGGTTGAGGGGGCTTATCTCGCTGCTGCGACGGGTCTGATTTGGCTGGCTCTTTACTACCTCCCGGTGGGTGGTGCTCTCTTCCGCCTGGCCCTGCCTCTTCCACTGATCCTGCTGCAGTTGCGCCGTGGCAGCCGCTCCGGTGCCGAGGGTCTGCTGCTTTCTGTGCTGCTGCTCACAGCGCTGATGGGTCCATTGCGTGGCCCACTTCTGCTGTTCCCTTACGGGCTCTTATCACTGTGGCTGGGCTGGAGCTGGTGCCGGGGTGTCAGCTGGTGGCTGAGCTGGTCGGGCGGAGTCGTTCTTGGAACAGCAGGCTTCCTGGTCAGAGTTGTGGTGCTCTCGTTGCTGGTGGGAGAAAACCTCTGGGTCGTCATCACCCGTGCAGGTTCTGCTCTGCTCGACCGAGTGATCGTGGCGCTTCATCTTCCGATCACCCCCGATCTCACCCAGGTTCAGTTGATGGCGCTGCTCTTGGTGGTGGTTCAGGAGGTCATCTACGTCCTTTCGCTGCATGCTCTGGCGTACTGGATTTTTCCCCGCCTGCGATCACCGATTCCGGAGCCTCCGAGGCTGCTGCATGGACTCGTTGCCCTCGACCCCCTCTGATCCGTCCGTGTTGCCCCAGGGCTGTCAGCAGCTGGGACGTCGCGGAGCAAGCCCTCTGCATGAGGAGTCCCTCCATCCCTGGAAGTCCAGGGATCAATCCGTGGATCTGTTACTGGTGCTGGCTGCCACGCAGACGGCGGAGCATGAGGGAATCTCTGCCGCAGGCTCGACAGCGGCCTCGCGTCGCTTTACGGCCCTTGCTGATGCGGAGCTCCTGATCCATGGGCCGGCTGGGCAGCGCCGTTGGCCTCTGCCGCCGCTGCCCGCTGGTGTCTCCCCCGCCCTGCTCAGCCATGTTGCGGTGCGCCGATTGAAGTTGAACCCGCAGGTGGCGGCTCTCGGCCTAACGCAGAGACCCGATTTCCCCCACCTGGAGATTGAAGCCCTGGATCAGGGGCCATCGGCGTGTCTGTCGAGCGGAGCGGCGATGCCGTTGCCGCGGGTGCAGCACCTTTGGCGACGTGGAGAGCTCTTGGGCAGGCGGTTGCAACGCCCCCTGGTGCTCGCGGAATGTGTTCCTGGAGGGACCACAACCGCTCAAGCGGTGCTGACGGCCCTCGGCGTGGAGGTCGCCCATCTGATCAGCGGCAGTGCACGTCACCCCCCTCAGCAGCTCAAGCAAGCGCTGGTGACAAGAGGTCTGCAAAGAGCATCGCTCGGAGCGCATCCTGCCCCCGAGCAGATTCTTGCCGCTGTCGGTGACCCCTTTCAGGCCTTTGCTTCAGGGGTGTTGGTGGGAGCCGTGTCGGCGGGACAACCGCTGTTGCTGGGTGGGGGTTGCCAGATGCTGGCTGTTCTGGCTCTTGCGATGCAGGCCTTGCCTGCAAGTCAGCGGGAACGCCTGGCGTCTCAAGTGCTCATCGGCACAACCGGTTGGCTCGCTGATGAGGGGGCCGCATCCACAAGCCAGTCCCCTTTGGGGGGGCTTGTGGATGCCACCGCAGGCCTTGTGGATACTTCACTGTCCGTCCTGGCCTGTGGCGTCCGCTTTCACAGCAGCACCCATCAGCCGTTGCTGGACTATGAGCGGGGATACGTGAAAGAAGGTGTGGGGGCCGGTGCACTGTTGCTGCTTGCCCAGCTGCGCGGATGCACTTGTTCCGACCTGGTGCGGGATTGTGAGCGTGCTTTGGAGCAGCTGCTCAACCGCCCCGTAACGTCAACGCCATGAACGTCTGGAGTGAGCGGTTGGGTCCCCTGAGCCGGCGCCATGTGCTCCAGATGATCGGGGCGACGTGGTCAGTTGTGCTGGCGGGCTGTCGTCAGGCGACAGAGGCTCCAACCCTGATGGCACCGGCTGGAGTGTTGCCGAAACCGTGGGCTGATGCTCTGCCCAAGCCATGGCGGTTGACGCTTGCTCCATCGCCGCAGGACTGGACGCCGCAGGATCGGGCGCGCGCCGATCTGCTGGTGATGGGGGATGGGTGGCTCGACGCCCACTCACCTGACACGCTGCAGCCCATTGCTTCTGAACCGCTTTTCCGTCAGTTGGATGGCCAGGCCAAGTCTTTGCTGGGAGGGCTGGGGGCGCTGCAGGGTCGGGTGTTGCCGCTGGCCGTTAGTCCCTGGGTGATGTTGCTGCGGGATGACGGGGCCGTGGCGCAGGAGGGTTGGCCCCTGTTGCTGGATTCCGCCTTGGCAGGGCGTGTGGTGCTGCCCGCCAGCCCCCGACTGGTGCTGAGCCTGGCGGACCATTTGGGTGGGGGGCAGGCGTTGAGCCAGCTCCGTCGACAGGTGCTCACCTTTGATGATCGTCAGGCCAGCAATTGGCTCCTCAAGGGCGATGCCCGGGTGGTTGTTCTCCCGCTCAACCGTTGCATCGCTCTGCTGAGACGGGATCCGCGTCTTCGGGCTGTTCTGCCCGAATCCGGCGCACCCTTGCACTGGACCGTTCTGCTTCGACCGGAAGCCAGCCGCGAGCCGGTGCCCCAAGGCTGGGTTGAACAGGGTTGGCGGGATCCCCTGCGCCGCCGCCTCGTTCAGCTGGGCTGGCGTGCCCCAATTACCTCGTCAGATTCGATGCCAGGGGCAATGGCGGATCAAAACGCTCTGCCTGCTCGTCTTCAGCCCTTGCTGTTTCCTCCCGCCGACACCTGGTCACGCTGTTGGTCGCTGCCGCCGCTGCCGCCGGAAGGGCGGGAGGAGTTAGAACGCCTCTGGAGTGATTCAGCTCCATAGACGTCGTCGCGGTGAAGCCACCAACCGTTGGTGGGTGTCCGCCAGCAGATCAGGGATGGGCAGTTGATGTGGGCATCGGGGCAGGCACTCCCCACAGCGTTCACAGGCAGAGGCATCGTGCTCTTCCCACCAGTGGCCTGCACGACCGATCAGGTTGTAACGCTCCTGCGCAAAAGCGTTGAGCTCATGGCCGATGGCCAGGTTGCGCAGACGCAACAGTTCGGGAATCGGAACCTGCTTTGGACAGGGGAGGCACGCCTGACACTGTTTGCATTGCTCTTGGCCGAGCCGTTCTTCCTGGCGCGCCTGTGCCGTGAATAAGGCCTGGTGCTCTGCATCGTTGAGCGGGCCATCTGCTTGCGCCAGCTTTACAGCGAGTTGGAGATCATCGGGAACGGCAGCACCAACAGTCAGGGTGCTGATGCCCTGCGACAGCAGGAATCTGTAGGCCAGTTGCAAGGGCGCAAACGGGGTGCAGTCCTCCACCAGCGTTGGGCTCGGTGCCTGCAGGCGCCCTCCTTTGTCAGCGGGAGAGATCGCCATCACGCCAATCCCATGGCTCAATGCCCAGTGGGCTAAGGGCAGCCGCTTGGGGTCAAGCCAATGCAAGTGCAGGCTGCAGAAGGTGAATCGCTGGCTGCGCAGCGCCAGATCGATCAGCGGATTGCTGCCATGGCTGCTGAAGCCCACCTGGGTGACGCGGCCGCTGTTGAGGGCCCAGTCGAGAAGTTTGGAACCGTGCCCCACCAGAGCCCAGTCAAGGTGGTCCTTCCGGTTGATGCCATGGACGGCAAGGTTGTCGAGGTGTGGGCAGCCCAGGCGCTCCAGGATCTGGTCAAGGCGACGTTGTCCCTCCTCGAAGGTCAATCCCGGCAGCAGTTTGCTGGTGATCACCCAGTGGTCTGAAGCTCTCCGGGTGTTCTGTCGAAGAGCCTCTCCCAGAAAACGTTCGGCAGGTCCATAGGCAGGGGCGGTTTCAAGGTGGTTGATCCCCGCTGCCGCTGCCGCGTCGAGCACCTCCGCCATCTGGGAGCCTGAGTCGAGGGCTCGCATCGTTCCCAGGCTGAACAGGCTGACGGGGCGCCCGCTACCAAAGGCGCGGGTTTTCACTCCTCCGAGGGGGCTTCGTTGTCCTGGTTGCGCAGATGGCGCACCAGCGCGGCAGGGCTGAGGTCGTCGACAAAACGGCTGAAGGCACTTTGATCTTCTGCATCGGCCTCCGCATCCACCGGAATCGATGCTTCAGCTACAACTTCCTCCAGCATCCAAATGCTGCTCCCAGTTCTGATCGCCAGCGCGATGGCGTCGCTGGGTCGGGCATCCACTTCAATGAGTTCCAGTGCTTCGTCTTCGGCTAATTCCCCTTCGTCCAGATCAGGTCGCAGCTTCAAGACTGCGTGAAAGGTGCTGTCTTCGATCGCATGGACAATCACGCGCTCCAGCTCGAGCCCTCCAGCTACCAGCAGAGCTGCCATCAGGTCATGGCTGAGAGGCCGCGGTGGTGCTCCGCCCTGTAGGCCGGCCATGATGTTGTGGGCTTGGGCCTGGTCGATCCAGATCGGAACTTGACGTCGGCCGCTTGGATCCCGCAGGAGCACCATGGGGGTGCGGCTGGCGGCATCGAGGGCAATTCCGGCGACGCTCATTTCGACCATGTCGTCGGCGTGGCTCTATCCGATTATGACTAGGTAGCCGCTGCGAGCGATGTTCACGGGGCTGGTGCAGTCAGTGGGAAGGATTGAGCGTCGTGCCGGGGCTGTTTTGGTCTGGGGCTGTGCTCCCTTTGCTCCCCTGGCGCTTGGCGATAGCGTCGCCGTTGATGGCGTCTGCCTCACGGCGGCTGAGCTGATCGCGGATGGCTTCCGCGCCGATGTGAGTGAGGAAACCCTGCGCCGCACCACGCTCGGACGAAAAGCGGACCGAGGTGGAGCTGTGAACCTCGAGCCGGCGCTTCGGCTGAGCGACCGCCTTGGGGGACATTTGGTGAGTGGCCATGTGGATGCCACCGGTGAAGTCACCTGCTTGGAGACCCTCCCCCATTCCTGGGCTCTGTCGATTCGCTGGTCTGAAGCCCGATTTGGCCGCTACGTCTGTGAGAAGGCCAGCATTGCTGTGGACGGCATCAGCCTCACGGTGGCGGAGTGTTCAGCGGATGGAACGACTTTCTCCCTCGCCGTCATTCCCCACACCTGGGATGCAACAACCCTGAGGAACCTGGCCATTGGAGACACCGTGAATCTGGAAGCCGATCAACTGGCTCGTTATGCCGAGCGTCTGCTGCATGCCGATCCTTCCGATGGCCGCAGCACGGAGGAGGGGCTGACATCCGACTGGCTGGCCGCTCACGGCTGGTCCTGATCCATCTGCTGAAGAACGATCATTCCGGAGTCCCGTTGGAGTTCGATCTTGAATTCCTGTCCGGGCTCAAGGCCGAGCCGACGGGTATAGGCATGGCCGATCAACAGGTTGCCGTTGCCATGAACACGGGTTCGGAACTCGGCCTGCCGACCACGGCTTCCGCCTGAAGAACTGCTGCTGCTTTTCGGCAACTGCCACCCCTGGGCCGCTGCTTTGGCCTCTACCAGGGCGCGATAGAAACTTTTTTTCAGCAGACGTCCACTCGGACCCACGTAGCCACAGCCGCGGGCGATGTCGTCTTCCGGCCGATTGCTGAGCGATCTGGCCTTGTCGAGCAGTTCCTTGCCGACCAGCATTTCAGGAATTAATTCAATTGAATTCTGGCCACGCCCGCCAATCAAGGCAAGGGATCAGAGCAGATAAAGGATCACGAAAAGAACCACCCAGATCCCATCCACAAAGTGCCAGTACAACTCCGCTGCCTCCAGGGGGAAGTGGTCGGCTGCGGTTACACGGCCCTCCGGTTGCCTTGCCTGCCACCAGACAATCAGGGTCATCAGGGCGCCGAGGGTCACATGGAGACCATGAAATCCGGTGGCGGCGAAAAAGGTGCTGGCGAAAAGGTTGTCGGTCAGGCCGAAGGGGAGGGTGAAATATTCGACCATCTGGCTCACCAGAAAGGCCAGTCCGAGGCCTGCGGTGATCAGGAGCCAGCGTCGACAGCGCTTGTGGTCGTCCTGTCGGATCGCTTGGCCAGCACGGTGGAACGTTGCACTGCTCACCAAGAGAAGAATGGTGTTAAGGATTGGCAGGGGCAGTTCGAGTTCATAGATGGCCCCGTCCGGGAGTGGGTTCACCGCTTTAAAGGTGAGGTAGGCCGCAAAGAAGCCGGCGAAGGTCATGGCGTCCGCCACTAGAAAAGTGGCGAGGCCGAACATGCGGTGATCGGGATGCTCGGCATGCTCGGTATGGCCGTGATCCTGATCTTTGGTGGTCACTGTGGTGGTCATTTGCCGCTGCTCCAGAGATCACGACCGCTGGTTGCGGTGAGGTCAAGCTCGTCCGGTGGGACGCCATATCCGTAGGGCTCTTCCACGAGAGGGGCTTCGCCGATCCAGTTTTCAACTGGTGGCGGAGAACTGGTCAGCCATTCGGGAGTCAGCGCTTCCCAGGGGTTGTCTCCTGCGACAGGACCGCTCAGGGCGCTGTGGATCACATTCCAAAGGAAGGGCAGGGTGCTGATGGCCATCAGCAGGGCTCCGACGGAGCTGATCTGATTGATCAGGGTGAATTGGGGGTCGTATTCAGCAACACGTCGCGGCATGCCGTTGAGGCCCAACCAATGCTGCGGACCGAAGCACAGATTGAAACCGATGAAGGTGAGAGCACAGTGCAGCCGACCAAGATCCTCATTCAGCATTCGGCCGGTGAATTTGGGGTACCAGTGGTAAATCGACGCGAAGATTACAAAGACCGAACCACCGAAGACGATGTAGTGGAAATGAGCGACGACGAAGTAGGTGTCGTGGACATGGATGTCGAAAGGCACCTGTGCCAAGGCGACGCCTGTGATGCCTCCAAGCACGAAGTTCACAATGAAGCCGCAAGAAAACAGCATGGCGCTGTTGAGGCTGATGCGTCCGCCCCAGAGTGTTGCCAACCAATTGAAGAATTTAATGCCGGTTGGAACAGCAATGAAGGCTGTGGCAATGGTGAAAAACAGTCGCATCCAGGGAGGTGTTCCGCTGGTGAACATGTGGTGGGCCCACACGATCAGGCCCAAAACAACAATGGCCATGATCGAGTACACCATGGTCACGTATCCGAAAAGCGGCTTGCGGGCATGAACCGGCAAGATTTCACTCACCAAGCCAAAGGCTGGCAAGACCATGATGTAAACGGCTGGGTGAGAATAGAACCAGAACAGATGCTGGTAGACGACAACATTTCCGCCAAGGGTTGGATTGAAAAATCCTGTGTGGGCAACAATATCGAAACTCAGTAAAACCAATGTTCCGGCGAGAACTGGTGTTGAGAGAACCACAAGAATGCTGGTCCCCAACATGGCCCAGCAATACATGGGTAGCTGCATCAACTTCAGGCCGGGGCGACGCAGCTTGAGAATTGTGGCGATGAAATTAATGCCTCCGAAGATCGAGCTTCCGCCAAGCAGCAACACGCTCAGGATCCAGATGACTTGTCCTGTAGCTGGCGTAGTGATGCTGAGTGGTGGATAAGCGGTCCAGCCAGATTGTGCAGCACCCGTTAGGAAATAGCTGGTGATCAGCATTAATCCGGCTGGAGGAATCAACCAAAAAGCAACAGCATTAAGGCGTGGGAAAGCCATGTCCCGCGCTCCAACATAAAAAGGGATTAAATAGTTCCCAAAGGCACCATTCACCACAGGGACGATCCAGAGGAAGATCATCACAGTGCCGTGGAGGGTTAAAACCTGGTTGTAGACATCCCGTGCCATGAAGTCGGAAACGGGGCTGGTGAGTTCCGTTCGAATCGCACCCGCCAGTGCTCCGCCAATGAGATAAAAAGCAAAGCCACAAACGAGGTACTGCAGACCGATCACCTTGTGATCAACGCTGAAGCTGAAATACCGCAACCATCCGCTGGGTTGAAGATGTGGGGGACTGGATGTTTCAGGGGGCAGGCTGATGGTCATGTCAGGCGTTCGCGATGTTGATGGGCTCGTCTTCCGGTGCTGCTTTGGCGTTTTGTTTGTACCAGTTGTTCCAGTCTTCCGGGCTTTCCACTACGACGGTGGAGCGCATTCCGCCGTGGTAAGGGCCACAGAGTTCGGCGCAAACGATCGGATAGCGTCCCGTGCGGGTTGGCGTAAAGCTCAGCTGGGTTGGTTGGCCTGGGATGACATCCTGTTTCAAGCGAAATTCAGGGACCCAAAATGCATGAATCACATCTTTTGCTTCCATGCGAAGGGTGATTGGTCGATCGGATGGAACATGAAGCTCGCCTGAAGTGATATCCCCATCTGGGTAATGAAAGAGAAAGGCAAATTGCATGGCCGTCACTTCAACGGGTAAGACATTCGTTGCTGCCGCTGATTCAATCGATCCGGAACTGATGCCTCCCCATATCTGCTCCTCGTGGGCCCCACCCATGTGGTCATGGGCCAGTGGCACCATGCCACCCATCCGGTCGTAGATGTCGTAGCTGTATAGGCCAACAAAAAGCACGACAACAGCTGGAACTGCTGTCCAGAAAATTTCAAGGGGAAGATTGCCTTCAATGGCTAAACCATCACCAAGTTGACCGCTACGCCGTCGGAATCGAATCAAGCTGAAGACGAGAAGACCAGTAATTCCAACAAATAGAATGCTGCCAATCGTGAACAGAACCTTAAACAGTTCGTCGTAAATTGGCGCGTTGGCGCTCGCGTCGATGGGAAGGAGGTTGATGTTCTGACCGATCCAAAGACCGCCCAAAGCAAGGACCATCCCAATCACTAACGTGAGAATGGCGGATGGGATCTGCACCCGATGAATCCCAGGTTTTCATCAGCGTATGGGCCTGGCTGCGTATCTCCATGAAGTGATTGTTAAGGCCTCATTTCTGTCAGGGAAAGGGGATGATCTTTCCCCTGTTTGTTTCGCAGATGGCCATAAAGCATGACGCCATGTTCTGCATCGCTACGGTCCGAGCAATCCCTTCTGGGTTGCATCGGATGGAGCTTGTTCGATGATCCTTTCTTCAATGTCGACTCTTCGTCGACGTCTTGGGTTGTTATCGGCGCACTTGGTAGTCGCCGTCATCGCTTTGGTGGTGATCGGTGGTGCGACGCGCGTGATGGAGGCCGGCTTGGCTTGTCCCGACTGGCCTTTGTGCTTTGGCTCATTTCTGCCGGGTCGCCAGATGAATGTTCAGGTGTTTCTGGAGTGGTTCCATCGCCTTGACGCTTTCGTCGTCGGCATCGCCCTGGTGGTGATGGCTGTGACGACGACGGTTCGGCGGCGTCAGCTTCCTTCATGGCTGCCCTGGCTGGCGGCTGGCCTGATGGCTCTTGTGGCCATGCAGGGAGGGCTGGGTGCTTTGACGGTGACCCACCTGCTCCCATCGGGTGTCGTGACTGCCCACTTGGCTCTTGCTCTCACGCTTGTTGCACTGCTGAGTGGGTTGACGCAACGCCTGCTTCATCCCGCTGCCGTCGCGGCTCCGCTCTGGTGGCGCATCTCGGCACTGCTTGGGCTGTTGTCGGTCTTTACCCAATGTCTTCTCGGTGGTCGACTAGCCACCTCTTGGGCAGGGCAGCGTTGCCTCGCTGGGGGCGAGGCCTGTCATCTGGTTCTCTCCCATCGCGTCACGGCGATGCCGGTGGCCGTTGTTCTGCTGGTCTTCGCCGGAGCGGCACTGCTGGCTGGTGGTTGGGCCCGCCGCCAGTGGCCCTGGCTTGCTGGGGTGGTTCTCCTGGTGCTGACTCAGGTGGCGCTTGGTGTCCTCACCCTTCGCCTCGGTCTGTCGCAACCCGCGGTGACCATTGCGCACCAGCTCGTGGCTGCCCTGTTGATCGCCTTAATGGCGGCGCTTCTTGTCCGATCTCCGGAGGGCCGCCCCTCACCGTCCCGTTCCGTCGTTCTCGACGACACCTCGTTGGAGGCCTGTCATGGCTGAACTCACATCAATCGTTCGTCCGACCCGTGAGGAGGTGGTTCCCTCCCGCAAGCGGGTGAAACTTCCAGCCTGGCTGGAAGTCGCCAAACCGCGACTCATCCCTCTGCTGCTTGCCACCACTCTGGGGGGAATGGCTCTCAGTGAGGGCTGGCCCCTCTCCTCGCCGCGGCTGGTGTGCACCCTGGGGGGAGGAGCTCTCGCTTCAGCTGCCGCTGGTGTTCTGAACTGTTTGTGGGAACAGGATCTCGATGGCCGGATGGCCCGCACCAGCGGTCGGGCACTTCCCTCCGGTCGGCTTTCGCCCACCAGTGCGTTCGCCGGAGCCATCGCCTGCACTTTGGCAGCGGCGATGTTGCTGGTGAGTGGCGTGAACTGTCTCGCTGCCGGACTGTCCCTGCTCGGTCTTTGCAGTTACGTCCTGCTCTATACAGCTCTGCTCAAGCCGCGGACGTCACAGAACATCGTTATTGGTGGCGTTGCCGGGGCGATTCCACCCCTTGTGGGGGCTGCTGCCGCCACCGGTCATGTTGGCCTCGGGGGCTGGTGGCTGTTCGCTCTGGTGATGGTCTGGACGCCAGCCCACTTCTGGGCGTTGGCACTTTTGTTGCGCGAGGACTACCGCGCTGTTGGTATTCCGATGCTGCCGGTCGTCAAAGGCCCTGTGGTGACAGCGCGGGCGATCAAGACCTATGGCTGGATCACCGTCCTGCTGAGCGGTTTGGGAGTGTTCGCCCTGCCCTCCGGTGGTGTCTTCTACGGTCTGATGCTGCTTCCCTACAACGGTCGGCTGCTGCAGCTCGTCGACCGACTTTCTCTTGATCCCGACAGCCTTCTGAATGCCAAGGCTCTGTTCCGTTGGTCGATTCTTTACCTGTTCGGTCTGTGCCTGCTGCTGATTCTCAGTCGAACGGATCTTGCATCAGGCTTTGCTTACCAGGTGATGCAGCTTCTCTACCTGCTCATGGGGATTCAATGAACACTCTTTAGATTCCCTGGATTGCCCGAGGATGTCCCTGACGGTGCCTGATGGCGTTGATTGAACTGCGGAAGATTTCCAAGTCCTACGGCTCGGTTACGGCTCTACGTGAGCTTGATCTCACCGTTCCTGAAGGGTGCCTCTACGGGCTTCTTGGCCCGAATGGTGCCGGTAAAACAACGGCCATGCGCATTCTGGCCACCTTGCTCGCCCCCGATGGCGGTTCCGTACATGTGGGCGGTGTGGACGGGCTGGCGGAGCCAAGAGCCATCCGCCAACTCATGGGTTATGTGGCCCAAGAGGTAGCTATTGACAAGATTCTGAGCGGTCGAGAACTGCTGCAGCTTCAAGGTGATCTGTACCACTTGCAGCGGAAGGATCGCGAAACCCGAATTGCTGATCTGATTGAACGCCTCGCCATGGGCGACTGGATTGATCGCCGCTGCGGTACCTATTCCGGTGGCATGCGTCGTCGGCTCGATCTGGCGGCCGGTTTGCTGCACCGTCCCCGGTTGCTCGTGCTTGATGAACCCACCGTTGGATTGGACATCGAGAGCAGGAGTGCCATCTGGCAACTGTTGCGTCAGCTGGTTCAGGAGGGCACCACTGTTCTTCTGAGCAGTCACTACCTGGAAGAGGTGGAGGCACTTGCTGATCAGATGGCGATCATCGATGACGGTCGGGTGATAGCTGAAGGCACTCCGGACCAGCTCAAGCAAAGGCTTGGGGGTGATCGCGTCACCCTCCGGGTCCGAGAGTTCAGCACTGCTGAAGAGGCGGCCAAGGTGCGTGCGCTGCTTGAACCGCTGAATGGGGTTCTTGAGGTGGTGGTGAACCGAGCTCAGGGGTTTTCCCTCAACCTGGTGATTGAAGGTGGGCCCGTGATCGACCAACTTCGTCAAACCCTTGATGGTGCAGGCCTCCCTGTCTTTGCCTTGGCCCAAAGTCGTCCAAGCCTCGATGATGTCTACCTTCAGGCAACAGGACGCACCCTGATGGATGCTGAACTGGCCATCGCAGGCCAGCGCGACGTCAAGAAGGAAAAGCGTCAATCCATGCGTTGAGTGCCAATGATGACCTCCCCCACAGCATCAATTGCTCTCCAGCAGCAGCAATCCGGAGCCTTCGCTGAGCTCAGCCAGGAGACTTGGGCCCTTACCCGGCGTTTGTTTCTTCAGTTAATGCGTCGTCCCTCGACCTTGATCGCTGGGATTCTGCAACCATTGATCTGGTTGATTCTGTTCGGCGCGCTCTTCGCTAACGCCCCTGAGGGCCTGCTCCCAGGCGGGATGAGCTATGGCCGTTTTCTTGGTGCTGGAGTCATTGTCTTCACGGCATTCAGCGGTGCTCTGAACGCCGGGCTACCGGTGATGTTCGACCGCGAATTCGGCTTCCTCAATCGTTTACTTGTGGCACCCCTGCGAAGCCGCAGTTCCATCGTGCTTGCGTCGGTGATCTACATCACCGCGCTCAGCCTGCTGCAGAGTTTGGTCATCATGGGCACGGCGGCCGTGCTCGGCTACGGGTGGCCTGGCGTCAGCGGCCTTGTTTTGGTGCTGGTGACGCTGCTGCTCCTGGTGTTTGCCGTGACAGCCCTCAGCCTTGGGTTGGCGTTCGCTTTGCCTGGCCACATCGAGTTGATCGCCGTGATTTTTGTGGCCAACTTGCCCTTGCTCTTCGCCAGCACGGCCCTTGCTCCTTTGTCCTTCATGCCGACCTGGCTGGGGTGGCTTGCGGCCTTGAATCCTCTTACCTTCGCGATTGAACCCATTCGAGCGGCCTACCAAGGTCCTCTTGACCTCTCGGCAGTTTTGTTGGAGGCCCCCTACGGGGATGTCACCGGCACCACTTGCCTGCTGATCCTGCTGCTCCTCACCATCGGGCTGTTTCTTGTGATTCGCCCGCTGCTCAACCGCAAACTCTCCTGAATCCGTGCTTTCTTCCCCGTTTCAGCAGCCGTCGCGTCGACAGAACGCTCTGGCCCTTCAGATCCAGGAGGCCAGGACCACAAGTGATGAGGCCTTGCTGTCTCGCCTGATTAGTCAGTGGGTTCACCGCTACGGATTTAAAAGCGCTGGTGATGTTGACCTGAGCTTGCCTGAGCCGACGGTCTCGGATCGTGAGTTCAGTTCCACTCGTGAGTTCAGTTCCACAGTGGCTGACTCCAGCGTTTCTCCTGCTGTTGAACCGTTGCAGATTGCGGTTGCTGAGGAGCCTTGCTTCGCTCCTGAGATCCTGGCGGAGGAAGAGGTTGTAGCCGAGGAAGAGGTTGTAGCGGATGAAGAGTTGTTGGTTGAGGAAGAGGTTGTAGCGGAGGAAGAGTTGTTGGTTGAGGAAGAGGTTGTAGCGGAGGAAGAGTTGTTGGTTGAGGAAGAGGTTGTAGCGGAGGAAGAGTTGTTGGTTGAGGAAGAGGTTGTAGCGGAGGAAGAGTTGTTGGTTGAGGAAGAGGTTGTAGCGGAGGAAGAGTTGTTGGTTGAGGAAGAGGTTGTAGCGGAGGAAGAGTTGTTGGTTGAAGGGACGGCTCTTCAACAGACCTTCACTGCTGGTCCTGTGCCGGCTCCCCCCATCACTACTCCGCGTTCGCTTCGGCGTTGGCTTCCGAGCCGAGAAGATGACGATTTCCAGAAGGCTGCCTGAACACCATGATTCCGAACCCTGAATCCCTTGATCAGGGGCTGATCGTTTCGGTGCAGGCACCACAAGGCTCGCCGATGCGCCACCCTGATGTGATCGCTGCCATGGCCGAAGCCTCCCTGCGAAATGGGGCAGTCGGTGTGCGCTTGGAAAGCCCTGAACATATTGGTGCTGTGCGTCGTCGCTGCCCAGATGCCTTGATCATCGGCTTGTGGAAGTGCACGTTCCCCGATAGTTCCGTGTACATCACCCCGGGATGGAAAGAGATCCAGGCTGTGTGGTCTGCAGGTGCCGATGTGATCGCGATTGACGCTACAGCCCGTAAGCGGCCTGCTGGTCAGGATCTTGCCACGTTGGTGCAGCGCACCCGTGATGAGCTGCGTGCTCCCCTGATGGCTGACGTGGATTCGCTCGACAATGGACTGCGTGCGGCCGAACTTGGCTGTGACTGGGTTGGGACCACGCTCTACGGCTACACGGAGGCGACAGCGCAGCAGCGCCCACCTGCGCTTGATCTTCTCCCCCAGCTCCGCGCAGACCTTCCCAGCTCTGTGCGCCTGATCTGTGAGGGGGGAATTTCCTCACCGGCCGACGCCCGTTCAGCGTTGCAGGCCGGTGCAGACACCGTGGTCGTTGGGACGGCGATCACCGGAGTGGATCTCCAGGTGACCGCTTATCGCGAGGGAATGATCAGCTGATCACATCATTCCGGGCATGCCCATGCCACCCATGCCACCCATTCCCGGCATGCCCATGCCGCCCATTCCACCCATGCCACCCATGGGATCGCCGTCTCCTGCCGGAGCAGGTGCTGGAGGTTCCGGTTTGTCGGCGATCACAACCTCGGTCGTGATTAGAAGAGAGGCGATTGAGATCGAATCCTGCACAGCCAGACGCACCACCTTTGCGGCGTCGACGATGCCTGCCGCCATCAGGTCTTCATAAGCACCACTGAGGGCGTTGAATCCCTGGCCACTGCTGCGCATGCCAGCGATCACAACATCGCCGTTCTGCCCGGCATTGGTAGCGATCTGATGAATCGGTGCGGTCAGCGCCCGTTGCACAATCTCCACACCGGTGCGTTGGTCGCCGTTGAGGCTTGACGCCAGCGAGTTCAGGCTGTCGGCGAGTTGCAGCAATGTGCTGCCGCCGCCGGCAACAATGCCCTCTTCGATAGCGGCACGGGTTGCATTCAGGGCATCCTCGATTCTCAGTTTGCGGTTCTTCAATTCCGTTTCCGTCGGGGCACCGACCTTGATCACTGCAACGCCACCGGCCAGCTTGGCGATCCGCTCGCTGAGCTTCTCGCGGTCGTAGTCGGATTCGGTGGCCTCCAGCTCACGTCGGATCGCGCCAACGCGTTCGCTCACGGCCTGGCGATGGTCGTCCGTGGCGACAATCGTGGTGCTCTCCTTGCTGATGGTGACGCGGCGCGCTTTACCGAGATCCTCGAGGGTCACCTTGTCGAGGGTCATCGCCTTGTCCTCGCTGATCAGCGTTCCGCCGGTGAGGATGGCGATATCGGCGAGGGCTGCCTTGCGACGTTCTCCGAATGAGGGAGCCCGAACAGCGGCCACCTGCAGAACCCCACGGCTCTTGTTCATCACAAGCGTTGCCAGAGCCTCGCCTTCCACTTCCTCCGAGAGGATCAACAGAGGTGATCCACTTTTCTGAACGGTCTCCAGCACGGGGACCAGATCTGTGATCGTGCTGATTTTGCGGTCCGTTAGCAGGATCAGTGGGTTTTCGAATTCACAGACCTGACGATCGGCATCAGTGACGAAGTAAGGGGAGCTGTAACCGCGGTCGAAGGCCATGCCTTCGGTGATTTCGAGTTCCGTTGCCAGGGATTTCGATTCCTCAACAGTGATCACCCCATCGGTGCTCACCTTGTCCATCGCCTCCGCAATCATCTGACCGACTTCTTCGTCACCCCCGGAGCTCACCGTGGCCACCTGACGAATGGCATCGCCGGCGACGGCCTGGCTCCGCTCGCCCAGTCCCGCAACAATCTGTGCGGCGGCTTTCTCCATGCCACGGCGGAGTTCCACGGGGCTTGCGCCAGCAGCTGTGTTGCGCAGACCTTCCCGCACCATGGCCTGAGCCAGGACTGTTGCGGTCGTGGTGCCGTCTCCGGCTTTGTCTTTGGTCTTTGACGACACCTGCTGCATCAGCTTGGCGCCGAGGTTCTCGAACGGATCATCCAGTTCGATTTCGCGTGCGATCGAGTCGCCGTCGTTGACGATGTCGGGTGCGCCGAATTTGTTTTCGAGCACAACGTTGCGACCCCGGGGGCCGATCGTGACGCGCACTGCATCGGCGAGTGCATCTACACCCCGCTCAAGGGCGCTGCGGGATTCGTCAGAGAAAGAAAGGAGTTTGGCCATAGTCGCGGGGACGCCGTTGGTCACTGTCCCATAGCGATGTGGCACTCGTGGAGAGGTCTTGTGGTGGGGAAAGCCGAATGGTTTCGAGTCGCCTGGATGCCCCCCCTTAACGAACTCATTAGGGTCCGG
This sequence comes from Synechococcus sp. UW69, assembly GCF_900474185.1. NCBI lineage: Bacteria > Bacillati > Cyanobacteriota > Cyanophyceae > Synechococcales > Synechococcaceae > Synechococcus > Synechococcus sp. UW69. The sequence goes on along the minus strand of NZ_UCNW01000008.1, from coordinate 647,680 downwards.
TCATGGCTGAATCGGGAGCGCTCTTTTTTGTCCTGATGGCGGGGCTGGCCGGTTCAATGGCCCTGGTTTACGTCCCCTTGCGCATTTTTCTGACAGCGACAGCCCGCAGCCGTCGCCTTCGCCTGCTCCAGCGCATCCGCCGCTTGCGTGATCAATTGGCCCAACCCCTTGATCCCTGATTCTTGTTCTCAGGCCATCACCATGCCGCCATCAACCTGCAGCACCTGGCCTGTGATGTAGGCCGCTGCTGGGTCGGAGGCCAGGAAGCGCACGGCACCAGCCACCTGCTCCTGGGTTCCAAAGGTCCCCAGCGGGATGTCTTTGAGAATGGCCTCCGCATCGAGGTCCTTGGTCATGTCCGTGGCGATGAAGCCTGGAGCCACCGCGTTCACGGTGATGCCACGGCTAGCGAGCTCCTTCGCGGTGCTGCGGGTCAGACCGATGACGCCGGCTTTGGCGGCGGCGTAGTTGGCCTGGCCAGCGTTGCCCATCAGCCCCACAACAGAGGTGATGTTGATGATCCGGCCACTCTTCTGCTTCAGCATCGGGCGTGCCACAGCTCTCGTGCAGAGGAACACACCACTGAGGTTGAGGTCGATCACCGCTTGCCAATCGTCGGTTTTCATTCGCATCAGCAGGCCGTCCCGTGTGATGCCGGCGTTGTTCACCAACACATCCAGACGGCCGCTGCGTTCAAGCACCTGTTTGATCAGGCCATCCACCTCTGCCTCGACAGACACATTGGCTTTCAGGGCGTAGGCCTGTCCCCCAGCTGCAGTGATCGCAGCGACCACGTCGTCCGCTGCGGCGGCGGAATTGGAGTAGTTCACGACGACTTCTGCTCCTGCTTCGCCCAGGGCTAGGGCGATGGCACGGCCGATGCCGCGACCTCCTCCTGTCACCAGGGCGGTCTGACCGGCAAGAGAAGCGCTGGGAGACATGGAGGAACCTTTGATCGCAGGATCGTACGGAGCCGCCGTCATCAACCTCAACCCGGCATGGTTTCAATCGTGTCGACGGCCTCCCCCAGTAACGCTTGAAAGGTCGCGAGTTGGGTCTTGCTCCCCAGCACGATCAGGAGTTGTCCCGGTGCCATCTGGGTGTGTCCGCCTGGATTGGCGATCAGCTTTCCCTTTTCTCGGATCGCCAGCACCATGGCTCCACTGCGGCGGCCCAGCTCCAGTTCAGACAGGCTGCGCCCACGGATCTCCATCAGGTGCAGTGGGTCGTGACTCAGTTGGAATTCCTCGATCTCGTAATCAGAGCCAGCCAGAAGCTCCATGAAGTTGAGTGCCAGGGGCCGCAGAGCAGAAGCCGCCATCACGCGGCCACCAGCCACATAGGGACTGACCACGACAGTGGCCCCTGCCAGACGCAGCTTTGAAGCCGCTTCATCGCTGTTTGCGCGGGCAATTAAGCGGCAATCCGGCCTTAGATCCTTGGCGCTGAGGATCACATAAAGATTGGAAGCATCGCTCGGAAGGGCTGCAACGAGGCTGCAGCAGCGTTCGAGTCCTGCGTCCAGCAACGTTTCGTCCAAGGTTGCATCCGCCTGCAGAACACGCATCCCCTTCATTTCAGCGACATCCCTTCGATTGGGATCCGTCTCGATCACCACGAGAGGTACCCCATCGCGTTGGAGTTGGGCCGCGATTTCCTGCCCGATTCGGCCATAGCCGCAAAGGATCACATGGTTGTGCAGGCTTTCCAGCATTCGGTGAAAGCGGAATTCACGCAGTCTGAGGAAATATCCCGAGTCCTTCAGCCCGAGAACGCGTTGGATGGCCAGTTGAACAACCACCAATCCACCAACCACGATCAGCACGGTGACCAGGCGCCCTTGGGGTGACAGGACTTCCACCTCGCCGTAGCCGATGGTGCTGATCGTGATCAGCACCATCCAGAGGCAATCGCCCCAGTCCCAGCCCTCAGTGATTCGGTATCCAAGGGCACCGGCGAAGATCACAGCACTCAGGGCACTGATGGGGCCCCGCCATGGAGCTGTGATCAGCTTCAGCTGTCCTCTGGCTCTGCGGCGCCTCATTGGACGTCCTTCAGAAACCGAGGGCTGTCAGAACTTCACTGCTCTTCAGCGTGGCGAGCTCATCAGAGCGGCCGAGACAGCGGATCTCGGCGCGCTCGGGGAGATCCTTTGCCGCTGCTCCAAGGGCAACTAAGGGGGTGCCGCAATAGGTCGCCAGACGTTGTGAAATCGGGCAGCTGCTGAGCACAACATCGGCACAGGCAATCAGGGCTGCACGCTTGGCCAGGCTGAGCTTTGCTGGAAGCACCATGCTGCGCAGCGCCGGAAGGCGGCTTTTGATGGTTTCAGGAAGCTTGTGCCATTCGGCTGCAGGCCAGTCATGACCTTGGCCTGTCGGGGACAGCAGCAGCAGAGGACCATCGCCGCGGGGTAATGCTTCTCGGGCTTCATCGAGAACACCTGCCGCCAGGGGCACGCGGAACTGCTCGGCCTCGAGTTCAAGACCAAGGGCCTGGAGGTAAGGAGCCAGACGCTGCGCAGTCCAGCCCTGGTCGATGCTGAGCCTGTCGGTGCAGGCAAAGCCTTCAGATCCCAGCCGTTTGGGGATATGACTCATCGACAGCATCAGGTTGACCTGCTGACCTTCAGCAAAGTTGATGCATACCTGGAAGTCAGGTTCCCGCACACAGCCGAGCAGATTGGCCCAGTCCGCAAGGGTGGGGTTGGCCTCGAAGCTGAATGGCAACAGCTTTTCTAGGCATGGCAGGAGTTTCCAAGGGGCTGCCTGCTGGGGATCACACGCCACCTGCAATGTGGCGTTGAGCTTCTGGCAGATCTCGGCCAGGGCTGGTAGACGGTCCAGCTGGTCTTCGAGCGAACCCGGGCTTAGGGCAAGAACTCGCATGCAGCGCCGTCATCCATGGTGCGAACTGATTTTATGGAGGTCGTTTACGCCTGCCCAGGGCAGGAGTCGCTTGTGCATCTGTTGATTGCTGCGGCAGGAAGCGGTCGGCGCATGGGTGCGGATCGGAACAAGCTGCTTTTGCCGTTGGCCGGACGCCCTGTCATTGCCTGGACCCTTGAGGCGGCCTTGCGCTCTGAGCGGATTGAGTGGATCGGCATCGTCGGCCAAGAGGTCGATCGAGACGCCATCCTGGCCGTGCTGGATGCACCCAGCAAGCCGGTGCAGTGGATTCAAGGGGGCAGCACTCGGCAGGAGTCGGTTTTGTGTGGTCTGGCGGGATTGCCGGAGCAGGCCCGCCATGTCTTGATTCATGACGGAGCCCGCTGTTTGGCTGAACCGGATTTGTTTGACCGTTGTGCTGCTGCTGTTGAGGCCGGTACGGCCCTGATTGCCGCAACACCGGTCAGTGACACGATCAAACGTGTGGGATCCGATGGTTTGATTCGAGACACGCCTGACCGATCGGAGCTCTGGGCGGCGCAGACACCGCAGGGCTTTGCCGTCGACCAGCTGCGTCGCGGTCACGCTGAGGCGGTGGCTCAGGGCTGGACGGTGACCGACGACGCGTCGTTGTACGAGCGGCTTGGTTGGCCTGTGCAGGTCTTGGATGCTGGACCTGCAAACATCAAGGTCACAACGCCGTTTGACTTGACCGTGGCAGAGGCAGTGCTCGCCCTCAGGTCAGCAAGCTGAGCAGGCCCGTCTGACCGTCGAGGCGTGCCATCTCTCCTATGGGCAGGGCAGCGTTGCCTGCTCGGTGACCAACGGGCAGGTCCATCACTCTGGGAATGCCGAGGTCGGCAGTTCGATCCTCAAGAACCTGCTCGAGGTTGAAGCATTCCGAGGCATCTCGCGGTTCATCTCCGCACCCTTCGAAATTGCCAAACCCGAGACCTGCCAAGCCTTGCAGACTGCCATTGAGCCTCCATTGGGTCAGCATCCGATCAATCCGGTAGGGGGCCTCCCCGACATCTTCCAGCACCAAAATGGCTCCCTCGAGGGGGGGGACGAAGCGGCTCCCCAGCAGGTGGGTGGCGACGGTCAGATTGGCCACGAGTAGGGGGCCTGTCCCTACCCCTCCACCACCACCTCGTCCTTGTAGTGAGGGGACGGTTTGACCGAAGAGCAGGTTGCGCAATCGGTCACGGCTCCATTGCGGCTCATCTGCAAGCGTTGTCAGTAAAGGGCCATGGATGCCGCCAGCGAACCCTGCTGCCTGGCGGGCCCAGAGCAGAGCTGTCACGTCGGAAAAGCCCAGCAACCAGCCGCTCTGCCAGCGGATGGGCTGCTCCAGCAGCCGAGCAGCCCCCCATCCACCGCGGGCACAGGCGAGCAGCGCTGAGGGTTCGTCTGGATGCAGATCGGCATGGCGCGCGTCATCGCGCCCTGCGAAGTAGCCCCAACGTCGGGTGGCCAAGGCCTGGGGTTGAACATCCAGGCCCCAGCTCTGCAGAACAGCAATGCCCTGTTGGAGCTTGATGTCGTCCTGCAGGGCTGAGCTGGCGGCCACGCAGGCCACACGGTCTCCAGTCTGGAGCGGTGGAGCCGGGGTGATGCGCATCAGACTCCCCATCCCCTGGCTAGAACCAGGCCGAGCCAGAGCAGTATCCCCGCCTGCACCTGCTGGGCAAAGTGCTTCCCGTAGGTGCCCATGGAGGCATCTTGCTTGTTTAAGGGGTTGCAGCTGAGCTGCATGAAGACTGTGGCAAGCAACCAGAGAGGCCAGAACGGTGCTGGGATCTGAGCCGACCAGGCCGCAATGGCAAGGGTGATGGCTGTCACGAGGTAGCAGCCACGCACCACAGGCACCACGCGGGATCCGAGGCTCAAGGCGCTGCTGTGCAGGCCGAGGCTGGCATCGTCACGTCGATCGGCCATGGCATAGACCGTGTCGAAACCGAAGGTCCAGACCACGGTCGCGAGCCAACTGCACACCAGGGCAGGACTCCAGCTCAAGGAGGCCGTTGCGGCGGCCCAGGGGATCAGCACCGCGAAGCCCCAGCACAGCGCCAAGATCACCTGGGGGAAGACGAACCACCGCTTTGCTGATGGATACCCGAGGATCGGCAGCACGGCCGTGCAGGCCAACGCGAGACAGAGCCTGAGACTGTCGGCCGGAAGACTCAGCACGACAGCCAGGCTGACGACCAGCAAGGTCAGCAGCAAAGCGAAGGCTGGTCCTCGCTGCAGCGCACCCCTGGCCAGAGGACGGCTTTTCGTGCGTTCCACTTTGCCGTCGAACCGCTGGTCCCATAGGTCATTGGCGATGCAGCCTGCACCGCTCACGGCCAGGCCTCCCACAAGGATCTGCAGGATCAGTCCAAGGCCGGGCGGGGCTGTTGGATTCAGCCAGAGGGCCCAGCCCGCTGGGATCAACAGGATTAGCCGTCCGGTGGGTTTGTTCCAGCGGAGCAGTTCAATCCAGGGCTGAAGACGGGCAGAGCTGCTGATCACAATCAACGAGATTTGAAGAACCCTAGTCAGGGTCTTATGGCTCCGGCTGTGAGTGGCAGAGTGGATCCACCTCCCTTCCTGACGTTGATGCTGGATGCCGAGGCCCCAGCCAAGCCAACGGAACAGAACAACGGTTTGCCCCAGCCGGCGAATCCAGATCTGCGTCGGATTGCAGCGATCGATATCGGAACGAATTCCTTCCATCTACTGGTCGCAGCCATTGATCCAAAGCTGCGCACCTTCCGCATCATCCAGGCTGAAAAGGTCACCACGCGTCTGGGGGAGCGTGATCCCGAGACCGGTGAACTGACCGCAGCGGCGATGCAACGAGGGTATGAAACCCTGCGCCAGTTCAAGGATCTCTCCGCTAGCCATCAAGTTGAGCAGATCGTTACCGCGGCGACGAGTGCCGTTCGAGAAGCCCCCAATGGCCGCGATTTTCTCCAAACCATCCTGGATGACCTCGAGATGGAGGTGGATCTGGTCAGTGGCCCTGAAGAGGCCCGGCTGATCTATTTGGGTGTGCTTTCAGGAATGCCTTTTGGAGATCGTCCGCATCTTTTGCTCGATATCGGAGGAGGCTCCACTGAACTGATCCTTGCGGATGGTCGCGATGCCCGCGCCCTCACCAGCACCCGTGTCGGGGCTGTGCGTCTCCAACGGGACTTCGTCAAAGACGATCCGATGCCCCTCAAACGTCGATCGTTTCTGCAGGCGTTCATTCAGGGATCGCTCGAACCTGCGGTCGACAAAGTGCGTCGCAGGATCAAACCCGGTGAAACACCTGTGCTGGTGGCAACCAGCGGCACGGCGATGGCTATTGGTTCTCTTGCGGCGAGTGAAGAGGAGCGTCCACCGCGCAAGCTGCACGGGTATCGACTCACCCGGCAGCGTCTGGACCGGGTGGTCGATCGCTTAATCACGATGACCCCCGCTCAACGGCGGAATTTGGCTCCCATCAATGACCGGCGGGCCGAAATCATTGTTCCCGGTGCGCTGATTCTGCAAACCACGATGCAAATGCTTGGTGTTGACGAGCTAGTCCTCAGTGAGCGGGCTCTCAGGGAAGGTCTCATCGTCGATTGGATGCTTCGCCACGGTCTTCTTGAGGATCGCTTCAGCTTTCAGAGCAGCATTCGACAACGCACCGTGATTCATCAGGTGCAGCGGTTTGCGGTGAATCAGAGCAGGGCAGAACGGGTCGCCAGCCATGCCCTCCAGCTGTTCGACGCCACGCGGGGGGTGATGCATGACGACAGTGGCGAAGGTCGCGAACTGCTTTGGGCTGCAGCAATGCTGCATACCTGTGGCCAGCACATCAACATCAGCGCGTACCACAAGCATTCTTGGTACTTGATTCGCCATGGGGAACTGCTGGGCTATTCAGAAGCGGAACATCTGATGGTGGCGGCGATTGCTCGCTATCACCGCCGCAGCTTGCCCAAGAAGCGTCATGAGTCCTGGCAGCTCCTGGCCAACCGAGAAAACCGTCGTTGCGTTCATCAGATGGCCATTTTGCTTCGCTTGGCCGCTGCTTTGGATCGCAGGCCAGAACCAGTGATCTCAGCACTGCGCATTCATGCAGTGAGAGGAGTCCTGGATCTGGAGATCGTTCGCGAGCGGGTGAACCAGAACGTCAGTCTTGAGAAGTGGAGTTTGCAGAGCTGCGCTGAGGTCGTACGGGAGGCCGTCGGAGTCGATCTGCGCGTCAGAGTTCAGGATTGAGTCGGATCCAGCGGATGTCGTCAACAGCCCCCAGGGTTCTTGTTTCAGCGTCTGGCGACGTCAGCTGCACCAGATCGGGCCGACCGGCGTAGATCTCAACCAGCTCTGGATCCTCAATCCTGCGTTCACCGTTTAGAAGCCCTTCAAATTCCACAATCCCCTCACGACGCAGGGCGATCCAGCTGGGTTCGCTGCTGCTGATTGTGAGAGCTGTTTGTGCTGTCGGAGGCGCTGGGACGATGAGTGACTCAATCTCAACCTCCAAGGCGACATCTGTTTTGGCTTCAGGAGGCGAAGCCGGCTCGTTCACGACGAGCGTTCGACTCGCAGGTCTCAACCCTTGGGCGAAGCGCGAAAGTTCTGAAGCGTTGCTCCACACAACCACCCCCAGGCCTGTCAAACCGGCTAGGGCGAGAAGGGGGAGCGGGTTGAGTCTTGCCGGTTTCTGCGGGGCGATTCCCCGAGTTGTGGATCCAGGAGCCGGCTGTTGGGTCTTGCTTGTGGAGAGGGGGCCGATGGCCTGCACCATGGCGTCGGCATCTAAACCCAGATGGGAGCTGAGCCGACGCACCATGGCTTTAATAAAGACAGGTTCTGGCAGTGCGTCTTGATCGCCTCGTTCCAGTGCGGTGAGTTGCTCCACTCCCATGTGCATCTGGCTGGCCAGCTGGTCCCTTGTCAGGCTGGCTCCAGCCCGTGCTTCAGCCAACTGTCGCCCTACTTGGACCAGGCCCGCATCTTTGCTCTGGTCTTCCGTAAGACTCCGCTCGTGCATGGATGAGTAAGTCGACCTAGTTCCTGGCGAAACTTAAGCCCAATTGATCATTCAGTCAGCCCCATTGGTGAACCCCAAGAGTCAATGGCACCAAAAAATATGGGCGATACTGGATTCGAACCAGTGACCCCTTCCGTGTGAAGGAAGTGCGCTACCACTGTGCTAATCGCCCGCACAAATCGATCCTAAACCACCGCCTATTGGGTTTTTGGACGGAACAGGTGGTCGTGGTCAGGGGAGTAGAGACGTGAGCGTTGAGGGCCACCGGCGAGTGCAGGACTCACCACATAAAGCGTGGTTCGAATCAGATTGCGTTCTCGACTGGCTGCAGCCATCTCCCTCAAAGGGACCACCGTGAGCATTTGATCAGGCCAGCTCACCCGATGTCCGATCGCCACGGGAGTGTCGTCTGGGTAGTGATCCAGAAGGGTGGTTTGCACCTCCTCGACATGTCTGGCGCTGAGGTAGATGCAAAGGCTGGCGCGCAGGGTTGCCAATCTGCCGAGCTCTTCCCGTTCCGGCACGCCGGTGCGTCCTCCGGCCCGACTGAGCACGATGGTCTGCACCACTCCTGGAAGAGTGAGTTCGCTAGCGAGTCCAGCTGCTGCAGCTTGGTAGGCACTGATTCCAGGCACCACTTCCACGGGGATGTCCGCGTCACTCAAGGCACAGATCTGTTCATTGATGGCGCTGTAGAGCGCCGTATCGCCGTCATGGAGCCGGACCACCCGTTTGCCCTGGCGGTAGCGATCGATGAGCAAAGGGATCAGCTCTTCGAGCGTTGTCGTGCTGGTGCGGATCCGTTCGCAATCGGCTGGAGCTAGATCGGTGATTGCAGGACACACCAAGGAATCCGTCCAGACCAGAACCTCAGCCCGTTTGAGCCGTTCAGCAGCGCGAAGGGTAAGCAGGTCTGGAGCACCTGGGCCTGCTCCAACGAAACTGACAACGTGACTCAACTGCGTTGGCCTGATGGATCAGGCAGGGGTCGCTTTCGTCCATATAGCCACCAAAGCCCGATCCCGCCGAGAGCGACCAACGTGCAACTCATCAGTTGGGCGATGCGGATGCCCCCTTCGCATGCGGGGGGAAGTGAGCCGATGCAGAGGGGATCGATGCGAAGACCTTCAATCCAGACGCGGCCAAGGCTGTAACCGACCAAGTAAACGCAGCTCATAGCGCCCGCCGGGAGGATCCCGGGTGACTTCAAGCCGCGGCGGAAGAGCAGCAGCAGGACTGCGAAGAGCAGCAGATTCCACACCGATTCATAGAGAAATGTCGGGTGGAAAAATTCCGAAGTGCTGTAAGTAACCGGGCGGCTCTGCGCTGGTATGAACAGTTTCCACGGCAGATCTGTTGGAACGCCAAATGCCTCAGAGTTGAAGAAGTTCCCCCAGCGACCGATCGCTTGTCCTAATGCCACGGATGGCACCAGAACGTCGAGCACATCCCAGAAGGGTTGACGGCGCCAGCGGCAAAACAGGATCAATGTGAGTGTCCCTGCAAGCAGAGCGCCGTGGATGGCGATGCCGCCCTCCCAAATGGCAAGGGCCTTGAGCGGGTGCGATGCGTAGTTGTGCCACTCAAATGCCACGTAGTAGATGCGTGCCCCGATGACGGAAAACAGCACGAGCACAGGCAGCAGATCGCTGATTAAGCCGTTTTCCAGGTGTCGGAGCTTTGCCAGGCGACTGGAGAGGTTCAAGCCGATCAGCACTGCCGTGGCAATGAGCAGGCCGTACCACCGAAGCGGCAGAAACCAGTTTTCGGTTTGAGGCAAAAATTCCCCTGGCGACTGAAATGTCGCCAGGGGAAACAGGGCTTCAACAGCCATAGAAATCAGAAGTTGGCTTCAGCTGCCTGAACTTTCTCAATCTGCCTTTTCTTCAGCACCAACATGATCTGTGCGAGAGCCACAGCGGCGAAGAAAGCAAGCAATCCGTAGATGCGAACGGGGTTCTGGAGAACAATTTCAGCATCCACTTGACCGAAGCCGCCCACATTGGGGTCATCGGTGAGAGCAGCGCCGGCTTCGATGCTGTCGCCAGCCTTGACCAGAACTTGGGGCCCGACAGGAATGGTTTCGTTCACGCTTTCACCGTCAGCCGTGGTGATGCTGACCACGCTCGCGCCGTTGTCACCAGGTTCGATAGAGGCGATGGTGCCGGTTGCTGGTGCTGTGAAGATGGTGTTGTTGCTCTTTTCACCGGTGGGATAAACCTGGCCGCGACCGCGGTTGCCACCGACGTGGATCTGGTACTTACCGAAGTGGATGTTGCTGTCGGTGGCTGGATCAGGGGAGAGAACAGGGAAGACAACTTCCTGGTGCTGGTCACCTGGAATCGGGCCCACCAGCAGGATGTTCGGCTGGTCGTCGCTGTATTGAGTGAAGTAGACCCCTTCCGTTTCCTCCTTGATCTCATCGGTCCAGCGGTCCTGAGGAGCGAGGGTGAAGCCATCGGGAAGCATCACAACGGCGCCGACCTGGAGGCCTACGTCGCTTCCATCGGCTCCGATTTCCTGAAGACCCTGCTCATAGGGAATCTTGACGCTGGCGGTGAAGACGCTGTCAGGCAGAACTGATTGGGGAACTTCGGCCTGGGTCAGCTTTTTGGCCAGGTGGCAGTTGGCGCAAACAATTTTGCCGGTGGCTTCCCGGGGGCTTTCGTAGTTTTGTTGAGCCCAGAAGGGATATGCCCAGCTGGCAGACGGGGCAATTAGCAGCGCCAGTCCGATGACCAGCGATCCAAGGAGAAGCGAGAGGTGACGACGCATGGGACGGTGAGGGGATGCAGGCGTAGGGGAGGGAAAGATCAGGCCCACCAGGGCTTATCACCAGTTCGGAAATCGGTTTCGGTCCACTGGCTCATGAACACGTTGTCGTTCTCAACGCTGACGTTGGCCAGGGCCAAGGAGAGAGGGGCAGGGCCACGGACCACCTTGCCGGTGGCGTCGTATTGGCTGCCATGGCATGGACACATGAACTTATTTGCACCGCTGTTCCAAGGAACGACACAGCCGAGGTGGGTGCAGATGGCATTGATGCCGTAGCTGCCGATGGCGTCTTCACCTTCGACAATTAGGTAGGTCGGATCGCCTTTCAGTCCCTGAACAAGGCTGCGATCACCTTCGGGGTGGCTGGCAAGCCAGCCACTGGCTGTGATTGCATTGCCCAGCTCATCCTTGGCGCTGGTGCCACCACCGCTGCCAGCGGCCTTGGGGGGGATGAAGTAGTTCGCCACCGGATAAAGGGCTCCAAGGGCCACACCGGTCACGGAGCCAAACGTCAGCAGATTCATGAACTGCCGACGACCCATTCCGGGCACATCGCTCGAGGAGAGTTGGGTCATGGCGGACGTTCATCCAGCTCGGATTGCCGACCATTATGGATGCTTAAGTGCCTGTCAAGCTTTGCAACGACTGGTGTCTTCCTGTACCTGCCGCATCAGCTTCTGTGCTTGAAATCACCAACGCCGTGCCCCAGCCGCCAATCAGCGTCGATGAGGTGATTGGCTGTCTACGCCAGCGCTGGCGGGCTACCTACGACCTTCAACTGGTGGTTCGACGCCGCCGTTTGTACCTCCAGGTGATGTGGGCCTATCTGGAGCAACAGTCGTTTCAAATGGACCTCGAGGCCTATCGGCAGCATCTCGGTGAAGTGTTGGATGTTGTGAATCGTCTTGGTTTGGCGGGTGAGGTGCGGGATTGGCTCGCTTCCACCCGTGATAAACCGCGTCTGGGGAAGGCGCTGAGTCTTCCGCTGCAGGCGTCAGGACCAGAGGCGGAAACGCTGATCAAGGAGTTTCTGGTCTGAGCGATTCGGTCAGAGCCACCAGGCCAACTCCGATCAGAAACAGCGCCGTGATGGCTCCAGCGAGAAGCAACATCGTGATGGGATCCGTGGACGGCGTCAGCACGGCTCCAGCAAGGGCGGATCCCAGCACAACCCAGCGCCAGGCACCAAGCATCGGCCGCCAGCGCACCAGCCTCAGGGCACCCAGGAGCAGCTGCAGCACCGGCAGCTGAAACGCCAGCCCGGTCGCCAGCATCAGCAGAAGAACAAAGTCCAAGTAGCGCTCGATCGACCAAAGCGGCTCAACGACATCGGCGCCGTAGCTCACTAGAAAACGCAGTGCGGCCGGCACGAGGGCCCACCAGGCGAAAGCCAAGCCCGCCATGAAGAGAACAGCTGACCCAGCAACGGCGGGGGCGATCAGGCGCCGTTCGCGGACTGTCAGGCCTGGCAGAACAAAAGCCAGGATTTGGAACAGCACATAGGGAAGGGCCAAGGTGAGTCCGGCATAACCGGCCACCTTGAGCGAGACGAACAGAAACTCGCCTGGGGCGAGCTGGAGGAAATGAATGCCGCTGGCTGGCGCCTCGAGCAGCCGCACCAGCGGCTTGACGCCCAGTAGGCAGACCAGTGCACCGATCACTACGGCCAACAGGCTGCGCAGCACGCGTTGACGCAGTTCTTCCAGGTGGTCCACCAGGGGCATCTCCACCTCATTCGGCAGATCAGCATCACCAGGAGCCCTCCCAATGCGAATGGGTGGTGGTGGCTGCAAGGCTGGGGGACCGTCGGGGCGCTCAGACACGGACGCGGGTCGGGCGGCGCAACAGGTCAGCCCGATTGTGGGCTCAGGCTAGGGGCAAGCAGCCGTTGTTCCGCTCGCTGGGGTTCACCCCAGCGGATTTCGGCTTGACCATGGCGCACTGTGCCTGGGGCGGCACCGGGAATCCGTTGCAGTTGATCGGTTGGAACCATCACCACCGCCACCTGCTTGTTGCCACGAGCTCGACTGAAATAGGCGGCCAGATCCGTCGCCATGGCCAGATCTGCTTCGTCGGCAAGTCCGTTGGAGCTTTTCAGCACCACATGACTTCCTGGACATTCCTGGGCATGGAACCAGAGGTCACCGCTTCGGGCCTGGCGAAGAGAAATCCAGTCGTTCTGGCGATGGTTTCGCCCCACCTGAACCGTGAGCCGTCCTGGGGTGATCAGTTCCAGAGGACTGGGCTGATCTTGTCGACGCTGCAGTCGAGCATCGCGACGGCGCTCCTTGGGCGTCAACAGTTGTTCGAGCTCCTCCCGCAGATCATTCAGGGCGGAGAGTCGTGCCTTGTAGTCCTGCCATTCCGCGCTCAGTTGATCCTCGATAAACGTTTCGCTCTCACTGATCAGTTGAAGACGTTGCTGATGGTGCTCAAGCCGTTGCTCGAGGATCGGGCGTGATCGTCGCAGTTTTTTGGCACGGCGATACAGCGATTGGGCTTCATCCACCTGGTCTCGGCTTGGGTTGCCAAGGCAGAGGAGAGCATCCGCCTGGCTCTGAAGGACCCCGTGTCCGTCGGTGGCCTCGAGGCGATGGCGTTGGTCATCGTGGGCAGTTTGTTCTTTGCTTCGCCATCGCTCCAAGCGTTGTCGTAGCTCATGGCTGACCCTGGCCAAGGCGCGATGTTCCAGGCACTGCTGGTGAAGAGAACCCAGCTTGAGAGCTAACGAGGGTTGTGGGTTGACACCAGCATCGGGAGATCCCCACACCCTGTAGCGCCCGTCGTTTTCAACCACGAGGGCGAACTGTTCAAGGTGGAGTTGGTCCAACCACAGACACCAGCGTTCATAGAGGTCTCGCCACTGGTTGGTCTCCAGGGTGTCCACGGGTTTGTTCAGGTTGTCACCGGCGAGCTGTGCTGCCAGGGCTGGACTAATGCCCTGGTAGGTCTGCTGAAAGGCCTTGCGCAGTGGGATCGGGACGAGAGAGAGTCGAGCCTGCCAGCGTTCAAAGCTTTCCGTTCGATCGGGTGCCAAGCCCTGAAGGGTTGGTGGTGGGCTGTAGGAATCGCCGGTTGAGAGAGGGCGCACGCGGGATTGATGCTCACGAACCTGTCTTCCCAGAGCAATGATGCGGCGTTGCTCATCGAGGAGCAGCAGGTTGCTGTGCCGTCCCATCAGCTCAAGCACGAGGATCCTGTGAATCGGTTCACCCGGACGCTGGGCGAAACGGAATTCCACGACTCGCTCAAATCCGCTTTGGTGGAGTTCGACGAGAGCCAGCTGACGGAGGCTGTGCTGCAACTGTTGCGCGAAGGTGCTGCCGCTGCCGCTGCGCGGTGGAGGGTTGACCTCGACCAGCCGAGGTGCCTCGGCTTGCCAGCTGAGTTCCAGCCATACCATCCCTTTCAGGCTGCGACAGCCCAGTTGAATCGTTCCCGGGTCAGGTTGTTGGGCCTTTTCGAAACGGCTGGGCACCAGCCTTGGACGCAGATCCCAGAGCACCGCGCGAAGCGTGGTGAGATCCATGGGCTGAAGGCTGGTGGAGGCGATCACCGGGAGCACCGGGTGCGGCAGTGGTGCTTCCTACTCTGCTGACCCACGCAGACGCCGCGATGTCCACCAGTGGAAAGCTCACCTTGATCACGGGGCCGAGCGGTGTCGGCAAGGGAACGCTGGTGAACCAGCTTCTGGAACGCCATCCCAAGATCTGGTTGTCTGTCTCGGCAACCACCCGTTCCCCGCGTCAGGGCGAGCAGGACGGCATCAACTACTTCTTCCACAGCCGTGCTGCTTTTGAGGCCTTGGTGGCTGAAGGGGGTTTTTTGGAGTGGGCGGAATTCGCGGGGAATTGCTATGGCACACCTCGCCATCCTGTTGAGGAACAGATGGCTGGGGGGCGCCCCGTGCTCTTGGAGATTGAGTTGGAGGGAGCTCGCCAGGTGCGTCGCAGTTTCCCGGACGGCTTCCAGATTTTTCTGGCTCCCCCCAGCTTTGAGGAATTGGAGCGACGGATTCGTGGGCGAGGAACCGACTCTGAGCAGGCCATTGAGCGCCGCTTGATCAGGGCTCAAGAGGAGCTCAAAGCTCAACATGAATTCGATGCTGTCGTGACCAACGATGATCTTGAATCAGCTTTGCAGCAGGTGGAGACGCTGATGGAGTTGAGCTGATCCCGACGTTGCTGTCTTGAACGTTGCTGCTTGGAACGTTCAAGACATAAAAAAGGGAACCCGAAGGTTCCCTACGTAGGTGAAAGTTCACCAGGTGAATCACATTGGGTGAAACAGAAGATCGGGGAAGAAGCGATTCCACTCGATCAGGATTCCAGCAGTGGCTGTGAACCAGATGGCTGCAACGACAGGTGCGGCTGTAAGAAATTTGTTCATTTCTGAGAAGGCAATGTTTGAAGTCGTATTAATCAGCGAGGTGAAACAGTCACCTTGCTGTCGTCTTCGAGCAGCTTGCCGCTGGTGAATTCACCAAAAGCAGCCAGCGGCCAAGTGGCTGCTGCCAAAAGGCTCTTGATGGCGATGCTGCGATCGATGAAAATTTCGTAGTTGGCGGCATTTTTGCCGCGGGTGGCTTTCAGGTACTCACGACCAGCCCAACCAATGCATCCGGTGATGTACAGGAACATGATCCCGGGATAGACAAAATCCCCGGCATGGCTCCAGCGACCATCAACGATCAGATGGGGAAGTCCATCTGCTCCACAAGATGCTTTGCTGTACATCTCGAAGCGAGCTTTGGCCTGAGGCGTTGTGGCAGCAGCTGCACGCTGCTGGAAGCGAGCACTTTCTGAGCAAGGTGTGAGGCCAGCCACATCCGCCTTCGCGACGGGGGCGAAGCCGAACACCAGGAGTGCTGAAAGCACGACGGCGAAGAGACGACGCATCGGAACGATTCCTCTGAACGGTGCCCCGAAAGGGCAAGATGTCACAAGTCGGAGAGTAGGGGAGGGGCATCACTTCGATGCATGCGGTGCTTGCCCTCGAAACAAGTTGTGACGAGTCCGCTGCTGCGGTTCTTCGTCGTGATGACGACGGTCGGATTGAAGTGCTGGCCTCACGGATTGCATCCCAGGTGGAGGAGCACGCTCGCTGGGGTGGCGTTGTGCCAGAAATCGCCTCCCGTCGCCATGTTGAGGCCCTGCCTGGGTTGATTGCGGCGGTTGTTGATGAGGCTGGTCTGGCCTTGGGTCAGCTGGATGCCATTGCAGCCACGATCACGCCGGGGTTGGCCGGGGCTCTGATGGTGGCGTCGGTGACCGGCCGCACTCTGGCGGCATTGCACCGGCGTCCCTTTCTTGGCATCCACCATCTGGAGGGCCATCTGGCCTCGGTGATGCTTGGAGAGGACCCTCCTCAGGCTCCCTATCTGGTGCTGCTGGTCAGTGGAGGTCACACCGAACTGATTTTTGTGGCCGTTGACGGGGGCATGAAGCGTCTTGGTCGAAGTCATGACGATGCCGCTGGCGAAGCCTTCGACAAGGTGGCTCGCTTACTGGATCTTGGTTACCCCGGAGGCCCAGCTATTCAGGCCGTTGCTGAAACGGGTGATCCAACATGTTTCAAGTTGCCTAAGGGTCGGATTTCATTGCCCGGCGGGGGGTTCCATCCCTACGACTTTTCGTTTAGTGGGCTCAAGACCGCCATGCTCCGCACGGTCGAAACACTCCGACAGACAGCGGATCCACTGCCTCTTGCAGACCTGGCCGCCAGCTTCGAACAGGTGGTGGCCGATGTTCTTGTGCAGCGCAGCCTCCGCTGTGCTGAAGACCATGGTGTTGGCCAACTGGTGATGGTGGGCGGTGTCGCGGCGAACCGCCGCCTGCGCCAGTGCATGCTTGAACGCGGGCAGGAGCGGGGAATTGCTGTCTCAATCGCTCCTCTCGCGTACTGCACAGACAACGCCGCGATGATCGGTGCAGCGGCCTTGATGCGCCTGAGCCAGAACACAGGCTCGACGTCTCTTGAATCCGGGGTCGCCCCTCGCTGGCCCTTGGACCAGGCCAATGCTCTTTATGCAACAGATCCACCCTTTTAAGAAAGCCTTTTAGGCTTGTGCCCACTCTTCGGCACCAGCGTCGTGGACCAACCCGAATCCAGATCAGATTCCCCGGCGCCAGTGGAGGCTGAAGAACTGAATGCTTGGAAGCGGGGCTTCACTCCTCAGGCTGAGATCTGGAACGGTCGCCTGGCGATGATCGGCCTGTCTGCCGGGATCGCTGTCGTTCTGCTGGTTCGCGTGTTCAGCGGAGGCTGATCAGCTCCGGCCCCGTAGGGCTTGAGCTAGCTCATTGGGTTTGAGGCTCACGGCAACAGCCTGATCTCCCTCGATGCGATCCGCCTCCACCAGGGCAAGAAGGGATTGATTGGTCGTCACCATCCCGTCGAAGCCGCTGCGTTCCATGATTTCCTCCACCTCATCGAGGGCCCCCCGCTGGATGTAGTCCTTGCAGGCGTCTGTGTTGATCAGGATGTCGTGATAAGCCGCCCGCTTCCCATCGGTGGTCTTGATCAGTCCCTGGGCAATCACTCCGATCAGTGCCTCTGACAACGACCGGCGCACGCTCTCTTGCTCTTCAGGGGGATACATGCCAAGGACCCGTTCCACGGTCTTGACCGCTGAATTGGTGTGAAGCGTTCCGAAGACCAGATGGCCGGTCTGCGCGGCTTCGAGCGCCGTGGATAGCGTTTCTTGATCCCTAATTTCGCCCACCAAGATCACATCCGGGTCTTCCCGCAAGGCAGCCCGTAATGCGTTGTGGAACTTCAGCGTGTGCAACCCCACTTCGCGATGACGGATGAGGGACTTACGACTTTCGTGCACGAATTCCACGGGGTCCTCGATCGTGAGGATGTGTCGAGCTTCGTTGCGGTTGATCCAATCGATCATGGCCGCCAGCGTTGTGCTCTTGCCAGACCCTGTCGGTCCAGTCACCAGGATCAGTCCCTTCGGACGGGCCGCGAGACCTTCCAGCACGCTTGGGAGATTCAGCTGCTCCATGCTGAGGATTGTCTGCGGAATCAGGCGCAGCACCATTGCCGGCCCCCGCAGCGAATCCATCAGGTTGATGCGCACGCGCACGAAGGCGAAAGCATGGGAGCCGTCAAATTCCTTGTCGCTGATGAAGGCATCGATTTGCTGAGGCGTCAGGATTTCCTGGAGCCATCCCTGAAAAACATCGGCATCGGTCACGGGCCATTCCGTGCCCTGGATGTCCCCTCGGGCTCGGTAGCGCGGGACTTCTCCAACCCCCAGGTGCACATCGGAATGGCCGGCTTCATGGGCGATGCGAACGATCTCTTCCAGGCTTGGAGAACCATCCTTCGCCGCTTTCGGCCCTGGGCTCTGGATGACCGGAGTCACTGCAGGGCTCCGTACTGACGTCTTAGAGGTCCGGTCTGACGTCGGGCGCGGCGGGAAGCTGGGGGGGAAAACCGGCTGAGCCACGGTGATGGCGAGAGATTTCCCTTCAGGATCGTCCCGATGCTGAGGCTGGCAAGGTTTTCTCACTGTTCTCTCCGGGTTGACGCCCGTAAACTCCAGCGGTCCGTCTGGATGGAATGGCTGAACAGCCCCGCGTCACGATCGTTCTGGGAACGCGTCCGGAGGCGATCAAGCTGGCTCCGGTGATCCGGATGTTCCAGGCCTGTAATGCGCTGAAGACTCGGGTCGTCCTGACTGGTCAGCACCGTGAAATGGTGGCCCAGGTGATGGATCTATTTCATCTCCAAGCTGATCAGGATCTCAACCTGATGGCGCCCCGCCAAACCCTGACGCACGTCACCTGTGCAGCGCTTCAAGGGCTGCGTGAAGACTTTCAGGCCTATCCCCCGCAGTTGGTCCTGGTTCAAGGGGATACCACCACGGCCTTTGCCGCTGGCCTGGCAGCGTTTTACGAGCAGATTCCGGTTGGGCATGTGGAGGCTGGTCTGCGGACCGACAATCTTCTGGACCCCTTCCCTGAAGAAGCCAATCGTCGACTGCTCTCTCAGATTGCGTCACTTCACTTCGCGCCAACGGCTAAGGCGGAAACCAATTTGAAAGCATCCGGTGTTGTCGGGGAGATCTCCGTGACTGGAAACACAGTGATCGATGCGTTGTTGCTGATGGCGGAATCGGCGCCGGATATCCAGTTCGATGGACTCGACTGGGCCCAACAGAGGGTGATCCTGGCCACCGTGCATCGGCGGGAGAATTGGGGTGATCGTCTCCATGACATCGCTGCAGGCATGCTGCAGGTGCTGGATCGATACCCCGACACGGCCCTCCTGCTGCCCATGCATCGCAATCCAACGGTGCGTGAGCCATTGCAAGCTCTTCTGGGGAGTCATCCCCGTGTCGTTCTGACCGAACCTTTGGATTACGACCGGCTTGTTGCGGCGATGAAAGGCTGCTGCCTGCTGCTGACCGATTCCGGTGGTCTCCAGGAGGAAGCTCCTGCGCTCGGCAAACCTGTTCTGGTCTTGCGGCGAACCACGGAGCGGCCGGAGGCCGTTGATGCGGGAACGGCTCGGCTGGTGGGCACCGATCCCGATGTGATTGTGGAAGAGACCTCGCGCCTGCTTGGGGATCCCACGGCCTATGAAGAGATGTCCCGCGCCGTTAATCCCTTCGGCGATGGTCACGCCAGCGAACGCATTCTTGAGCGGTCTTGCCGCCACCTCGGAGTCTGAGGCGCTGCTGAGCAGCGATGGCTGCTATCGCTGGTGGCTGCGGCGTTGCCTGGGCGCTGGGGAGGGTTGCCTGCTTTTTATCGGACTGAACCCCTCAAGGGCTGATGGACAGCGCGATGACCCGACCCTGCGTCGATTGATTGGCTTCACAAGGGAATGGGGATATCGGGAATTGGTCGTTCTCAATTTGTTTGCTCGCATCTCGCCATCGCCTGCGGCGCTGCTCAGGGTGAAGGATCCAATTGGTGTTCGGAACGACTACTTCCTGATGCGATGGCTCAACCACTGGTCCCTGATGCCTGGGGTCGATCTCTGGTGCGGTTGGGGGGTGAATGGGGCGCGACTGGATCGGGCTCAGGCCGTTCTTGACGGGATTCAAAAGTTGCTTGCTGAGCGCAAACGATCTGTTCCCGATTCTCCTCACCCTTTGATGTTGGGGTTGACGGCCTCGGGACAGCCACGCCATCCGCTTTATGCCCCGCGACGGGCAGGTCTTCACCCTTTTCTATGGGCAGACCCTGAACCGATCCGTCATCCTGTGAAAAGCATGACGGATGTCCTTCCGCACTGATGTCCCGTACGCCTCGCCGTTATGCCGTTCATCTCCACCTTGTGGGAGGGCAGACCGAGCGCGTGTTCTTCCCGAAACTCGAGACCTTTCAGGAGTGGTACCAAGGTTTGGTCAATGCCGAGACGCAGGGCGGCTTCGTCAACGTTCCCATCAGCGATCTGGAGGGTGAATATCTGGTCGTTCGGCCCCAGGCTGTGATTGGCGTGCGCGTGGAACCTCAGTTCTCCTCCGTCGATGACGCCTGAGCGTCTGGGCCTCCTCTGGGGCGTCACTGTGTTCTCGGGTGCTTCGGCGCGCCTTCTGGCGGCCACGTCTGGATTGCCTGGAGTTGTTCTGCTGCTCCTGTCTGGGCTGCTGATCGGTCGCTCGGGTTTGGGTTGGGTGGAACCCCTCGACCTTGGCTCCGGGCTTGGGACTGTGGTGGGTCTGCTGGTCAGCCTGGTGCTGTTCGACGGCGGACTCAATCTCCGCCTGCCCGGTGACACGATCAAGGCCACGGTGCAGCGCATCGCAGCCCTACGCCTGTTGATCTCCCTTGGAGGTGGTCTGTTGGCGGCCCATTGGCTTGCTGGCCTCAGCTGGTCGCTTGCCGCCGTTTTCAGCGCCATCGTGCTGGCCACGGGGCCAACGGTGGTCACCCCGTTGGTGCGTCAGATTCGGCTCGCACCGCCTCTGGGTGAAGTTCTTGAGGCTGAAGGACTGGTCCTTGAGCCCATCGGCGCTGTTTTAGCCCTGTTGCTGTTGGAGCTTGCCATTGGCAATCTGCATGGCTGGCGTGAGGTCATGCTCGGCCTGTTGTATCGATTGGGTGGCGGTGTGCTGATCGGCGGGAGCGTCGGCTGGCTCTTGTCAGAGGTCCTGAGACGACTCAATCCCGATCAGTTGAAGGGGTTACCGCTTCAGCTCAGCCTGGGTTTGCTGTTTCTGATGTACGGCGTCAGTGAGTGGCTGCTGCCTGAATCAGCCCTTCCCGCTTCGGTGGCAGCAGGCATCGTCGTCGGTCGCCGTCCAGGACCGCACACCGCCGAACTGGATGGTCTGATTCAGGAACTGGCGCAGTTGGCGATCACCATGCTCTTTCCGCTGCTGGCGGCTGACGTGTCTTGGGCTGAACTCAGTCCGCTCGGTTGGGGCGGGATTCTGTGTGTGCTGTCGTTGATGCTGGTGGTGCGCCCGATCGGCGTAGGGGTGGCCACAATTGGCCTTCCGTACAACCTTGAGCAACGCCTGTTTCTGGGTTGGCTCGCTCCTCGAGGAATCGTTACTGCATCAGTGGCCTCACTGTTCGCCATACGTCTCGAACAGGCCGGCATTTTGGGGGCTGGACGTCTTCAGGGGCTGGTGTTTCTGACAATCCTGATGACCGTTGGTCTGCAGGGCCTTACTGCTCAACCGTTAGCTCGGGCTCTCGGTCTGGTCAAAGGCGATGACGTTGAACCAACGTCAGCTGAGGCAGCGCCGCAGACGCGGCAGGTCCTCACCGATTCGGGCCAGCAGTGACCATGTTGTGATCAAATCCGGTCCTTGAAGACGCCCAAGCAATGCGGCGCGCAGGGATTTCATCACCACTCCTTTTTTCACACCGGCGGCTTTGGCGGCATCCCCCAACCAGGCCTTGGCTTGATCAGTATCCATGCCATCCCATGGTTTGCTCTCAAGGCGCTCAATCAGGTTGGTGACGGCCGCTTTCGCTCCGTCGACCGCCAGTTGCTCAAGAGCATCCTCCTGGAGTTCCGGGCATTCAAAGAACGGTGCCGCCTGATCGACGCCGTCGTTCAGCAGGGTGAGCGACGGGCCCAGCAAGGCACAGAGGTCGAGGCTCCAACTGTTGCTGTTGGGTTGCTCCCAACCGCGCCCAGCCCAAAGTGGTGTCAGCTCTTTCAGGAGATGCTCCGATGTCCAGCCATGCAAAACCTGGGCGTTGAGCCAGTTGAGCTTGTCCCAGTCGAAGCGGGCACCTGCTTTGTTGACACGCTCGAAGCTGAAGACGGCAGCGGCCTCGCTCAAGCTGAATCGTTCCTCCATGCCCTCCGGAACGGACCAACCCAAAAGGGTCATGTAGTTGGCAATGGCGTCAGGGGTGTATCCCATGGCGCGGAAGTCATTGATGGACGTCACGCCATCTCGTTTGGAGAGTTTGCGTCCCTCAGAATTGAGGATGAGAGGGGCGTGGGCAAAGGTGGGTAACGGCAGACCTAGGGCCTCGTAAAGGAGCAGTTGCTTGGCCGTGTTGGCAATGTGGTCTTCACCGCGGATCACGTGGGTGATCTCCATGGCGGCGTCATCCACCACCACCACAAGGTTGTAAAGAGGGTCTCCGATCACGTCGGATGGTGCCCGACGGGCAATGACCATGTCTCCGCCGAGGTCTGAGCCGCGCCAGCTCATGGCGCCACGCACCAGGTCGTTCCAGCGGATCTCGGCGGCGTCATCAATCCGAAAGCGAATCACTGATTCACGCCCCTCCGCCTGAAAGGCTTGCTCCTGATCCGGTGTCAGATTCCTGTGACGGTTGTCGTAGCGCGGAGCCTGGTTGGAGGCTTTTTGCGCATCGCGCATGGCCGTGAGTTCCGATTCGCTGGCGTAGCAGCGGTAGGCCAATCCTTGATCGAGCAGGGACTGAATCGCCTCACGATGCTGGGAGACCCGTTCGCTCTGGATGACGGGCTCTTCATCCCAGTTGAGCCCGAGCCATTGCAAGCCCTCAAGGATGTTCTGGGTGAACTCCGGTTTTGACCGCTCTTTATCGGTGTCTTCGATGCGGAGCACGAATGTTCCCTGCTCATGCTTGGCGTAAAGCCAGTTGAAAACAGCTGTTCGCGCCGTTCCAATATGAAGCGTGCCCGTTGGGCTAGGGGCCAATCGAACGCGCACCATCGATGCTCTTGGTGGTGAGAACGGGACCGACGGGATTCGAACCCGCAACTTCCGCCGTGACAGGGCGGTGCTCTAACCGGTTGAACTACGGTCCCAGATCAAAGCAAGCTTTTTAGGAGTGTTCCTCAGAACAGCTTGACCTGAGTCGCCTTGGCGACCTGATCAGTATCAACCGTCGCCCTGCCCTCCGTCAACAACATGAAGTGAGGAAGAAGCTTTATTTGTCATCAGATCGATGCCATTAAAAAAATCCCGACGACTGTGTCGTCGGGACAAGCAGCTCACATCGGTTGAAAACCGACAGAACAAAGTTCAGGGGCGGAATCCAGCTGGTTCAATCAGCCGAACCTGATTGCCACGAGCGGTGAACTCACGACCTTGATCACTTTGAACGACCACACGGCCGCCAGATTTGACGCGTATCACTCGGGCTCGGACCCAGCCAAGGGCGGCTGACTCCAACACCTTCACAACATCACCAGGTTGAAGATCCAACTCCATGCTCAGAACCGGGAAACTGCACGAGGGGAACATCGGACGCGCCGTGGAGGACTCGAACCCCCGACATCAGGTTTTGGAGACCTGCGTTCTACCAACTGAACTAACGGCGCAAGGCGATGAACCCCTAAGCCAACGTTGTTGGCAACTGATTGAACGAGGTCGAAACCTCAGCGATCGAAGCGCTGCTTCACGCGGGTGGCCTTGCCCACCCGTTCCCGCAGATAGAAAAGCTTCGCCCTGCGCACTTTACCGCGCCGCTCCACCTTGATGGAAGCCACCTGGGGGCTATGAACCATGAACACCCGCTCGACACCGATGCCTTGGAAAATCCGCCGCACCGTGATGGTCTGATTGAGGCCTCCATGGCGTTTGGAGATCACCACGCCCTCGTAGGGCTGCACGCGTTCTTTGTTGCCCTCACTGATCCGCACGCCAACACGAACCGTGTCACCCACGTAGATCTCAGGAAGATCATCCTTCTGCTGAGCCGTCTCAAAGCCGCGAATAAGAGCCTCGGCGCTCAGCTTTTTTGTTGGAGCGCTAGCAGCCTTGTTGGGCTTCGCCTCTGAGGCCTCAGGTGCTGTATCCACAGCCGCTTCGGTGTTCTCGTCGGTCACCACTGTGTCCTTCGAATCGGCTGCCATCCCAGCTCCGCGTTGAATCGCCAAACTATGAGTGTACCTTCCGGCGCCATCGTTCGATCAGGAGCACCGCGCCTGTGATCAGCATCCATAACAGGCCGACGGCGTTGAGAAGCACGACAACCGGTTCCAGTGTGGATCCAAGCCATTCCCCTTCATGCACCACCATTAACCAGTGCACCTGCTCGCGGCTCGCTCCGAACCAATCACGGGCCAAGCGATAACTGACGCCGGAGAACACCGTCACCAGCAGTGGCGCCAGAACGAATGGTGCAACGCTTCGGTGCAGTTCGCGCAAGCGCACAAGCAGCGTCATGACCGGCATCAATTCGGTTGCTGTTGATAGCGTGACGGATATTCGGTTGAGCCATGAATCTCTTTGCTGATCTTCTGGCATCCACCCAGGCTGCGCAGGGGCAGGTGACAGCAACCGGGCCGCGGATCCAGAAGCGACGAGGTGTTGAGATCAAATCGGCGCGCGAGGTGAAGATCATGCGCCAAGCCAGTCACATCGTTGCAACCGTGCTCCGCGAAGTGATGGGAATGGTGGAGCCTGGTCAAACCACTGGGGATATCGATGCCTACGCCGAAAAACGCATTCGGGAAATGGGCGCGACCCCGAGCTTTAAGGGATATCACGGGTTTCCAGCGAGCATCTGCGCCAGCATCAACAACGAGGTGGTGCATGGCATTCCCAGTGCGAAGCGGGTGATCCGGCAGGGCGATCTGCTGAAAGTTGACACCGGCGCGTACTTCGAGGGCTACCACGGCGACAGCTGCATCACGATCTGCGTGGGTGATGCCCCCGAGGAAGCTCAGACGTTGAGCCGTGTTGCCAAGGAGTCCTTGATGGCTGGTCTCAGCCAAGTCAAAGCCGGTAACACCCTGCTGGATATCGCTGGAGCGGTTGAAGACCACGTCAAGGCCAACGGTTTCAGTGTCGTGGAGGATTACACCGGCCACGGTGTGGGCCGGAACCTGCACGAAGAACCCTCCGTGTTCAACTTCCGCACCGATGAGCTTCCTAACGTCACCCTGCGTCCCGGCATGACCCTGGCCATTGAGCCAATCCTCAATGCTGGCAGTAAGGCATGCCGCACACTCCGAGATCAGTGGACTGTCGTCACCCGCGACGGATCGCTTTCCGCGCAGTGGGAACACACTGTTCTGGTCACCAGCGACGGGTGCGAGATCCTCACTGATCGGGGCGACTGAGGATCTGGCTGTAGATCCTCCGTCCGAGCTCGGTCAGGGGCATCAAGACATAGGTCAGTGGGTTTGGGGTCACGATCACGAGGCGAAACCCCCAGCCGGCTTGGCGCAGCACCTGTTCAGCAACGAAATCGGCTCCCATGACCCCAATGGGATTGAGCGATGAGCGGAAGGGGCCGAGCACAAGCTTGCGCAGGATCAGGGCTTCGCGCCCTGATGGATCGAGCACAGCACCACGGATGCTCACCAGCTGACCCAACATTCGTTTGGTGAGTTCGTACACCGGACTGACGGCAGGCTGAATTTCCGCTTCTGAGGTGTTGACCCACACTTCTTTTGGACAACCCCGGGTTGAGGTTCTGCTGATGGCCTCAAAACGCTGCATCAGCCGCCAGCTGCTCAGGGTGTTGATCTCCAGGGCTTGATTGATCACGTCAGGGCTTTGGTCGCCCTGAGGATTGATTCCATGGTTGAGAACTAGAACATCGATGTCCGCCAGATCGGCGTCCAGGCTGGCTTCGTTGCCGCAGCTCCAGCTCACCCAGCGGTGGGGGCCATCCGTTTGCTCTGGAGGTGTCGCACCGTGCGTGAAACCGATCACGTGGGCGCCTGCGCCACGAAAGCAACGGGAGAGGGCTACGCCCAGAGCTCCGCGCGCGCCTGTGATGCCGATGGTTCGGCCGTGGAAGGGGGACTGGGCCATGGGGCCAGCTTGGGGCATCCTTGAATCGACTGAACCAGGAACCCAACACCAGCTGTGTCAGATGCTGCCCAACTGGTTCTGTTTGCTCCCTATTGCGGTGGTGTCAGTCGTGAGCAGGATCTCGCCGCAGCCCTGCAGATCCTGCGTCGCGGTGAATTGGAGGGGCGGCGTCCCGTTGCCGGAATGGATGGATACCCCTATGAACTCCGCTGGAACGGGGTCGCTGCGCCCCTGGAGAGGCTGGAATGCGAACTCCGTTTTCCTGGTCATACAGAGGGGGATGTTGATTTCTCTCTGGTGACTCATCAACTGGTGGCCTGGCTGATGGATCGCTCTCATCCGCAGCGATCGGAGCCGGACCTCCCCGATGGGTTCTGGCAGTGGCTGTTGATTGAGCGCAGTGATGCTCCTGAGCAGGCCTAGATTCATTGATGACAGGCATCACCTCTATGGGAACGACACTGTTGATCGGATCGTGCGAGCCGTTCAGTGGGAAGTCGGCCCTAGTTCTGGGAATTGCCCAGCAGCTTGCGCGAGCCGGACAGCAGATCCGCTTTGGAAAGCCCTTGGCCACCAGCCTGGATTGGGATCCAAACCAGGGGCCGTTGCCGGAACCCCTCATCGACGATGACGTTCGCTTTGTTGGTGAAACGCTGAATCTGCCGTCGGAGCGTCTGATTCCATCGATGCATCTGCTGTCTCCGACAACAGCTGCCCAGCGCCTTGGCCTGGGCGAGCTGGATGCAGGCGAAGGTTTCGATGAACTCCGGCAGCAAATAGAGGCCGGCGAAGGACTCACCCTTTTGGAGTGCGCGGGAAGCCTGCAGGAGGGGCTGCTGTATGGCCTCAGCCTGCCGCAATTGGCGACAGGTCTTGATGCCAAGGTCGTGCTGGTGCACCTGTGGCAGGACAGTCGCAGCGTGGATGCTCTTCTGGCGGCCAAGCAGACCCTTGGAGATCGCCTGGTCGGTGTCGTCCTGAATGCTGTCACCCCCGAGGAGGTCGAGAGCTTGGAGCGTCAGGTGGTTCCTGCCTTGCAGGGCCTGGGCTTGCAGGTGTTCGGGGTCATGCCGCGTTCCCCATTGCTGCGCAGCGTCACCGTCGGTGAGTTGGTAAGACGGCTGAATGCGCGGGTGATTTGCTGCCCAGAACGGCAAGAACTGCTGGTGGAAACCCTGAGTATTGGCGCGATGAATGTGAATTCAGCCATGGAGTTCTTCCGCAAACGACGCAACATGGCTGTCGTCACGGGTGCGGATCGCACTGATATCCAGCTGGCTGCTCTGGAGGCTTCAACCCAGTGCCTGATCCTGACTGGAGCGGGGGAACCTCTCCCTCAATTGATCAACCGCGCTGAAGAGCTGGATGTGCCCCTCCTCAAGGTGGAGCACGACACGCTCGCCACGGTGGAAGTGATTGAGCAGGCCTTCGGACATGTGCGGCTGCATGAAGCTGTGAAGGCGACCTATGCCTTCCGTCTTGTGGAAGAGCACTGCAAGCTGGATCAGCTCTTCAGTGCATTGAATCTGACGGTTCAACACGCCTGATGGTTGCTAGCTTCCGATGAAATCAGGCGGCGGGTTTTCCTTGGGTCAGTCACTGGATCTGCCAGCTCTCGATCGGGTTGACACCCTGGCGCAGGAACTTGCACTGTTGCAGGACAAAAGTCAGCGAAGGATCGCCATCCTTGGTAGCCGCCATGTCCCCGTTGTTGCGGTTCATCTGATCGAGTTGGTGGCACGCTCTCTCGTTCAGGAAGGCCATTCCTTGGTGACATCAGGATCACAGGGTGTGAATGCTGCCGTGATTCGAGGGTGTCTTGAAGTTGATCCTTCCAAGCTCACCGTGCTGTTGCCCCAGAGCCTCGATAGGCAGGTGCCTGAAATCAGAGATCTCCTGGATCGTGTGCTGCACCTTGTTGATAAGCCCGAGCAGGACGATCTGCCTTTGCCGATGGCCAGCAGTTTGTGCAATCAGGAGATCATCAACCGCTGTGATCAATTGATCTGCCTGGCCTTTCACGACAGTGAAACGCTGCTGGCCAGTGCTCGAACCGCAGAAGATATGGGCAAGGTGGTGAGCCTTCTGTATTTCGACTGATCAGCCAGCGGCGCTGATCACGGCCCGTAGCCCCTCGACGTAGCAGACGCCGACGGCCGTCACTCCAGTCGCCCAACACAGTCCCCTAAGGGGAGGCACATTGCCGACGTAGGCGAACAGATAGACGAAACGGATGCCTGGCCAGATCCACGCTGCAGCGATCGCACTGGTGCTGCTGACACCACTGATCAGACACAACAGCATCGCAGGGGCCCCCAGAGTTAGTGCTTCCCAGCTGTTCTCCTGTGCCCAGACCGCGCGCTGACCGAAAGCGGGCAGCCGCTCAAACATCGCCCGTGGTGCCTGCAGATCAGCCATGGTGAAGTCTGCTTTGGCCCTTCCGGCGCCGGTAAGCACGATGCTCACCATCACGACTCCTCCCATCAGACAGAGGGCCCAGGCAAACGCAGGAGTCATCGATTTCGATCAGGTCTGGCGACCATAACGGGCCTTGGATGACTGCAACCTTGAAGGGGGCGGTGGCTTTCTAAGCTGGAGGATCGACACGCTCGCGACATGGCCAGTACGTATTCCTTCGACGTGGTCTCTGACTTTGACCGTCAGGAGCTGGTGAACACCCTCGATCAGGTGCGTCGCGATGTGGGCAACCGTTATGACCTCAAGGATTCCAACACTGAGATTGATCTGGAAGAGACAGAGCTGGTGATCACCACAGCCAGTGATATGACGCTTCAAGCTGTGGAGGATGTGCTTCGAACCAAAGCGACCAAACGCAACCTTTCACTCAAAATATTTGATTTTCAAACTCCTGAAACGGCGGGGGGAAATCGGGTGAAGCAGGTGGTGAAGCTGCGTAAGGGCCTTAGTCAGGAGATTGCTAAAAAACTAAGCAAGATGGTGCGTGACGAACTGAAGAAGGTGACGGCTGCAATCCAGGGTGAAAGTGTGCGGATCACGGGTAAGAATAAGGACGATCTTCAGGCTGCTATTCAACTTGTAAAGAGCAAAGAAGATGAACTTGATGTACCTCTACAGTTTGAGAACTATCGCTGATCAGAAGGATGCAGGGCCTGATGTTGAGTTGATCCAAAGCCGACGAATGGCTTGGGATGTATTGCAACGATCATGCCTGCACTAACAAAAGCATGTTGATTCACGGCCCCACTCGTGGAGATTGGTTGCATGGCTGCGGGGATCCCCAGGAGTGTCTCTTGATGCAGGCAGGCTTGGATTCCATGACGCAAGCCCTTGAGGGCAACATGTTTTCAAGGGACATGTTGTGGTAATTTGAATTAAATTTCTTTGTTTTAGTGGGTAGTTACGCCATCGCGGTTCGTGTCTTTGATGGCGAGGCTCCCTACTTGCAGTCTTTTATTGATCATCATCGTCGCCTTGGTGTTGACGCTTTTTATCCTGTGATTGCTCCAGGAGCGGCGCCATTGTGCAGAGAGATATTCGCAAAAAATGAGATTCAATTCCATGAGTCTGAAGGGCAAAAGATTTCCAGTGTTCAGGATCTGATCCGAGAGGATTATGTTGCTGTTATTGATGCTGATGAATACTTGCATCCAGGTTTGTTCCGATTCCTTGAAGAGGAAAATATTGAATCTCTCCTGATGCCATGGAGACTGACAGCATCCATGGATGATGATTTCTTTGAGTCTGCTCAAAAGAGATTTTTTGTTTTCCCCCAGGTGAAATCAATCGTCAAAACATCTGCACTCAAGCGGCTTCGTCTTCATGCATCTAACACCCATGGATCCGGTCGTTGCCTTGGTGTTGGCCAGGGTCAACAATTTCCTGTTCAGCACTACTACCTCCGAGGTCTGGATGATCTCCTGTTGAAAGAAGGCGGTGTGGTTAAGCGAACTCTTGCACAGAGTTCAGGGCGTAAGCAGGTGAATCTAAATGCGGATAATGATTCGATGGATTTCCCAAGCCGTCATGCTCGTGTGGCATTCCTATTAAATGTTCTCGATTCCATGCCCGAGCAGATCGACCCCTACTGCATGTCGTTGGATCGGTCCATGTTGAATCATCTTCGGGACAATGTTGATGGTGACCCAGAGGCGGCCAAACAAGAGCTTCGCGAAAGCGTTGTGAAGATCCAAAAGGTGTATCGGCATCGCACGATTGATCGAGAGATTAGGGCGACGCAGCAACTGCTTGCTTCTGACCCACATAAGGTCAGCTATCAGAAAAGAGTGCTGAAATTGCTTCGTGGTGATTTTAAATTTCGTCGGTCATGGCTTGGATTTATTGAAAATGCTCGGGATTCGTTGTTGATGTTTAGAGATGGCTCGTAAGCCTGAATGGTGGTTGTAGTCCTGCATCTCAACTTGGTGGTCAGAGTCATCGTTCACGGCATGATCGAATGATTTACCTGAAAGTGTCATGATCTCGGGCCCGTCGCCCGTCAATGATCCGGGCGAGTTCCAGCACATAGCCCGCTGTGCACCAGCGGCCGTGACTGCGGGATCGGTTTTCTGTGTCCGAGCGGATCTCTGCGGTTTCGGCCATCAGAAGATCAAGTTCTCCTTGCGGCAGGTCATAGAGCTCCTGCAATTCCAGCTCCCGGTTCAGCAGATGGCTGCGAAACCATTTGCGGGTTTGCTCCTGGGGGGGGACGTCTCGGCTCAAAGTGCATTACAGCGTTGATGTGCCATTCTCCGGCTATGCAGATCCTTAGCTGGGCCCAGTTTGATCAGGCTGTGCAGCTGTTGGCTTCACGGTTTGCAAATTCAGCGGTGACCGGGGTTTACGGGGTCCCTAGAGGGGGGCTTTGCCTCGCGGTTGCACTGAGCCATGCCATGGATCGCCCCATGCTGTCATCACCAGAACAATCGGCGTTGATTGTGGATGATGTCTATGAAACCGGGCGCACGTTGAAGGTGTTGAAGACTCAGGTGCCTCAGGCATCCTTTGCCGTGTGGGTTAGCAAGAGCTGTCCTAACTGGTGGACGGCAGCCGTGGTTGCAGAGTCGTCGGAATGGGTGGTGTTCCCCTGGGAAAACCTCGAAAAGGCTCGTGCGGATGAGCAGGCCTATCGCTCCTCGCGTGGGCTGTGATGACGTCCTTGCGTACGATTTATTTGGCGTCTCCTTACGGCTTTTCCGCCCAGTGGAAGCGGCTGTTGTTGCCAGAGTTCATCGGGGCGTTGGAGGCCCTGAGGTTAGAGGTGTGGGAGCCCTTTGCGCGAAATGGTCAGGTGAATTTGGCGGAACCCGGTTGGGCCTATCGCGTTGCACAGCGGGACTTGCAGGATGTGCGTGATGCTGATGCCCTATTCGCGATCGTGAATGGAACGCCACCTGATGAAGGGGTGATGGTGGAACTTGGTGCCGCGATTGCTCTTGGTAAGCCAACATTCCTGTTTCGGGATGACTTCCGTCGCTGTACGGATTCGGAAGAATATCCACTCAATTTGATGTTATTTGCAGGCCTTCCAGAGGTTGAATGGCCGCAGTACGTTTATAGCGACTTGTCTGAAATTAGTGATCCTCAGAAAGCTTTGGCACGCTGGGCTCACTCTTGATTTTTGTCTGCGAATCAACAGCGTAGTTCTGTGTTTTCTTTTTGGGCTGGATGGTAAAAATTAATAGAAATATTGTTTTTCTAGGAGCTTATTGTGGTGCTGGCGGGAGCGATGAAATTTTGTTTGAGGTGTTTTCATGTGTCTTTTGATTCGACTGTGCGAGGCTTAGTTGTATAGGTAATGATCTTGATCAAAATGTTGCCCTGTTGATCAATTGATTCGAATTTATTTTTGTAATTATCGATTGCTGTTTGGCGCGCCAAGCTGAAATGGTGCTGGGAGAAGTTGGTCAAGCTGCATGGTGCCAACCCCGTCGATGCTGACATAGGCATCGCTCGGAAGGAGTTCTTGCATCACCTGGCGGCAAGCGCCGCATGGCATGCGTGAGTTAGGCAAGGCATCGGTCTGGGCATCGATACAGCTCACGGCCAGTGCAATTGGTCGTTTGCCCAGGCTGATGGCAGTAAACAGCGCAACGCGCTCCGCGCAGATGCTCAGTCCATAGCTGGCGTTTTCAACGTTGCAGCCGTCGATCACGCTCCCGTCTTCGCACCGCACGGCGGCACCCACATGGAAGTTCGAATAAGGGCAATGGGCACGCTTGGCGGCTTGCCGAGCCTGCACCAGAAGCGCCTCAGCGTTGTTCGTGGCAGGAGCCATGGGCTGTTTCAAGAAGGCTGCTCAGGGTTTGTGTCCCACCGGATTGGGTTAGGCGGGATTGCTGACTGAGTTTGAAACCGTTTTGCACGTCGATAATCAGATCGCCGCTCACGGCGACACGACTGTCGCGGGCTGGGCTTGTTGATCCCCCGCCATTGCTGAATTGGAGAGGACCCAAGGGTGCTTCGTAGGACCAGTGATAGGTCATCCCTGAGCGTTCAATCTGCTCAACACCGGAACTGCTGAATCGTTCCACCAGAGGTGTGAGCCTGCTCTCGATCACCGTGGCCGGATCGATGCTGGGTTTGCCACCACCCCGATCAATCTGGAATTGCTGTTGTTCAAGCTGACGAATGCCAGGAATGGGTTGGCCTGACCACCGGCTCTCCACGGTCTGGATGGTGCAGACCAGTGGAGGGGGAGGAGGTGCTGAGGCCATCACGGCGGGATCAGGCCACAGCCGCGAAGCTTTCGCGGAAGGCATTGATCGTGGCTTCGATGTCGGCGTCGGAGTGCGCCAGGGAGGTGAAGCCGGCTTCGAAGGCGGAAGGTGCGAGATAGACGCCCCGCTCGAGCATGGCGCGGTGCAGCCTGCCGAACCGTTCCGAATCCGTGGCCTTGGCTTCCTCGAAGTTACGCACAGGGCCTTCGCAGAGGAAGAAGCCGAACATGGCGCTGACGCTGGCGGTTGTAATCGGCACGCCGGCGGCCTGTGCTGCTTCCTTGATGCCCGCCACGAGCTTCTGGGTGGTGGCGGTCAGCTTGTCGTAGGTACCGGGCTGCTTGAGCAATTCAAGGGTCTTGATACCTGCAGTCATCGCCAAGGGATTACCGCTGAGGGTTCCGGCCTGATACATCGGGCCTGCAGGCGCCACCATTCCCATGATGTCGGCGCGGCCGCCATAGGCGCCAACGGGCAGACCACCACCAATCACCTTGCCCATGGTTGTGAGGTCTGGGGTGACACCGAAATGGGCTTGGGCGCCGCCGTAGCTGATCCGGAATCCCGTCATCACTTCGTCGAACACGAGCAGAGCTCCGTTCTCCTTGGTGAGTTCGCGTAGCCCCTCGAGGAAGCCCGGTTCCGGCTGAATGAAACCAGCGTTGCCGACGATCGGCTCGAGAATGACGCCAGAGATGGCGTCGGGGTTCTCGGCAAACAGAGCTTTAACGGCCTCTAGATCGTTGTATGGAGCCGTCAGGGTGTTGGCGGTGGTGCTGCGGGGCACACCTGGAGAATCGGGCAGCCCAAGGGTTGCCACTCCGGAACCAGCCTTTACCAGGAACATGTCCGCATGGCCGTGGTAGCAGCCCTCGAACTTGATCACCTTGTCGCGGCCGGTGTAGGCGCGCATCAGTCGCAGCACAGCCATGCAGGCTTCCGTACCGCTGTTGACAAACCGCACCATCTCAACGCTGGGAACAGCGTCGATCACCATCTCGGCCAGGGTGTTCTCCAGGGCACAAGGAGCTCCGAAGCTGGTGCCCTTCTCGACCGCCTCCTGCAGTGCTGCGATCACCTCGGGGTGGGCGTGGCCGCAGATAGCAGGCCCCCAGCTGCCGATGTAGTCGATGTATTTATTCCCATCCACGTCCCAGGCGTAGGGACCCTTGACCCGATCGAAGACGATCGGCTGACCGCCGACCGACTTGAACGCCCGCACAGGGGAGCTGACGCCTCCGGGCATCAGGGCCTGTGCTGCTCCGAAGATGGCTTCGGACTGGCTGGTGTTCAACGCGGGAGCTGTCACTGGAACCGACGCCAAAGGGCTGATGCAAACCGTGCAACATCCTGACTCAGGAACGTCCAGTTCTGTTTGCTGTGTTTCTTAATTGCCCACTTCGCAAGCTTTTTGATGCGTAGTCTTGGGTCAGATCGAGATCGCTGTGAGCCACGACTGGTCAGTTCTGGAGAGGGATCTGCGCCGCTGTCTGCCCCCTCGGGCCATCGTGGCGAAGCGTCAGGAACTGCTGAGTTACGACTGTGACGGACTGACGCTTGAGCGTCATTGCCCACCCCTTGCGGTGCTGCCAGAAACCACCGATCAGGTCTCCGCCGTCCTGCGGTGCTGCCATCAACACGGTGTCCCATTCGTGGCTCGCGGCAGCGGTACCGGCCTTTCGGGGGGAGCGCTGGTGGATCAGCAAGCGCTCTTGGTGGTTACCAGTCGGATGCGTCGGGTGCTCGAGCTTGATTTAGCCAATCAACGGGTCAAGGTTCAGCCTGGGGTCATCAACAGCTGGGTGACGCGGGCTGTGGCGGGTGACGGGTTCTATTACGCCCCGGATCCGTCCAGTCAGGTGGTCTGCAGCATTGGCGGCAACGTGGCAGAAAATTCAGGAGGGGTGCACTGCCTCAAGTACGGCGTGACCAGCAACCACGTGCTGGGGCTTGAGGTGGTGTTGCCCGACGGAACAACCACCCAGCTGGGAAACGGGCTGGCGGAATCCTGCGAGTTGGATCTACGTGGTGCCTTCATCGGCAGTGAAGGGACGCTGGGCATCGCGACGGCCATCACCCTGCGCCTGCTCCGGGCGCCGGAGTGCGTGAACGTGCTGTTGGCGGATTTCGCCACGATGGAAGCTGCGGGGGAAGCGGTGCGATCTGTGACCGCGAGCGGTTTGCTGCCGGCCGGGATGGAAATCATGGATAACGTCACCATCAACGCCGTGAACGATTTTTTCGGTTACGACGAGTACCCCCGTGACGCTGCAGCGGTGCTGTTGATTGAGCTGGATGGCCAGGACGCTGAGGTTCAGGCATCAGCAGAACGTGCCGATGAGCTGTGTCGGGCAGCGGGGGCCCGTGGCCTGCGTCGGGCCCAGGACCCCACGGAGTGCGCTGTGCTCTGGAAAGGGCGTAAATCTGCCTTTTCAGCGGTCGGCAAAATCACGCCCACCTACTACGTGCAAGACGGTGTGGTGCCTCGCAGCAGCCTTCCGTCGGTGCTTGCCGCGATTGAACGGCTCAGCCAGGAGCACGGCCTGCCCGTGGCCAATGTTTTCCATGCGGGTGATGGCAACCTTCATCCATTGATCCTGTATTCCCTGGATCAGCCCGATGTGGAGCGGAGCGTGAAGGAACTCGGTGCCGCCATCCTGCGGGTGTGTCTCGACGCCGGGGGCAGCATCAGCGGTGAGCATGGTGTCGGGGCCGACAAGCGTTGTTATCTCGACTGGATGTTCGGCCCGGATGATCTGGAGACGATGGGTCTGTTGCGCTCTGCCTTCGACCCCGACAACCGCGCCAATCCCGGCAAGGTGCTGCCCACGCCGCGCACCTGTGGGGAATCGGCCAAACGCATGGTCACGCTGCCAGCAGGCGTGGAGCTCTACTGACGGCCATCAGAACAGCAGGTCATCGTTGTCGTCATCGGATGGAGGCCAATCGAGGTCAACGCTGACCGGTGCGTGGTCACTGGGTTGCACGTTGCCGCGCATGCCTTTGTGAATGATGCAGCTCCGGGCGAGCCCCAGCAGTTCCTCGCAGAGATAAATGTGATCAATGCGCCAGCCGCGGTCCCGGTCCCAGGCGCCGCTGCGGTAATCCCACCAGCTCCAGTGGCCGGAATCTGGCTCGAAGACCCTGAACACGTCCTGAAGACGCTCACCAAGGGCGGCACGAAGAGCACTGCGTTCAGCATCGCTGGCCATGATGCCGCCGGTTTGTCGGTCGGGGTCGGGAAGGTCGCGTGCTTCAAGCCCGATGTTGAAGTCACCGACCATGCACAGCGGTTCGCCGCGCTCCTGCTGGGCCTCGAGGTAACGCTTGAGGCAACCAAGCCAGGTCAGTTTGTAGGGATATTTCTCTGATTTCAGGCTTGATCCATTCGGCACATAGAGGTTGAGCACGCGGACGCCATTCAGCAGTGCGCTGATCACGCGTTTCTGTTCGCCGAGATCCGCAGCTTCAGCCTCGTCAGGGAGCTCCCCAACGAATCCGCAGCGCACATCCTCCAAGGGGTCGCGGCTGATCAGGGCGACGCCGTTGTAAGCCTTCTGGCCATGGATGTGCACGTGCCAGCCAGCAGATTTGAAGTCCTGCAAAGGAAACAGCGGGTCATCAACCTTGGTTTCCTGCAGACAAAGAAGATCCGGTTGCTCGTTCTCCAGCCAACTGAGCACCTGATCTAGTCGCGTGCGAACGGAATTCACGTTCCAGGTGGCGATCTGCACGGTTGATCCGGTGGTGAAAAAGACCCTTAGCATCAGCCCACCCCGAAATCCGCTGATGTCCTCCCGTCTTGCGGCTGTCGCACAACTTGTTCTGCCCTGCCTGATCGCAGCGACCATCCCTGTTGGCGCAAACGCCCAGGTGGATGCGCCTTATCAGAACCGCGAAGAACGAGAGATTTACGGAAACACCAATGACAACGGCTCCGTTCTCGACGCCGCTAACCCCATGGATCTGATGAACAGGATCCGGAGGTCGACGGCCATGGATGACGCCACGCCACCTTCCGATGCCATTGATGAGGCCCTCAAGGCCTTCCAGAATCAGCCCGAATCGCCGTAGGACCAGGTTGTTCCGAGGCGGCATTGCGTGCAGCGCTCAATCCGAGCCGTCCTGCCAGAACATCGATCGATGGATCGATCTGTCCGTTTGAATCCCGCCGTTGGCGGGCCTGCTTCAGCAGAGCTTCAACATCCTTTGTGTGGCCTTGGTCCTGCTGCAACAGCGCAAGGGCCAGCAAGGGCCTTGTGTTGCTCGGCTCCTCTGAAGCCAGTTGGCGATACAGGTTGACCGCTTCCTGGTGGGATCCGCTTTGACGTAAGAGATCGGCAAGAAGCAGACCGATCTCCAGACGTTGTCCCGGTTCCAGGCCCTTGAAACGGGTGGTGAGTTCAGTCGTGGCCTGAATTTGGCGTCCCCGCTGCTGATCCAGCAGCACCAGCAATTGCAAAACCTGCGGATCATTCGGATGCAAGCGCATCAATTGATTGAGGCTGCGTCGGGCTGCCTCGGGCTGGCCATTGAGGCGTTGCAGCTCCGCTTTGAACAAGCTGAGTTCGCGGGGGGTGGAACGAGCCGTGATCCACGGTTGCAGCGCCACTTCGGCTTCCTGAAGGCGTTCCAGAGCAATCAAACGTTCCAGAAGGAGAACACGTTCTGCCTCGCTGAGCTCCTCCTGGAGCTGGAGTTGCTGCATCAGCGATTCGACCTGAGGATCTTCAGCCAGACGACTTCCGCTGGCGCTGGTTTCAGGGGCCATGGAGGCAGCAGTGATCCAACCGACCAGTGCAGCCCCAACCATGGACACCAGCAGCAACAGGATCCGGCGCGGGCTCTGCATCCGATCACGAATCAGCTATTTCAGTCTGAGGGGATTGCGGTGGGCTGGCTACAGTCTTGACAAGGGCTTTTGACTCCGCCCGGATCTGGATCAATGCGCGCCCATCCGATTCCCCCGGTCACAGAGCCGTTGCAGTACCGGGCCATCGGTCTCGTTCGGGGCACCTACGCCCCTACCGATCCCGACCAACTCACCCGCGGCACGTTGACCGATGCCCAGGGGGTCCCCCTGGAAACCGTTGTGCTCGGTCGAGTGCTCACCCTGATCCGGCGGCATCTGCCCTTGGATCAACCGCACCTCTGGGTGGTGTACCCCAGAAGCCGCGAAAGTGATCATCTCCATCTTCAGATTGCTGGTGTCTGGGAACCCAGCACTCTTTCGCCGGAGCAAGCGGATGCCTCAGATACCTTGCCCGAGGGAGACGACTACTTCTCCATCAGAGGGGAGTTGATCTTCACCAAGCCCGAGACCGGCGAAATGGTGGTGAAGGTGCGGCAGCAGGCCCGGGCTGACGGCCACCGGCCGCTCCCCTTCAAGCTCCAGATCAAGGGCGAGCTTCCCCTGGAAAACCTGCGCCACTTCGTCAGCCTCGACCTGCGCCGGCAGGGACAGGAACTTCATCTGGAACAGCACGAGGTGATTGCACCAATGCCGACGCGTGGTGGCAAATCCAAGGGAGGTCGCGGTCGTGCCACCTCCCGCGTTCGGAGCTGATGGCGGAGGAGGGGCAGGGCTCCACGGGGGTATTGCGCGCTGGTGTCGCTGTTGTCGGCATCACCGTTCTCGGAGCCTTTGGCCCTGCCTTGGGTCTGTCCTCCGCTTGGATTGTGGTGGCTGTCGGGGGTGCTCTGGTCACCCTCAGTGTTGATGCCGCCACCTGGCAGGGCATGGGTGGCCACATCCTGGCGGAAGCCTTGCCCGGTGGTCAGGAGCGTCTGCGTCGGATTGCGGTGCATGAGGCGGGCCATGTCCTGATTGCGGAAGAGGAGCAACTTCCGGTGCAGCAGGTGCTGGTTGGAACCCTTGCCTGTGTGCGTGCTGGGCTGCGCAGCAGTGGTGCCACTGAGTTCACCGTGCCGGATAGTGTTCGGATGCCTCTCGAGGATCTGCGGCGTTGGAGCCGGGTGCTCCAGGCCGGCATCGCGGCGGAGACCGTGGTCTTCGGTCAGGCCCGTGGTGGTGCAGATGACCGCGCTTTGCTGGGACGGCTCTGGGGACTGTCCGGCCATGACGTTGCCACCGCTCAGCGGGAGCAGCGTCGGGCCCGTCGGGAGATCGAGCAGCAACTGCGTCAGCAGCGTCAGGCGCTTGACCGTGAGGCGGTTGCGCTGTTGGAGGCGGCCCCGCGTCTGGGGCGATGAGCGCGCTCTGGATTGATGCGCCAACGGGTTTGGCGGGGGACATGCTCCTTGCCGCCCTGTTGGATCTCGGTGTGGATCAGGCCGTTGTGGAGTCACCCCTGGCGGCCCTCGGTTTGGCAGGGCGCTACCGCCTCACCCAGCACGAGGCGCGCAGCGGCGGACTGCGGGGGATCCGCGTTGATGTGCAGGGGCTCGAGGATCAGCCTCCCCACCGCCAGTGGTCGGAGATCCGCGATCAGATCCATGCAGCTGCCTTGGCTCCATCGCTGAAGCAAACCGTTCTTGCCGTATTCACCCGCCTGGCGGAAGCCGAAGCCACGGTGCATGGGACCTCGGCGGAGGCCATTCACTTCCATGAAGTGGGGGCCATCGATGCCCTTGTGGATGTGGTGGGGGTCTGTGCCGCGATGCAAGATCTCAACCCGGCAGAGGTGGTCTGTTCCCCGTTGCCTGCCGGGAGCGGGACGGTGTCAACAGCCCATGGCCTGTTGCCCGTCCCCGTTCCTGCAGTGCTTGAACTGGCGCGTCGTCACCGCATTCCGCTTCTACAGGGTGGTGACCTGCCCACGGGGGAATTGGTGACGCCCACGGGTCTGGCCTTGGTGTCGGTGCTGGCGGATCGCTTTGTGGCCCCTGATGTTCTGGTGGCCGAAAAAATCGGCGTTGGCCTCGGCCATCGCCAGCTGGATCGCCCCAACCTGGTGCGCTTGGTGCTCAACACTCCGTCGGTGGATGCAGTTGCAGGTCCCCGCTGGGAGTCGCTGGTCGTTCAGGAAGCCTGGATTGATGACGCCACCCCTGAGGAGGTTGCTGCATTGGCCAATCGGTTGCGAGATGCGGGGGCGATTGATGTGGCGGTGCAGCCGTTGTTGATGAAAAAGGGCCGCAGTGGTCAGGCCATCACTGCGTTGGTGCGGGATGGTGATGCCGACGAGATGCGCCGGCTTTGGCTCAGTGCTGGCAGCAGCATTGGTTTGCGGGAGCGGCGCCAGGGACGCTGGGTGTTACCGAGGCGCCATGGTGTGCTCGACACCCCCTGGGGTCCCCTCGCCGCCAAACAAGTGCGACGCCCGGATGGTCGTTGCACTGTCAAAGCCGAAGCTGATGCCCTGGAGGCTCTTCAGGCCAGCACTGGGTGTGGTCTTGATGAGCTGAGGGCTGCCGCAGCTGCTGCACCGTTTGTCAGCACGGAAGACTGGATCTGATGGGCAAAATCCTTCGCCAACCCAAGCTCTGGATCACGCTGGCCAGCCTGGTCTTCATCGCTGTGGCCATGGCCCAG
Source organism: Synechococcus sp. UW69 (assembly GCF_900474185.1). NCBI lineage: Bacteria > Bacillati > Cyanobacteriota > Cyanophyceae > Synechococcales > Synechococcaceae > Synechococcus > Synechococcus sp. UW69. Next base: position 607,620 of record NZ_UCNW01000008.1, on the reverse strand, counting down.
CAGGCTGACCAGCTTCGCCAGCTGAGCCTGGTGGCCAATGGTTGGTGGTGGCTGTTGTTGGGTCTGGGCCTGACTTGGCTCAGCATCCTGATCAATGGTCTGGCCTGGCGCGACCTGCTGGTCTGGTTGAAGCACCCTCCCCAAGGCCTCGCGGTGGTGCCGCTGTTTGTGCGCAGCAACCTGCTGAAGTACCTGCCAGGTGGAATCTGGCATCTGGTGGAGCGGGTCCGGGTGCTGCGCCCGGTGATTGGCGGTGGACCGGCCCTGGCCGGTGTGATTCTTGATCCGCTCCTGATCGTGGCGGCTTCCGTTCTTGTTGTGGTTGCTGGTGGATGGCAGCAGGGCCTCGCACTGCTCGCTCCCTTGCCAGCGCTCCTGATGATTCCGCGGTGGCGGGAGCCGCTCCTGCGTCGGCTGGAGCGTTCGAAGGCGGCGCAGTTGCAGTCCGCTGGCGGCGGGCCACTGGAGAGTGAGGGGAGCGGTCGCGGCGGCTACCCCTGGTGGCCACTCACGCTTCAGCTGCTGTTTGTGCTCTGCCGCTTTGCCGGGTTCTGGTGCAGCGTGCAGGCCTTTGGCATTCGCAGCCCGGCGCCATTCACCTGGCTCGCAGCATTTGGACTGGCCTATGCCGTTGGGCTGGTGGTCCCCGGTGCCCCTGGTGGTCTGGGGGTCTTTGAAGCCACCTTGTTGCTTCGGTTGGGTCCTGCCGTGCCGGAAGCGCAGTTGCTGGCCGTCGTGCTCAGTTATCGGCTCTTGTCCACCCTTGCGGATGTTGTTGCCAGCGCGGCACTTGTGGCGGATCGGCTGGTGGAGCAACGTTTGAAACGTTCATGCTGACCCCCTGGCTGTTGTGGTGCTGAGTCGTCGCCGGATGCTGCAGCTGGTGCTTGGCACCGGTCTCAGTGCCGTGGCCCTGCCCTTGAGCGCTGCCAGGCGGGCGGCGCTACGTGTCGGCTTGATCAGTGATCTCAACAGCAGTTATGGAGCCACCAGCTACATCCCTGCCGTTCATCAGGGGCTGGACCAGCTGATTGCCCTTCAGCCGGATCTGGTCGTGTGTGCAGGGGACATGGTCGCGGGCCAGATGCGAGGCCTCACGGGGCTGCAGCTCGATGCGATGTGGCGGGGGTTCGAAACGTCGGTTCTACGGCTGCTTCAGACGGCCGGCATCCCGCTGCTGCCGGCGATCGGGAACCATGACGGTTCACCGGGTTTTCCGGCTGATCGTGCCGCTGTTTCCCGGTTCTGGACCCCGATCCGTTCACGCTTGGGATTGGCGTTTGTGGATGCCTCTCAGTTCCCATTTCGTTACACGGTGCTGCAGGACGGGATCTTCTGGCTGGTCTGGGATGCCAGCTCAGCCCGTGTTCCTGAGGACCAGCTGGTTTGGGCACAACAACAGTTGGCCAGTACGAAGGCACAAACCGCTCGTGCACGGTTCGTGGTTGGTCATCTGCCCCTGGTCGGTGTTGGTCAGGGTAAGGATCGCCCTGGTGAGGTATTGGACCGGGGGAGCGCGCTCCAGGCCCTGATGGAGAACGCCGGAGTGCAGGGCTACATCAGTGGTCACCATCACGCTTGGTTCTCCGGTCGCCGTGGCCAGCTCGATCTCATCCAGCTCGGAGCGCTGGGCAGTGGCCCCCGGCGCTTGCTGGACGGTGGAACTTCAGCTCAGCAGACCTTCACGTTGTTGGAGATGGATGGGTTGAGGGGTGACATCAAAGAAACCACCTATGCCGTTTCAACGGGACAGCCGCTGTCCTGGTCGACACTCCCTCTCCGTCTCAACACCCGTGCCGGGGAGCTCCAGCGCAATTCCTCAGAGAGGTTGCTGCGGGGATGACGACCCGTCCCTGCTGGAGGCGTGATCCAGCGTCGGCACCAGAGCCATTGCGGCGATCAGCCCCAGCACGAGGATCATCAGGGCCGGCAACAGTGCTTCGGCCAACCGTTCATCGCCGGCGTATTGGAACACCCGCACTGAGAGGGTGTCGAAGTCGAACGGCCGCAGGGCAAAGGTGAGGGGAAGCTCTTTCACTGTGTCGACAAAGACCAGCAACAAGCCGACGGTGATAGGCCCGCGCAGCAGAGGCAAGTGCACCCGTTGGAGCACGCTTTGCCACGGGGAACCCATCCCCGTGGCCGCTTCATCGAGGCTTGGGCTGATCCGCTCGAGTGCAGCGTCTAACCCCCCTTTTGCTACTGCCAGAAAACGGACGCTGTATCCCCATAGGAGCAGAAGCAACGGGGCGACCTGCCAGGGGGCTCCGGTGAGCAGCAGGGCTAGAGCCAGAACGGTGCCGGGGATTGCGTAGCCCGTTCCCGCCAGGAAGGTGAGGCTTTTCAGCCATCGGGCATCAGACCAGCGTTTGGCGATGGCCAGCACCAGAGCTGCCGCAACCGCCATAACGGCGGCAGCCAGGGCCAGTAGGAGACTGCGCCCACTCAGGCTGATCAGATCGTCGTTCCAGCCGTTTTGGAGCTGATCCAGGTTTGTGGCGGCCCACAGCAGTGGGGTTCCCAGGCTCAACACAGGAGGGATGATCGCCAGCAGTTGAGCCACCACTGCCCGTGTTCCATTCAGGGGCCAGGCCGTTGAATCTCCACCGGCTACCCCATCACACCAGCGCCGACTGCGGCTGCGCAGGCTGCGTTCACAGATCACCAAACCCAGCACGATCACCAACGTGATCAAGGCCAAGCTGATGGCTCCAGAAGGATTGCCGTCGGATTGCCAGGTTTCGAGGATGCCTGCGGAGAGGCTTGGTATCCCGAGGAGCTGAACAGCACCGAGCTCATTGACAACTTCCATCCCCATCAGGGCGACACCGGCCCCGATCGCGGGAAGAGCGATCGGCAAGGCAACGCGACCGAAGGCTGACCACGGGCCGACCCCCAGGCTGCGACACGCCTCCAGCTGACGCCGGCCGCTGACGGAGAAATTTTCTGTGCTCAGCAGAAACACATAGGGGTAGGTCGTCAAGGCCATGACAGTGATGCCCCAGCCCATGCCGTGAATGGTCCAGCTGTGGCGACTCCCCAGATCGATCAGTGTTGCTGAGAGCAGATAGGCCGGTGTTGCAAGCGGAATCAGCTGGGCAATCCGCAGCCATTGGCGGCCAGGAAAACGGCAGTTGCACAGCAGCCATCCATTGGTCGTGCCCAGCACGGTGCCCAATGTGGCTGTTCCTAGGAGCAGCTTGATCGTGCCCAGCACCTGGCGCATCCCATCGGGGCCAAGATCGGTGAAGCCGCTCTGCAGGGTTTTGATGGCCTCCTGCACCAACGTCAGCACCGGCCAGATGGCAATCAGGGCTGTGATCGAAGCGATCAGAAAGAGGGCCAGCCGGCTCGGGCTTGGAACAATCCGGTTGGTCAGCAACGTCAATTGAGCGATGGGCCGGACACCGTCGTTGCGACATTGCCCTGGAATGAGTCTGGCGATAAAGGGGGTGGGTCAGGCAGACGATCAGCAAACCATTCATCCCAGCGATCAGTGCGTCCGTTGGCGGACAAGGCGTTGATGGTTGGTCAGCCCAGGACGTGCAAAACGCACGCCAGGATCGATCATTTGGCACACTCATATGCTCTGTCCGTTCCCAAGCTGCTTGGATCTGTGGAACAGCTGCTCCCGATGGAGCCGACGGTTGAGTTGAACGGTGTCTGGCATTGCTACGGCAATGCTTCCGAGGGCTGGACCCTTCAGGGGGTCGATCTTCAAGTGGCGCAAGGGGAGCTGCTGGGTTTACTCGGCCCCTCCGGTTGCGGTAAAACCACCCTGCTGCGCTTGATTGCTGGCTTTGAACGCCCTCAGCGGGGCACGGTGAAGCTGGCCCAGCGCACCGTGGCTGGGGAAGGGGCATGGATGGAGCCAGAACGCAGGGGTGTTGGCATGGTCTTTCAGGACTATGCGCTGTTTCCTCATCTGAATGCCTGGCAGAACGCCAGTTTTGGTCTGCCCCAGCGGCACCCCAACCCTGAGCGGGTGGCCTGGCTGTTTGAGTTGCTGGGGTTGCATGGATTGGAGCAGCGCTATCCGCACCAGCTGTCCGGTGGTCAGCGTCAACGGCTGGCCTTGGCGCGAGCCCTGGCCCCAGCTCCAAGGGTTGTGCTCCTGGATGAGCCCTTCTCCAGTCTGGATGTGGAGGTGAGGCTGCGACTGCGAAGTGAGCTCGCTTCTGTGCTGGACGCCTGTGGCGCCAGCGGCGTGATCGTCACCCATGATCCGGGAGAAGCCTTGGCGATCTGCGATCGCGTCGCTGTCATGAGGGATGGCGTTTTGCATCAATGCGCCTCTCCACAAGACATTGTGCGATCACCGGCGACGCCGTTTGTGGGGTCCTTCGTGCTTCAACGCAACTTGATTCCCGTTCAGTCGCGGGAGCGAGGGCAGTTGTCCTGTCTGCTGGGCGATCTGGATGAAGCGAAGCCCATGGTGTTGGCAGACCGCCGAGCATCCGGTGATTGTTGTGTTCTGGTAGACCCTCACGACATCAATGTCATCGCTGATGCCGAAGGAGAGGCCAGTGTTCTGGGGCGTGAATTTCTGGGCGATGCATGGGAATACCGAATCCGAATCGCCGATGTATTGGTGCGTGCCCACTGTCCGATTGATCAGGAGCATCCTCCACAAACCCGTTGCCGGCTCACGTTCCGGGATGGGGCCAGAGTCACGTTGCTTCCGCATGCCGACGTGAGCTGAGCCGAGGAGCGGCCGTACCGGTGGCCGCGCATTGCCATAAAAAATCCCCCATCTCAGTGGGGGATTAAGTGAGAGCTGTCGACGTGTTCAGCGTTGGTGATGACGGACAGGAATCGGTACAAGGACAGGCTGTCGCAGGCCGCCTCCACCGTTGTCGTCATCGGAGTCAGCCAGAAGCCACAACAACAAACTTGCAAGAACAAAGACTGTTCCGAGCAACAAGGGTTCGACCATTGAGGTGTCTTCCATGGCACGCACAATAAGCAGCATTCATGGGTTCTGCTGAATCAGCTGAAACCTTTTCCCGCATCAGGTGCCACACAAGCCTGGAGTTGCTCCCGCAGGGTCTTGTGGTCGATGTCACGGCCAATCAGCACCAATTGGTTCTTGCGATCACCGGTCCAGTCGGTGTCGTCGATCGAAAACCGTTTGCCTGCCAGATGGAACACATGGCGTCGTTCGCTTTCGTTGAACCAGAGGATTCCCTTGGCTCTGAACACCTCCTGGGGCATTTGGTTGTCGAGGAAGTTCTGGAACTTGCGCAAGGAGAAAGGTCCATCACTCTGGAACGACACGGAGGTGAATCCCTCGATCGCCTGATGGTCCGCGTGATCACCATGGCTGTGGTCATGGTGATGGCTGTGGTCGTGGTGATGATTGTGCCCGTGCCCATGGTCGTGCCCGTGTTCGTGACCGTGGTCGTGGTCGTGCTCGTGGTCGCTGTGATTCAGGCTCGGATCCTCGGCGGGGGCACTCACCTTGTCGGATTCGAACAGGCCGACACTGAGCAGCAAGGCCAGGGGGACATCCCCTTTCACCGATCGCAGGATGCGGGCATCGTTCTTGACGTCTCTGAGTTTCTGCTCAACGGCCTCAAGCCGCTCTTCGGAGACGAGATCACACTTGTTCAGCAGCAGGATGTCGCCATAAATCACCTGGGCTCGGCCAACTTCCGTCTCGAGCACGACTTCATCGAAGTTTTCTGCATCGATCAACGTGATGATCGAATCAAGGCGGGTCTGATCGCGCAGTTCACTGCCGAGAAAAGTCATCGCAACCGGCAGGGGATCGGCCAGACCAGTGGTTTCGACGACGATGTAGTCGAGAGGTTCAGGGCGTTCCATGACCCGTTCCACTGCCTCCATCAGTTCGTCGTTGATCGAGCAGCAGATGCAACCGTTGCTTAGCTCCACCATGTCTTCATCGGTGGTGACGATCAGATCGTTGTCGATTCCGATTTCGCCGAATTCGTTCACCAGCACCGCAGTCTTCACCCCCTGCTGATTGGTCAGGATGTGGTTCAGCAGCGTGGTCTTCCCTGCTCCGAGGAAGCCGCTGAGAATGGTGACGGGGACGTTGGAGGTGGCTGGTGCAGTGGTCATGCGCAAGGACCCTCAGCACTCATGCTGGCAACAGTCCGTCGATTGCGGTGGCCAGTTCCACATCGAGCCTGCTGAGGCCACCGAGATCATGGGTGGTTAGATCGATCGACACGCGGTTGTAGACATTGCTCCAGTTCGGATGGTGATTTTTGGATTCGGCCAGGAGGGCCACCTGTGCCATGAATCCAAACGCCTCCACGAAGCTCTTGAATTGCAGATCGCGGTGCAGCCGTTCCCCCTGCACTCTCCAGTTGGGTAGTTCTGTGGCGAGCGCCGACATCTGGGTGGCGTCGAGACGTTCCATCGGCATGCGATCTCTGATTCACCCCTCCATCGTGGCCGGATCGTGGCCCCTAAGGGAGCTCTCTGTCGTGCTGCCCCAGATCAATGCAATAAGCCCAAAATTTTCGGACCCAACGCGGCTTGGGATGGAGGTTGGCAACGCTCAGCACCGCCATAGAAATGATTCCGAGTACGACCCCAAACGCTGGATCGATCCAAACCCAGAACAGGACGATCAAAACGCTGATGACAACAATCCGACGAACCTGTCCGAATGTCATGGAGCTGATCCTCAATCGCTTAAGTCATGCAATCGATCAATCATCAGATCGGTGTCTGTATCGATGCCGTTGTCTGTTTCCCAGGCATTGGGGTCATGTCGTACCTGAATGGCTTGATTGATCCGTTCCGCATTGCGAAGACTCAACAGGGTTTGAGGCTTGGCTGAGGCGTTCTGCGTCGTGGGACGAGGTGCCGTGACGCTGGATGGTTCGCCGAAAAGGTGGCAGGCGATCGTTCTGTTGTGAGCAGCGCTGCGGTGCTCCCAGAGGTACACGGCTTGCCAGGTGCCCAGCAACAGCTGTCCACCACTGACGCTCAGGCTGAGGGTCTGGCTGGTGAGTGCTGTTCGGATATGGGCCGGCATGTCATCCGCTCCTTCGTCGTCATGGAGATACCGGCGGTGTTCCGGAACGGCATCCGCCATCCATGCCTCAAGGTCTTGCAGCACCCGTGGATCAGCGTTCTCGTTGATCGTGAGGCTTGCGCTCGTGTGCAGGCACGTGAGGTGCAGTACGCCCTGGTCAAGGCCTGTGTTGCGGATCCAGGTGTTCAACCGACCGTCCAGGCGGGTGAAGCCCTTCCCAGGGGTTTGGACTGAGATCTGATGCAGGATCTGCTGAACTCCCACCGCTCTCCAGCGTTCTCTTCTTACTTTGCGTGCTTCAGCTCCGTCTGACCCAATGGCCAGTCCCTCTGCCCCCGAACTGACGCTGCTTTTTGACGGGGGCTGTCCGTTGTGCGTTCGTGAAGTTCGTTTTCTGCAGCGGCGTGACTCTCTGGGCCGGCTGGAATTTGTCGATATCGATGCTGCGGATTACGACCCTGAGGCCCATGCCGGCATCAGCTACCGGTTGGCCATGGGCCGCATTCATGCCATTGCGGGCTCCGGTGAGGTGCTCCGGGATGTGGCCGTCTTCCGCGAGGCGTACCGCCTGATTGGTCTGGGGTGGCTGTACGCACCGACCCGCTGGCCGTTGATCGGCGGCGTGGTCGATTGGATCTATGGGATTTGGGCGTCCCGGCGGCTTCAGATCACGGGGCGAGCGGATTTGGAGACCCTGTGCCGAGGCCGATGTGACTTGAACTGACCGGCTTACTGGATGGTCGACGGCTGTCGATAGATCAGTTTGAGCGGCCAAAGAGCCATGGGAAGGGCGAGCCCAAAGGCTGCGCGCAGCATCAGTCGGCGCATCGATGCAGGAAGACTGAACTGCTACACCATGCCCTGCATCGCAGCTTCGATGCCACCCCCAGAGTCGTTAAATTGATTGAAAGGAGAGCGAGATGGCTTCTGCCGCAATGGCTTGGGGGCAGCTAGGAGCCCATTTGCGTGAAACACAGCTGCTGGGTTCGATTCAGAGCACCCTGTATTGGGACCAGAACACCCGCATGCCCTCTGGTGGTGCACCCTGGCGAGGTGAGCAGCTCACGCTTCTGGCGACCCAGCTTCATGCACGTCAGAGCTCCGCGGTCTATGCGGATCTGCTGGCCGTAGCTCGTGAGCATTGGAACTCCGGTGAACGATGCCCCGAGCAGGGCCGCAATTTGGATTTGCTGGAGCAGGACCTGTGCAGGCAGCAGGCTCTCGATCCAGCCCTGGTCGCTGCATTGGCGACGGCCAAAGCCAAGGGGTACAACCTGTGGCAGCAGGCTCGAGCAGCGTCTGATTTCAGTCTTTTTGCACCGGCGCTTCAGACGTTGATTGACCTGCGCCAGGAGCAGGCCAACCAGCTGGACGAGCTTCGATCGTGCTGGGAAACCCTGGCTCAACCCTTCGAACCGGACCTTCGGCTTGAGCGTCTCGAGGCTCTGTTTGCTCCGTTAAGGCAACGGTTGCCGCAATTGGTCGCTCAGGCATCCACCCGCCCACGCCCACGATCAGCGGACTGGGATCTCGAGGAGTCAAGCCAGCAGCATCTCTGTGACGGGCTCCTGCAGGCCTGGGGCCGCAACTCCGCCATCACCTGTATGGCCCGCTCTCCCCACCCCTTCTCCATCACGTTGGGACCGGCGGATTACAGGATCACCACGCGTGTGGTGCCCGGTCAGCCGTTGTCGTGCTTCCTGGCCACCGCCCATGAATGGGGACACTCCCTCTATGAACAAGGGCTCCCGGACCAGAGCCATCAGTGGTTTGCCTGGCCGCTGGGTCAGGCCACCTCGATGGCCGTTCATGAAAGTCAGTCGTTGTTCTGGGAGAACCGCGTTGCCCGGAGTCGTCCGTTCGCGGAGCAGTGGTGGACTCGTTTTGCTCAGGCTGGAGCTCCCTTCACCTGTGCCCAGGACATGTGGCAGGCCATGAATCCCATCTCGCCCGGCTTGAACCGCGTTGAAGCTGATGAACTCAGCTACGGCTTACACATCCTGATCCGCACTGATCTCGAGATCGCATTGCTCGAGAAGGGCTTGGCTGTGAAGGATCTTCCCGGCGAGTGGAACACGCGTTATGGGGAGCTCTTGGGGGTTCGCCCCATGAATGATGCGGAGGGATGTCTTCAGGATGTGCATTGGAGCGAAGGCCTGTTTGGCTATTTCCCGTCGTACCTGTTGGGGCACCTGATTAGTGCGCAATTGAGTGAAGCGATGACGGAGGCCATCGGTGCTCCAGAAGATCATGTCCATCGCGGTGATGTTTCGCCCCTATTGGATTGGCTCCGTGAGCATGTGCACCCGCTGGGACGCAGTGTGAATGCGGAGCAATTGGTTGAAAAAGTCAGCGGTCGCCCCTTGAGCACCGAAGCCTTCCTTGGCTACTTGGAGAGCAAACTTGATCGCTTGCACCAGGCGTCCCAGCCTCTACAGGTTTGATTGGCCGAGGCGGCCCGTAGGATGCGCCGCGCTGTCCATCGCCGTTTATGGCCAACCTCGATCAGGCACCCAGCCGCAGCATGCCCAACCTGCTGCACGTGCTGCCGGCCTTCGCTGATGAAGCCGAACTTCGTCTCAACACGATCGTGGAGCTCAACTCCAACACGATCAACAAGTACGAGCTGATCACTGAAACAGGCCATCTCAAGCTTGACCGCGTCGGTTACTCCTCTCTGGCTTACCCCTTCGCCTACGGATGCATTCCCCGCACCTGGGATGAAGACGGTGATCCTCTCGACATCGAGATTGTTGGTGTCACTGAGCCCTTGATTCCTGGTTCGATTGTGGAAGCCCGCATCATCGGGATCATGACTTTCGACGACGGTGGCGAAGTTGACGACAAGGTGATCGCTGTTCTTGCTGATGACAAGCGCATGGATCACATCAAGAGCTGGGAAGATCTCGGTGATCACTGGAAGAAAGAGACCACCTATTACTGGGAGCACTACAAGGATCTGAAGAAGCCTGGCACCTGCACTGTGAACGGTTTCTTTGGAACCGAAAAAGCCATTGAGATCATCAAGAGCTGTGAGGCCCGTTATATGGCTGAGATCGATCCCAAGCTGGTGGACTGAACAAGCCAGTTTTCGGCTGGTGATCGGGCGGGGGATTTCCCCGCCTTTTTTCATGTCTCAGCGCTGGAACATGTTCACCAGGACGGCACGGCGTGCCTGGGGGTGTTGCGGGTGACCGCAGTGGGCGCCGCGCTGCGATGAGAGCACCATGTCTCCTGCCTTGGCATACAAGGCGATGGCTTCAGCCCCTTGCAGCTGACTGAATTCAAATGGTCCCAGACCGTGGCGTTTGTTGTAGCTGGCATTGCGCCACCAGAGCCGTCGTCGGCGTTGGGACTTGGGCACAAAGCAATAGGGCCCATCGGCCAGCGATTGCACATCACTGAGGTAAACGAAGGATTTGAACTTCAGGGAGCGTCCATCGCAGTGGTAGCTGCGCGTGTCCTGAACACCCCTGTTGATGTAGAGATTGCGGCACTTCACCCGCAGACGATTGAAGCTGCTTGCCAGAAGCAACCTCTGAATCATGGATTCCTGAAGACACTCTCGGATGCTGGAGTTCAGGCTTTCTGAGAGGCGCTCGGGATGAAAGATGTCGATCATTCCCGCATCGCTGCCGCTGCGGCCATCGGGGCGTTTGACCCGGTAGTTGATGACGGCCCGATCCGCATCGCGGAACTGGTTGTAGCCCTTCAGCACACGGTGATCGGGAAGATTGAGATAGGCCAGGGAGGCGAGGCGACCGTGATTTCCTGATTCGATTTCTTCGAGCAGCTCGCCAACATCCCTGTTGATCGATGCGATCAGTTCAGGAGTTGCGGCTTCCCGTAGGCAAATGATCCCCCGTCGACGCAGCGTCCAGGCAGCGGCAAGGAAGGTTCTGCGGTTGCTGAGGAGGTCGGAGAAGCGAAAACTGATCGACTGGACCTCCTGGCTGAGGGCATTGCCTTCGAGAAGGGTTGGCCGTGCCGGTGCGATCGCCGTGGAGGTCAACACGCAGGAAAGAGGGTTGGAGAAGAGTACCGCTGGATCGCAGGTCTCACGCTTGAGACCGAAAAGAATCTGAAGAGATTGGCTTGGTCACTGGGCACTGCGGTTTTTTCGCGCAGCGATGAATACGTTGAGACCAATGGGTCTTGCGCGTCTCATGAAGTGGTCGTTGTTTCCAGTGCTCTTGGGCGGTGTGTTGGCTGGATCCCTGCTGCCGTCGCTTTCCGCTGACGCCGCTGAAGTGGCTTTGCAGCGTGTTCCGCGGGAGTCGCGCATCGTTCTCGACCTCAGCAAGCGACAGATCTCTCTTGTCCGGGGTGGCCAGCGGCTTGGATCGTGGCCGGTAGCGATCGGAGATCCCAAGACGCCCACCCCCAAGGGGGAGTTCGCCATTCTCACCAAGAAAGTTGATCCCATCTATGTGACGAACAAGTCGGGCCAGCGGCGCGAGTTACGCGGACCCAGCAGCCCCATCGGCGATCGCTACATGGCTTTTCACCGCAATGGGCGCGGCGAATTTGGAATCCATGGAACGGCGTGGCCGCATTGGGTTCAGATCCGTGCTGCCGTGAGCCTTGGCTGCGTGCGCATGCTCAACAGCCACATCCGGCAGCTGTTTGAAGCCGTGGATGTGGGAACACGCCTTGAGATTCGCAGTTGATCAGGCTTCGGGGCGAACGGTGTCGAAGATCTCTTTAAGGATCTCTCCTGCGCCCTGATCTTTGAGGGTGTGGGCGAGGGAGAGGCCGATGGCCTCGGGGTCGCTGGCGGGGCCGCTGGCTTGGTCGCGGATCAAGCGTTTGCCGTCGAGGCTGGCCACCATGCCGATGAGGATCAGTTGATCGCCTTCGAAGCGGGTGTTCACGCCGATGGGAACCTGACAGCCGCCCTCCAGTTCCCGCAGAAAAGCGCGTTCGGCCAGGCAGCGCTGGGAGGTGGGCATGTGCTCCAGCACCTTGATTGCCTCCATAACTTCAGGCTTGCCCTCCACGCATTCAATGCCCAGTGCTCCCTGGCCAACGGCGTGCAGGGAGATGTCGCCGGGGATCAGTTGGTGGATCCGATCGGCAAAGCCCAGGCGGCCAAGACCTGCTGCAGCGAGGATCAGGCAGTCGTAATCGCCGCTGTCCAGCTTCTCCAGCCGGGTGATCACGTTCCCCCGCACGTCCTTGAAGATCAGGTGGGGGTAGTGGTGACGCAGCTGGGCCAGGCGCCGCAGGGAGCTGGTTCCCACCACAGATCCTTCAGGAAGCGTGTCGAGCTTGTAGGCCTGGTTTTTGGCATTCACGACAAGTGCGTCAGCCGGGTCTTCCCGCTCGGTGATGATGCCGAGCATCAGCCCCTCAGGAAGGTTGGTGGGAAGGTCTTTCAGGGAGTGGACGGCGATGTCCGCACGATCCACCAACATCTGGGCTTCCAGTTCTTTCGTGAACAGGCCTTTGTCGCCGATCTTGGCCAGGGCAACGTCCAGGATTTTGTCGCCCTGGGTCGCCATGGCTTCCACGGTGATTTTTAAGCCTGGATGCGCTTTTTCCAGTTCCGCTTTGACCCAATTGGTCTGCACCATGGCCAGCTGGCTGCGTCGTGAGGCGATGCGCAGTTCGGTGAGGGCCATGTACAAGGCGAATCAGCCGCCCAGCCTACGCTTTTGGGCAGGTCTCAATTGATTGGCAGCCTTGAGGTTGTGAAGCTTCGAAAGAGAAGGCCGCCTATGTGAAGAACGCGTAACATTCGTGTGCCGCGTAGGACCCTCATGCCAGGCCCCGTTGTGAATGGCGTTCGTCAGGTGGGAGCGATCGGCTCGGTTGCCCCTGAACCCCAGGAGCAGGAGACCATGCTCCCCTTGGTGGCCGAGGGATGCATTCGTTTGATCCTGTTGTGCAGTGGTGACGTCTTGATGGCGCGGCTTCGGCACACCACCGATCGTGATGGTGATCACGCCTATCAGTTGCTCCGGCCGCGTCTGGTTCGCTCGGCTGTAAAACCCCCGGAGGATGGTCAGCTGAGCTGGGTGCTTCAGCCTTATCTGGCGGGGCTTACGTCCCAGCACAACCTTGTGCTGTTCAAGGCGGCAGTCGCCTCTGTGCTTGAGCCCGATCCACGTCTGCTTCAGGCCTATGCCTTGGAGACGCGTCAGGAATGTCCTCTTGAGGAGACACCGGTGGAGCGCTTGAAGCGTGCCTTTCAGGAATTTACGGAGACCTTCGAAAGCCCTTCGTAATCCACACTGATGCACCGAATTTTTATTTTCTCCCAAAGGAAAACCCCAGTCTCAGACTGAGGTTTGATCTCTTCCGTGTGAGGAGGGCGTCTCAATTCCCTCAAGATCGTTATAGGAGCCCATCGGGGCTTTGAGCTAGGGGGAATGTACTTATGTATTACTCCCAAGACTGTTCGATGACAGCCTCGGGTTCGTGACCTACTTGATGTATTCCTTGAGCACCCCATTGCGGTTGGGATGGCGCAGCTTGCGCAGGGCCTTGGCTTCGATCTGACGGATCCTTTCGCGGGTCACGTCGAAAATCTGGCCGATTTCCTCAAGGGTTTTCATGCGTCCGTCGTCCAATCCGTAGCGGAGTCGAAGCACATCGCGCTCGCGGGGGCTGAGGGTTGCCAAAACTCCCTCGAGGTCTTCACGTAGCAGGTTCTTGGCGACGTCTTGTTCGGGGTTCTCGATGTCTGCTTCGATGAAATCGCCCAGACGGGAATCCTCTTCTTTGCCGATGGGGGTCTCGAGCGAGATCGGCAGCTGGGCACTCTTGGCGATGAACCGCAGTTTCTCGATGGTCATTTCCATCGATTCAGCGATTTCCTCTTCCGTTGGCTTACGACCGAATTCCTGGGAGAGAACCTTGGTGGTTTTCTTGATCCTGGAGATCGTTTCGTAGAGGTGAACCGGTAGGCGAATGGTCCGGCTCTGGTCCGCGATGGCTCGCGTGATTGCCTGACGAATCCACCAGGTGGCGTAGGTAGAGAACTTGTAGCCCTTTTCGTGGTCGAACTTTTCAGCTGCTCGAATCAGGCCAAGGCTGCCCTCCTGAATCAGATCCTGAAAACTCAGGCCCCGATTCATGTACTTCTTGGCAATCGAGACAACGAGGCGCAAGTTGGATTGCACCATTTTTTCCTTGGCTCGTCGGCCCAGCATTAAGCGACGGCGGAAGCGGATGAGCGGCATCTCAACCAACGCGGCCCACTCTTTTTTGTCGGGTTCCCGGCCGTTGTCGCTTTCAAATTGAGACGCCAGCTCTTCGAGGTAGAGGAGATCCGCGATTTTGCGAGCGAGTTCGATCTCTTCGTCGGGACGCAGAAGGCGGATCCGTCCGATTTCCTGCAGATAGACCCGAATGGAGTCTTCGGTGTAAACGCCTTTGGGGCCGATTTTGATGCTCGCCAGGGCTTTGGCCTTGGCTTCCTTCTCGGCAGCGGCTGTTTTGGCCTTCTCTTCAGCTGTTGGTTGAGCTGTAGCTGCCTTGGCGGTCGATTTTTTAGCTGTTGATGCCTTGGTGGTGGTCTTCTTGGCGGTTGCTGCTTTCTTTGTGGTCTTTGTGGTGGTTTTTGCCTTGGCGGTTTTGGCTGCTGCTTTCTTCGTTGTTCCGGAAGACTTGGCCTGATCCGCTGCTGCGAGCAGTTCATCTGCCGCGGCGCTCAGGTCCTTCGCGCTTGACTTGCTGGCTCGGCGGCGCGCGGGGGCTTTTTTGGATTCTTTGCTCGAGACTTCCTTCACTGTGCCGTCAGCATTGGCCAGAAGAACGATGTCCGGCTTGGCAGCTTTGGTGGCAGCTGGGGTCATGGTGAAAGTCGAAGTCGGATGAAGGGGGGACGCAAAAGCGGCAACATCACACCAAGGGCTCAGGCCCAAAAAGCCTGATCTTCTGTCACAACGGAAGAGAACGACGCAGCTGACGCTGAGACGGAGATCATGGGCTGATGGTGGTGTCCGCGAGTCGACGAAACGCTTGGACTAATTGTCTGTGCTGCCCGGGGTGGTCTCAGACCGGTCAAAGTGGCAAGGACAAGACCTTGACTTCAGACTCTGTGTCTTCCCTCTGGATCGAGCGCAGGGTTGGCAGAAAACGACCAACCTGTTCACGTTAATGAAGTCTTCCGAAGTTTGCAAGGTCCTGTCGCATCCAAGGCGCTGCGTTGATGTCTGGCTTGAGGCCGGGCGTGAGGGGCGGTCCTTCACCTACTCCGCTGATCCGTCCATGGGATTGATGCCAGGAGACCTGGTGCGGGTGCGCCTGAGAGGTCGTGCCATGCATGGGTTGGTGGTCGCGCAGCGGGAGTGGGGAGCGGATGAACCCCCAGAACTGCAGCCGGTGGAAGCACTCCTACAGCGGGCTGCTGTTGACCCTGATTGGTACGGCTGGTTGGAGGGGGTGGCGGACCGCTGCCACCTGAGCGCCTTTCGCACGTTGAAGGCGGCTCTGCCGGCGGGATGGATTGGTCAGGCCGGTCAGCGCTCGCTGGCGGGAGGACGTCAGATGTGGTGGGTGCAGGGCTGTGATCCCCTCGATGACGCTGATCAACCCAGCCCCCGCCAGCGGGAACTTCTGGCTTGGTTGAAGGCCCAAGGCGGTGGCGTCTGGCAACGGGATCTTGTGGCTAGTGGATTTGGTGCTCATTTGCTGCCCCCCCTGGTTCAACAGGGTTACCTGGTGCGTGAGCGTCGGCTGGCGGAGGACAAGGTCGCTGGGGGTGCTGATCTCCGGGAGCATCCCCAGGCCTTGACCGCTGAGCAGCATGCCGTGGTCGATGCCTACCAACAGCTTTCTCCCGGGCGTGGGCTGTTGCTGTGGGGAATTACGGGTTCCGGCAAGACCGAGGTGTACCTCCAACTCGCGGCCCAGGAGCTGGAGCGGGGCCGCCATGTCTTGTTGCTGACCCCCGAGATCGGTTTGATTCCCCAACTCGTCGATCGCTGCCGTAAACGCTTCGGCTCGCGCGTCGTTGAATACCACAGCGGTTGTGGTGACGCTGAGCGGGTCCGGACCTGGCGCCGCTGTCTTTCCGCGGAACAGCCATTGGTGGTTGTTGGAACTCGCTCCGCCGTGTTTGTTCCTCTGAAGCCGCTTGGATTGATCGTTCTTGATGAGGAGCACGACAGCTCCTACAAGCAAGACGCTCCGATGCCCTGCTATCACGCCCGCGACTTGGCCTTGGATCGGGTCGTGATGCAAAAAGCACGGCTTGTGCTGGGCAGTGCCACACCGTCGCTTGAGAGTTGGGTTCAATCTGGCTCCGATGGTGCCTTGACCTTGGTGCGTTTGACCCAGCGCATTTCGCGGCAGGCCCTACCTCCCGTGCATGTGATTGACATGCGCCATGAGCTGGCTGAAGGGCACAAACGTCTGGTGAGTCGTGCCTTGATGGACCGTCTTGCGGCGCTGCCGGAGCAGGGCGAACAGGCGGTGGTTTTGGTGCCACGTCGGGGATACAGCCCTTTTTTGAGCTGCCGCAGTTGCGGCGAGGTGGTGATGTGCCCCCATTGCGATGTGGCTCTCACCGTCCACCGTGGACAAGGTGGACGCCAGTGGCTGCGATGCCATTGGTGTGACCATCGTGAGGAGCTGGAGAGCCGCTGCAGTCACTGTGGTTCCACGGCATTCAAGCCCTTTGGAGCGGGGACGCAGAAGGTCTTGGAACTCCTTTCCCAGGAACTTGAAGGCCTTCGCTTGCTCCGTTTCGATCGGGACTCCACCGGGGGGCGTGATGGTCATCGACGCTTGCTGGACCGCTTTGCCGCCGGGGAGGCGGATGTCTTGATCGGAACGCAGATGCTGGCCAAGGGTATGGATCTGCCGCGGGTCACCCTGGCGGCGGTGCTCGCGGCGGATGGGCTTCTGCATCGCCCCGACCTCCGCGCAGGTGAGCAGGCGCTGCAGTTGTTGTTGCAGTTGGCGGGCCGAGCTGGCCGGGGCGAGCGACCGGGACAGGTGCTGGTCCAGACGTACACCCCGGAGCATCCGGTGATCCAACACCTGGTGGATGGACGTTATGAGGCGTTCCTTGCTCAGGAAGTGGCTCTTCGGAAGGAGGCCGGCTTGGTGCCCTTCAGTCGCGCTTGTCTGTTGCGTCTGTCTGGAGATTCCCCCAGCAAAACAGCAACGGCGGCAGCGGTGCTTGCTGAGCGGATCCGGCCGATGTGTCAGAGCCAGAGTTGGTGGCTGCTGGGGCCTGCCCCTGCTCCGGTCGCCCGCGTGGCAGGACGGAGCCGATGGCAGCTGCTCTTGCATGGACCGTCGGGCTCCTCTCTTCCGTTGCCTCCCGGGCAGGACCTTTGGGAGGGCTTGCCCAGGGGTGTGGCGCTCACCGTGGATCCTGATCCGCAGCAGCTTTGATCAAGAGGGCAGTTCCGGGAAGCCAAAGCCCAGCTTCCGCCGCACGACCTGCAGGAGCATGCTGCACGTCAGCAGCATCAGAATCACCAGCCCACCAAGGCCGAGAGGATTCCAGCGCCAGCCCCGCCAGTTGATCTCGGTGGTTGTTCCGGAATGCGCTGTGCTTTGAATCCGCCCATGGTTGAGGCTTAGATGCAGGTCCAGCCCAGGAATCTCGGGCAAATCGCTGAGGTCGACGATCAGTTGCAAGTGCTGCTGCACCCCCAGCAGCCAGTTGCGTTCCTCGAGCTTGAGCACCGGTGCAGGGAGAGAGATTCCTGCCGCGCGGCCAGCCACCTCAACCACAGCGGCCATCTGTTGCGCCAGATCATGCGATGACGCAATGCCGCTACTGATGTGCTGGTGTCCAGGCCCCGACTGCTTGATCTTCAGCCCGGACACCTCCCGTTCCAAATCGCGTTCAAACTGGTCTTGCCAGGGCAGGGAGCGTTCCTGGGTGCTCTGCACGTCCCAGGTGAGGGCCAGTCGATCCGGACCGCGAAGCTCGAGATCGGCCTGGATCCTTACGCAGCCACTCAACAGCAGAGTGATCCCCAGCAGAACTGCCAGGACCAGCACGGCGAATCCTGCCGCCGGTGGTCGCGTCGGCCCCGTCGGTGGCGGAGGCGGTGGTTCGGGGCGCCGGGAGCGCCGCCGTCGCATGGTGCTCGGCTGCCCGCTGCCGGAGGCATTCATCTCCAGTTGCGGCATCGTCATCGACCAGCGTTCCGGACGATCCAGGCTGGGGGCCTCGAGAATCTCGAGTAGTTGTTGCGCTTGCTGGCGCAACTTGGGATCTCGGCAGCGACTGAGCAGACGACAGGTGGCGATGGCCTTGTCGTCCTGCCCCTGCCCCATCCAGGCGGTGATCATCAAGTAACGCAGCCGGGGCCCCTCGGGACTGTTGGGCGGGTGGCTTTCCGCTAGGGGGAGGAGCAGATCCAGGCACTGTCCATAGTCCCCACGCTCGAGGGCTGCTTCCGCTTCGGAAAGGTCCAGTCCTGAGTCTTTTTCGCTCACCCTTCAGCCGCGTCCCACAACCATGGTGCCGATGCCAGCGTCCGTAAAGACTTCGAGCAACAGGGCGTGGGGAACCCTGCCGTCAATGATGTGGGCGGCTGCCACGCCTTGCGCCAAGGCGCGGATGCAGCATTCCGTTTTTGGGGTCATGCCACCTGCGACGACGCCGTCTTCGATCAATTGTCTCGCCTCTGAGAGGCGCAGTTTGCGGATCAAGGAGTCAGCATCGTTTCGGTCCTTGAGGATGCCGGGGGTGTCGGTCAGCAGGATCAGTTTTTCGGCCTCCAGGGCCGCCGCCAGTTCTCCCGCCACTGTGTCGGCATTGATGTTGTGGGCGCGCCCGTCATCGGGGGTTGCGGCAACGCTGGAAATGACGGGCACGTAGCCCTTCTCCAGCAGCGGTTCCAGCACATCGGGATTGACGCGGGCAACGTCTCCCACCAGCCCATGGCTGCCATCCCCCCAGGGGCGAGCCTCGACCAGGCTTCCGTCACTTCCGCTCAAGCCAACGGCACGGGTGCCGAGCTGATTGAGCCCATTCACGATCTGTTTGTTGACGCGACCCACCAGCACCATCTCCACCACATCCATGGTGTCGGCGTCAGTGACGCGCAATCCGTCGCGGAATTCGGCTGGAATTTCCAGACGCTGCAGCCACTGGTTGATTTCCGGCCCGCCGCCATGAACCACGACGGGTTGGACCCCAACACAGGCAAGCAGAGCCAGATCGCGAAAGACGGCAGCACGCAGTTCGGAATGGGCCATGGCCGCTCCGCCGTACTTGATCACGATGCGCCGTCCGGCGAAACGCTGGATATAAGGAAGGGCTTCGCTGAGCACCGACACCCTGAGGGCGTCATCGTTGTTCTGGGTTGACTGGGCCATGGCTTATGCCTCACCCGCGGGAAGCAGAACAACATCCAACCGCTGCTCATCCAGTTCCTTGAGTTCCGCTCGCATTCCCTTCGCGAAGAAACGCCCGAGACGCTCCTGCCGCTCTTGCCAGCGTTCGAGGGGAACGGCTCCAAGCAGAAAACGCAGCCGAAGGCCATAGCCAGCGTCGGAATGCAGCTCTTCGATCTCCTCCAACTGCGGCGGGGTGTCCTCATCCCAGAGCTTGAGCGCTTCGAGTGACGACTCCAGATGGGCCTTCTGGCCGTAGCGCCAGCGCGTCACATCCCCGAGAAGCTTGCCCAGTTCAGGGGCTGCTGCTTCCCGTTCTTTTTGAAAGGTCTTGATGGGTGTCACCCGGATAGCGGGTGGCAGCTCCGAGGATTTCAGGGCCAGTCCCCCCAACAAGATGGGAATTCCATAGAAAATTGTGGGCAGGCTGAGGTTGGCGCTTCCCGTCGCGTAAGCGGTGGCACCGATCACTGTCAGCACGCCTCCGGCGATGGTGACGAGGCTGCCGGGGGAGAAGAAATCCTTCATGAAGGCCTTGGCTTGATCGTCATTTTGACCTCTAGGCCATCAGGATGGAGATCCACTGCCTCGAGCTAGATGCCTGATCCATCGTCGACCGGCATGGACGATCTGCTCCAGCAGCTCGATCGCGATCGCAGCTGGTTGTTGCAGCAGATTGATGGCGGCCGTTGGCCCGAGCTCCGGCTTGACCTGGCGGCCCTCGAGCGAGAGCTCGGGCAACTGATCACCCGAGCTTCAGAGCTGCAGGACGAAGCCGATCGTTGAACCGCTCCGAACCGAGAACATCCTCTGATTCAGAACGGAATGTCGTCGGTGTCGGGAACCAGGGGCGCAGCATTCCAGCTGGCTGGTTCTGGCTCTTTCGCCACTTTCGTCGCCGCAGCTGCGGGGGCCTGTCGGACTGGGGCCGGGGCTGAGGGGTTGCCGGCGGGGGGAGCACCCGTGGCTGAAGCGCCGATCGGATGGAGCCGAGCCAGGGTGAATTCAGCCCGTTTCTCCTTCATGCCATCGCCTCGGGGCATGGTGTTCATCCGCAGCCGGCCTTCAATCAGCAGCCGCTGCCCTGTCTGCACACGGTTCTGTAGCTCCTGGGCCAGGTTGCCCCAGCCAACCACCTTCAATTCGCCTGGCGGATCACCCTCCCGCAGGGGGTCAAAGCGCACGGCCATCTCCGCAATGGGAGTCTGGTTGTCTTGGGTGTATCGAACCGTCGGTGCGTCGATCACCTCCACTTCGAGCACGCAATGGTTCATGGCTTGAGCTGGTGTCGGCGCACATCCTGATGCAAGGGCCCGCGAATGACCAGCGTCGTGTCCTGTTGCTGGCTGGAACCGGTGAGGGGCCGCGCTTGGTGCAGGAGCTCTCCCGCTGCAATTGGCGTGTGAGCGTGAGCGTGGTGACCTCAAGTGCGGCGAAGGCTTACGCGGGACTGCCGCTTGAGCGGATCTCGATCGGTGCCCTGCAAGGTGTTGGCGGAATCATTGACGCTCTGCACCAGGCCGGGCCTTTTCGTTGGGTGGTGGATGCCACGCATCCCTTTGCAGCTCAGATCAGCCATTCCCTGATCACCGCCTGTGCTTCGGTGGACCAACCGCTGCTGCGTTATGAGCGTCGCCGCGAACCGCTTGGAGCTGCCTCCCTGGTGGCTGATGCCAAGGCATTGGCAGTGCAGCCGTTCCAGGGCCAGCACCTGCTGCTGGCTATT
This sequence comes from Synechococcus sp. UW69, assembly GCF_900474185.1. NCBI lineage: Bacteria > Bacillati > Cyanobacteriota > Cyanophyceae > Synechococcales > Synechococcaceae > Synechococcus > Synechococcus sp. UW69. The sequence goes on along the minus strand of NZ_UCNW01000008.1, from coordinate 586,567 downwards.
GGGGGTCGCCATCTTCCGGCGATGGCTGCTGCTGTACGCCGCGCTGGGGCCATCCCCTATGGCCGTGCACTTCCGTCCCCTGATGGATTGCGCGCAGCCCTGCGGGCGGGTTTGGCTCCGGATCACCTCGCCGTGGTGCGTCCCCTGCAGGGGGAGGTGCCGGGGGCGATCGAACGAGCCCTCTGCCAACGCTGGGGCATCAGCGTGGTGTTGTGCCGCCAGTCTGGTGGTGTGACGGAACAGCTCTGGCATCAACTCACAACAGAGCTGGGGCTGAACTTGGTGCTGTTGCGCCGTCCATCCCCCCCCGATGGCATGGCTTGTGTCGAGGATGTAAGCAGCCTTTTGGATCGGCTTGAGCGAGATTGAAGCGAGTGGGATGGTGCTTGCCCTCACCACGGAAGCGGACGCCGAGCGCGCCCAACAGCTGGCTGAGGTCTTGCTGGAGCGCCATCTTGTGGCGTGTGTCTCCATTCACCCCGTTCAGTCTTTCTACCGCTGGGAGGGGGCGCTGGAGCATTCTGATGAGGTCCAACTGCTGATGAAGACCTCCGCCCAGCATCTGGAGGCGGTTCGCTTGGCTGTGTCAGAACTGCACAGCTATGACACACCCGAGTGGTTGAGCTGGCCGGTGACGGCTTCACCGGCCTATGGGGCTTGGGCCCTGGCTGAGCTCAGTTCAGATGCGTCGCCGCCAGCTGCTTGAGGGAGACCTGGGAGCGTGCCCCCAGTTGCGTCACGATTTGACCAGCGCAGAGAGCACCGAGCTGACCACAGCGTTCGAGGGACTCGCCCTGGGTGAAGGCATGCAGGAATCCCCCGGCATAGAGGTCGCCTGCTCCTGTGGTGTCCACCAGGTCGCCCAGGCCGAAGATGCCGATATCCCAGCGTTCGTCTCCACTCAGCACGACGGATCCCTGGGCTCCACGGGTGATCGCGATCACCGAGCAGCAGCCGCGGACCCGGTCGAGGGCCTGATCGAAATCCTCGGTTTCGTAGAGCGACTGAATCTCGACATCGTTGGCGAACAGCACATCCACATGGCCATTGACCAGCTCGAGGAAACTCTCCCTATGCCGATCCACGCAGAAGCCATCCGATAGGGAGAGGGCCACTTGTCCTCCTGATTCTCGGCAGGCTTCTGCGGCGGCGATGAAGGCTCGCTTGGCGGCTGGGCTGTCCCAGAGGTACCCCTCCAGATAGAGCACCTTGGCCTGCTTGACCATCGACAGATCGAGATCCTCCGGCTCCAGCTGGGTGGAGGCTCCCAGGAAGGTGCACATGGTCCGCTCCGCGTCGGGCGTGACGTAAATCAGGCAGCGCGCTGTTGTGGCTCCGCTGGTGGCGGCTGGGGTTTCAAAGCGTGCACCAACGGCTCGGATGTCGTGGCTGAAAATGGTGCCGAGCTGGTCGTCACGGACACGACCGATGAAACCAGCGCGACCGCCGAGCTGGGCGATCCCGACCATGGTGTTGGCGACAGATCCACCGGAGGTCTCAAGGCCAGGACCGCTCGCCTTGTAGAGGGTCTCGGCCTGTTGTTCATCGATTAACGCCATGCCTCCTTTCTGGAGGCCGTTGTCAGAGATGAAGCTGTCGTCCGTCTGAACCAGAACGTCCACGATCGCGTTGCCGATGCCAACGACATCGAGATTGCAGGTGCTGGGGAAACGGGTCTCAGGCGACATCGGTGCTGTGAAGACAGCCCCGAAGTATGAACCTCAGAGGCTCAGGCGCTCAACAACGCGCGTTTCGGGCCATGGATCGGATCTTCCACAACGATGGTCTGATCACGGCTGGCACCAAGCGAGACGATGGCGATCGGCACTTCCATCAAATCCGCGAGGAAGCGCAGGTAATCCATGGCCGGTTTGGGGAGATCCTCAAGACTGCGGCATTCCTCGGTTGAGCATTGCCAGCCAGGCAGTGTTTTGAAGATGGGCTTGCACTGGGCGAAGTCCTCGGCACTGCTAGGGAAGTGCTCGATCCGCTCGCCGTTGAGCTCATAGGCCACGCAAACCTGGATCTCGTCGAGTTCATCCAGAACATCCAGCTTGGTCACGGCCAGACAGTCCAAGCCGTTCACCTGCACGGCATAGCGACCGATCACACCGTCAAACCAACCGCAGCGCCGCCGCCGGCCAGTGGTGGTTCCGAATTCCCCACCGCGTTCGGTGAGCTGATCATTCAGGCTCCCGCTCAGTTCCGTTGGGAAGGGGCCCTCACCCACACGGGTGGTGTAGGCCTTGGCGACGCCGATAACACGGTCAATCAGAGTCGGACCGACGCCCGCACCGATGCAGGCCCCTCCGGAGACGGGATTGGACGAGGTGACGTAGGGGTAGGTGCCATGGTCCAGGTCCAACAGCGTGCCCTGGGCTCCTTCGAACAGGATGTTTTTGCGATCCCTGGCAGCCTGGTGAATGGCCTGGGTGCACTCCACAACGTGGGGTGCGAGGCGCTTCCCGTATTCCAGATATTCCTTGATGACATCCTCGGCGTTCAGAGGAGCAACGCCGTAGATGGTTTCAAGAAGTTCGTTCTTTTCCTGCAGAGGCCCCTCAAGGCGTTCCCTCAGCCGTTGTTCGTCCAGCAGGTCGATCACGCGGATGCCGCTGCGCTGCGACTTGTCCGCATAGGTGGGGCCGATTCCGCGGCCAGTTGTTCCGATCCGACGCGCTCCGCGTTGCTTCTCCATGGCCTGATCGAGCAGGCGGTGGTACGGCATCGTCACGTGAGCCGTGGATGCCAAGCGCAGGCCCGAAATATCGATGTCATTGGCGATGAGCATGTCGAGCTCACCAAGCATCACCTTGGGATCCACGACCGTTCCTGACCCAATCAGGCAGATCGTGTCGGGATAGAGGATTCCAGAGGGAATGAGGTGCAATTTCAGGACACGTTCGTCAACGACGATCGTGTGGCCTGCATTCACACCACCCTGATAGCGCACCACCACATCGGCCGAGCGGCTGAGGAGATCGGTGATCTTTCCTTTTCCCTCGTCACCCCACTGCGCTCCGATGACGACAACGTTGGCCAAGAACACGGCGGCCCGAAGCCGCAGATCTGCACAATCCGCGAGTATCTCAGATCTCGGGTGGCCTCGTCAAAGCGTGTGTCCAGGGGCTCAGCTGCCCCGGACCACAGACTTCTCGGCTTTGCTTAATTCCTTGGCGATCCGGTCATGGAGTGCCTCAGGAAGGGGACGGTTGGCATAGGAGGTGTAGTGACCCGCCAGAGAGTTCAGTGCGGTCTGCATTGTTGTGAAGGAGCTGAGTCCGTTCACGCGCGGCTGAGGCCGGTAGCGGGACATGTAGTCGTTGATCAGTGACCGAGCGTCCGCTTCGGCTTCGGCGTGGGTTGGATCGTCCTGGGGCAGGTCGATCACCGTTCGCAACGTGCGGGAGACCGCCACGGTGTCTTCCACGTAATTGCCGCTCAAACGGGCTTCAGCATCACCACTGCAGGCGGTTAGAAAAAGGCATAAGCCCAGGCCGAGGGCTACAGCAGCCCGGCTCAAGGGGCGAAGCAGGCGTGTCAGTGCGGAGAGCATGAAACCCTTGAGAATCTGCTGACTTTAGGGGTGGAGTGCCTTGATCAGGCAAGACAAGGCCTCTGCGTGGGGAAGCTTCTGTACCTCTCGGTTGCTGCGCTGAACAAGCTCAACGACGCCATCGGTTGCGTCCCGTCCCACCACGATCCGCCAGGGAATACCGATCAAATCCGCGTCTTTGAATTTGACGCCCGCTCGTTCCTTTCGGTCGTCGATGAGCACGTCGACCCCTGCCTTCTGAAGTTGCTCATAGAGCGTTTCCCCCAGCTGGGCCTGGGTCTCGTCCTGGATGTTGGCGACGACCACAATCGCTTCGAATGGGGCGATTGTGGGTGGCCAGCAGATGCCACCGTCATCGTGATGCTGTTCGACGGCAGCCTGCGCCAGCCTGGAAACGCCGATCCCATAGCAACCCATCCAGAACGTTTCGGTCTTGCCGTTCTCGTTGGTGAAGCGACTATCCATGGCTTCGGAATATTTCCGGCCCAACTGAAAAATGTGGCCGACTTCGATGCCACGTTTTTCAGTCAGCCGTGATTCCGGGTTGTGTCGACAGGCGTCGCCCGCCCTTGCATTGCGCAGATCCAACCTTGTTGGCTGTTGCTTGAGGGCGGCCCAGCTGGTGTTGAAACGGTGCTGATCAGGCGTATTGGCACCACAGACAAAATGGCCCAACTCAAGGGCTGTTTCGTCTGCCAGACGCAGGAAGGTTGGCTCCCAGGTCTTCGCTCCCTGCAGGACGTCATCGGACAAGTCAGGCCCGATGGATCCGAAGGGGATTGGATCGATTTGTTGGCGGTTTTGGTCGTCTGGCGTGATCGAACGGCAATCGAGGACGCCCTTGCCCAGGATGCCGCTGACGGCGTTGACGACTTTGGTGGGGTTCAGGTCCTGGTCACCACGAAGGCTGATCAGCAGGGGTTGGAGCGTGTCGTCGTCCAAGGCCGCCACACAAAGCAGCACCTTCACCACTTGGCTTGGATCCCAGCCTTTGGCGTCGCAGAGGCTCTCGATGCTCCCCAAGCCAGGGGTCGGGATGCACTCCTCAGGGCCTTCGGGTAGGGGCGATGCCGCTGGGGCAATCGAAACAGCCTTCTCCTGATTGGCCGCGTATTGCCCGTCATCGCTGATCAGGATCAGGTCTTCCCCGGCATCCGCCGTCACCATGAACTCCTGGGAGGCAGCACCTCCGATCGCTCCGCTGTCGGCATCGACAGGGACGGCATCGAGTCCGCAACGTTCAAAAATGCGGCGATAGGCCTGATCCATCAACCCGTAGGTCTCGCGAAGGTCCGCTTCGCTGGCATGAAAGGAGTAGGCGTCTTTCATGATGAATTCTCGACCTCGCATCAGACCGAAGCGAGGACGGATCTCGTCTCGGAATTTGGTCTGGATTTGATAAAGGTTCACCGGAAGCTGCCGGTACGACCTCAACAGCTCACCTGCCAGGTTCGTGATGACTTCTTCGTGGGTTGGTCCAAGCCCCAGCTCTCTGCCTTGCCGGTCTTCGAGGTGAAACATGATTCCCTCGCCAGCTGTGTAGCCCTGCCAGCGACCGCTTTTCTGCCAGAGCTCTGCAGGGTGCAGCTGTGGAAGCAGGGTCTCCTGGGCGCCGGCGCGGTTCATCTCCTCACGCACCACGGCTGTGATTTTTTGAAGCACCCTCCACATCAGAGGTAGATAGGCGTAAATCCCTGATCCAATGCGACGGATGTACCCAGCACGCAGAAGCAACTGATGCGAGGTGATCTCCGCTTCGGCGGGAACATCCCGAAGCGTCACCAGCAGCAGGCGGGAGACGCGCATCGATCGCAAGAAAACGAGATTTGGAAGCTATCACCGCTCCGGAAGCATGCCGATCGCAGAAGTGTCCGTTTTGCTGGGATTCCACTGTGCGCCCTGAGTCTCGGCTGCTACCGTCCAGCTCATTCCAGCCTGTCCTAGGCCCGTCTCATGTTTCCTCGGTCCGTTGAATCTGTGGCGTCACACGTTCAACAACAGGCAGAACTTTCCATGGATTCAGCCCAAGCTTCCGCGCAACCTGAGGCCTTGGTGGGCATTGACGACGTTCAGAAATCTCTCAATCGTTCTCGCGCATCGGTCTATCGCTACACCAACACAGACCCTCGCAACCTCAATCCTCCCTTCAATCCCCGCAAGCTGAATCCGGAATACCGCAGCGATCAGAAAGATCCGCTGATGTTCCATCCCAACGAAGTTGCACGCTTCGCCAAGGACGTTCTGCGCATCAAGGAAGTCACTGTTGAGGTGTTGAATTCTCCGTCAACGGCGACGCAACAGATTCTGGGATCAATCCTTGAAGAGCTCCGTCTGATTCGCACCCATCTCGAAGGCAGCGTGCAGCCCCCTTCTGATCTAAGTGCACGTCTCGACCAGCAAGATCGTCCAGCTGCTTAATGATCCATGCATCTGTCTTTGGGCAGTGACAGAATGAATTGATCAACGTTGTGATGAGAAGAGGGAGCCCTTGTGACTCCCCGTTCTATGGCCTCAGATGCTTTCCTCCCGTCTGGCGATGACGCCATCGCGTCGTCTGAGACGGATGAGCCGTTTAGTCGTAGCGCCTCTTTGACGGCCTTAACTGGACTGCTGATTGCTGTTGTCAGCTTCAGTGCTCCTTTGGTGGCTGTGATCACGGATCGACCCTTCTCCTCTCCGCGACTGATCCCAACCGCCTCGCATCGGAATGGATCTCCATCAGCTCCCCCCGTCTCCTTCGCAAGGATTGGTGAATCTCATCGTGGAGATTCCGGCAGGAAGCAGAAATAAATACGAATATCTGGCTGAGGCTGGCGTCATGGTGCTGGACAGGGTGATGCACTCCTCGGTGCGTTACCCGTTCGATTACGGCTTCATTCCCAACACGCAGGCGGACGATGGATCTCCCCTTGATGCCATGGTCATCATGGCCGAGCCCACTTTTGCGGGCTGTCTGATCAAGGCCCGCCCTATCGGGGTTTTGGATCTGTATGACCTGGATGTCTACGACGGGAAGATCTTGTGTGTTCCCGATGCGGATCCCCGTCAAGACGAGATCCGTAGCATTCGCCAGATTGCGGCATCACAGCTTGAGGAGGTCGCTGAATTTTTCAGGACATACCGCACGCTGCAAGGAGGAGTTGTGTCGATTGATGGTTGGCGCGACATCGATGCGGTCCAGCCATTACTGGATTTCTGTATCAAAGCGGCCAACTGATCTCAGAAAAGGTCCGCTTGATTCGGCCAGTTGCTTGTAGGTTGGTGCGCATTGAGATTCGCCGAAACTGTGCCCACCATCCGATTCGAGCAGGAAGACCAGCAGGTTGGCTGCATCGAGGGCGCGAATCTGCGAAAAGCTGCACTTGATGCAGGGATCAACCCCTACAAGAGCCTCAACAACCTCAACAACTGCAGTGGCGTTGGTCAGTGCGGCACCTGTGTGATGGAGGTGGTTGAAGGTCAGGGCAACCTTTCACCCCGCAGCGACGTGGAAGAGGTGTACCTGGCTGACCGGCCTGCGAACTTCCGCTTGAGCTGCCGCACCACTGTGAACGGTGATGTGACGGTTCGCACCCGTCCGGCCGAAGGTGTTGGCCGCGGCTCCAACAGCCTCGTTGGTGCGATCAAATCCCTGTTTGGCCGCTGAGTCTTGGCGGGAATTCTCCAGGTCTACAGCTACAACCGCTGCAGCACCTGTCGGAAGGCGTTGGCATGGCTGTCTGAGCGAGGAATCGCCCACGACGTCCACGACATCACCCTGAACCCACCGTCTAGGGAGCTGCTGTCGGCGGCTTATCAATGTTTTGGTGAGCGGAAGCTGTTGTTCAACACCAGTGGCCAGAGCTATCGAGCCATGGGAGCTGCATCGGTGAAGGCCCTCACCGATGACGAGGCTCTTGATGCTCTGGCTGCCGACGGAAAACTGATCAAACGCCCTTTTGTGGTGGTGGATTCCTCCACGTTTCTGATCGGCTTTAAGCCTGATCTCTGGGAGTCGACGCTCCAGGGCTGAAATTCAATCCATCCAATTCGCTGATCAGAGCATCGACATCTCCTTGGTCACGGATTTGGCGGAAGCTCGATCGTTTGATGTCTTCCAGCAGGGCCACGAGCAAATCCTGACTTCGAGTCAATACAGGGCCTTGTTCCAGCATGTGTGCAAGTTCCTCCCACAGTCGATCGAGGGCCTCTGATCCCAGGGATTCGAGGACAGGGTCGCGCTGACCGATGCGGTTGCCGGCTCCCTTCGAGAGGTCGAGGACGGAGGTCACCATGCTTTCCGCCATCTGGCGGCTGAATTCCGATTCGGCGTTTTGCAGTCCGGGGAGCCGCCGTAAGGCGTCAGGCACCACGTTCCGGTCCAAACTCTGCTGCACCAGATGGCTGATCAAGCCTTGCAGTTGCGGGCGCATGGCTGGGCCAACACGGGTCAGCAGCAGTGGCACCCATAACCGCAGCAGCTCGACCACCTCCCGCTCATCATTTAGATCACTGCTTTGGTAACTGCACAGTCCCCGCACCCTCTCTGGCAATTGCGGAGATCGGATCAATTGCTGGAGTGTGTCGACGAGTCGGATGGCGATGACCTCAAACAGTTCCACCGCCAACAGGGCCACCACGCCGCGGCTGATGACCGCACGAAGAGGTTCCAATTGCAGCAGCCCTGCTCCGCAAAGGCGCTCTGTGACAGGGATCACCCTGAGCCAGCGCGCAAATGGAAGCAGCAGTGGCAGGTCGATCCAGCGACGTAACAGGGCGTCGCGCCAGCGGATCGCGGGGTAGCGCTGTTTCAGGCGCAGGGTCCGCAGAAGGATGTCGAGGAGGAACAGGAGTTGAAACGGAGTGTCGATGCGCCAGCTCAGATCGCTGGGGCGTCCGTTTTCGTCGATGCTTCGCCAGTAATTGCTTTCCACCAGGGGCACGATCTGCTGGCTCCAGAACTGACGCTCCTGGCTCCAGGGGGATTTCTCGAGATGCTCGGGGCTCAGTAGAAGGTTGGCCGATGCGCGAGCTGATTCCAGGCCGGTGCGTGCTCGGAGTCGGTTCTTGAATTTCTCAAGCGCACCGGCATTGCCTGAACTGATGAACGGGTTGCTGTCCATTAGCCCCGTGGTTAGAGCCGCCTGCTGCTTCAGCAGATCGCTGCTTTCAGGTGTGCGCGAACCGTTTTTCAGGAGTGCTTGATCCAGGGCGCTGTATGCCTTGAGATAAGCCTCTGTGTCGCGATGGGGTTCGATGCCCTTTAAGGGGTCCAGAAGTGGGGTGATGTCCGGTAGCCAGGGCAGAGGGACCACCAGGGGCAGCGATGGAACCGGATAAAGATTGCGTTGAAGCCAGAACGTGCGCAGGGGGATGTAGGTGAGGTCAAGAGCGACCCAGCTGAGATTGATTGCGGCGATGACGGCAATGGCCTGGTCCCACCGGCGCCAGCTGAGCAGGCCTCGATGGGGCTTGAGTGCTTGCCAGCGTGGACGGATCATGGGGCCTGCAGGCTCCCCCTATCGTGGGTCGAAAGATTGAGCCTGCCCACATTGAACGCGGAGAAAGGGCCTTCTGATGTGAAGGGCAGAGTGAGCGCGATTTGGGAGTTCTGGGCCCCGTTTCTGTTCACGGTCTCGCTGTATCTCTTGCTTCGGCAATTCGCCTTTGAAGCGCGTTACATCCCATCGGGATCGATGCTTCCTGGCCTGCAGGTTGGCGACAAGTTGATCGTTGAGAAACTTTCGTATCGGTCCCGCCCTCCCCAGCGTGGTGAGATCGTCGTGTTCAATTCCCCAAGTGCGTTTGATCCCGTCTGGAAACTGGAGTCGGGGCAACCGAATCCACTGAAGTGCGGCATCGTCACCTTCCCAGGCATCAGTTGGGTTGTCGATCGGGTCCTGGTGCAGCGCTACCCCGAATGTGAGGCCTGGATTAAACGGGTGGTCGGTGTTCCTGGCGATGTTGTTGAGGTCAACAGTCGTGGCGCTGTGAGCATCAACGGCACAGCCTTCAAAGAGCCTTACGTCACCAACTTCTGTTCGGATCGCGATGGAATGATCGGCTGCAAAGGTCTGTATGCCGTCGTCCCCGAAGGCAACGTTGTCGTTTTGGGTGACAACCGTCGCAACAGCCAGGATGCACGTCGTTGGCCCGGGGGGCCGTTCCTGCCCGACGATCAGATCATCGGGCGTGCTGTCTTCCGCTTCTGGCCGCCTGCGCGGATCGGTCCGCTCAGCAACTGAGTCCGCAGGCCACAACACTGCCCTGAAGTTCACGTCCCAGCCAGGGAATGTTGGCAGCGCGCGGAGCTCCAGGCGTGCTTCTCTCGACCGACCAGCGTTGCTCGGGATCGAACAGCAGCCAGCGCCGGCTGCCCTGCTCAAGCTGTTCAGGGGGCTGATCGATCAGGGCCGACGGCCCAAAGCTGAGGGCTTGCCAAAGATCTTCAACGGTCCAGCGGCCCGATTGCACCAGAGCCTTCCAAAGCGCTGGCAGCACCAGATGGTGGCCGCTGAGGCCTGCCGGACGCTGGTCACCCGGCAACAGCATGTCCTCGGCATCCAGAGGCACAGCATGGACAGCCACGGCAGTAATGATTCGCTGTTGAACGGCCTGGATCAACTGGTCACGATCCTCCGGACCCCCGAGGGAGGGGCAGACGCGCCAGCCTGGATCGCTGCTGGCCAGCATGCTGCGGTCGTTCAGGAGATGCCACCAGCTCACGCTGCTCAGGGGAGGGAACTCGCAGCTGGCGAGTTGAACAACCGCTGCTGCCGTGGACAGATTCATGAGTCGCAGTTGTCGTTCCGGATGGCGTTGATGCAGCAACAGCAACTGGCTGAGCGGAAGGGTCTCGCTGGTGATCGGATCCGCTGGCCATCCGGCCCGCAGTGTTTCCACGCCTTCCCGCACCAGACCCTCCCCCTGCAGTGCGGGATCGCGGGGTGCCACGAGCACTGGGCATCCCCCCATCTCTCCGAGCAGCAGTCCCCGTTCCAGCAACGGGGTTGGAACCATGGCGACATCGTCTGCCAGCCCGATGGCACCGTGTTCGAGCAGATCGCCATGGGGGGCAAGTTCATCTGCCTTGCCGCCCCGGCTGAAGCCTCCCCAAAGGTGCAGGCGAACCGTTGCTGCTTGATTCTGATCGAGGCTGAATCCCTGGAGCTGCTCCGGGCAATCGCGCCAGTTGTTGCTGCGGGGAAGCAGGGCAATCTGGCCGTAGCCCCCTGCGGCGGCACAGTGCCGCAGGCTCACGGCTGTTTCCTGGTCCCCACTGAAGGGGGTCTCAAGGATGGAATGGGGATCAACAAGGCAGGGGGCGACCAGTTGATCCGATGCTGGGCTGGCCTTGATGCCCAGGCCCAGGGCCTGCTGCCGGGCGTCGTCGTCAAAGCCGACCAGCACCCCCTGATCGATCAGAACTGCACCGAGCTGAACCGTGTGTCCGGGGCCACGCAGGATGCGCACCGGATCCAGCAGCAAGGTGTCGTTCATGACGTCAGAGAGCGCCTGCTGCCGTTCGGTCAATCACGCTTCCGAAATGGGAGGTGAGGTTGAGGCAGGTCACCACTGCAGGCTGGCCTGGATCGGCGGCAATGTCGACCACCGTGACGCCACCGTTGCCCTGTTTGACGGCCCAGATGTCGGCCGGAGTTAGGCCAAGCAGGTCGCACAGAATTGTCTTGTTGACGGCGTCGTGGGCCACCACCAGCACCGTTTCCTCAGGCTTCAGCTCACCAGCGATCTCTCCCCAGCTCCGGACGGAACGGGCCCACACGTCCTGGATGGTTTCCCCCTCAGGCATCTGCACGGTTTCTGGAGCACGCTTCCAGGTGTCCAGAAGCTCCGACCAGCCGTCTCTGATCTCGGATTCGAGCTTGCCTTCCCACAGTCCGTGTCCGATCTCCACCAGTCCATCGATTTGGGTCAAGGGCACATCGGGATGCGCCTCGAGAATGATCTGGGCCGTTTCCGTTGGCCGCGACAGGGTGCTGCTCCAGGCCCGATCGATGGGGATGTCTTTGAGGAAATCGCGGGCGGCCGCGGCTTGACGGCGACCGTTGCTGTTAAGCGGAATGTCGATTTGTCCCTGGAAGCGGCCTGCCTTGTTCCAGTCGGTCTCGCCGTGCCGCACCAGGATCAGCCTGGCGTTCTTGCCCTTCTCCGGCAGAGGTTGCAGGTGTGTGGTGCTGTTCAGGCATTCGATCTGCACCTGGGGGCGATCAACGCCGGGATGGAGGTTGAAGATCGAGAGGGAGGTGTTGTCGACGCGGAGCCGTCGAAAACCATTGTCTGGTTCTCCAAGCAACACCAGCATCAGGCAGCGCAGGATGGCGTTGTGGGCCACCACCAGCACCGTGTCATTGCCATCGACGGGATGGCGCTGCAGCAGGTTGGTGATGAATCCACGTGCCTGCTCCATCAGCTCCGCCAGGGGCTTGTAAGACGAACCGTCCCGACGTTGAAGTTCCAACCTCATCGGTTGCTGTTTCCAGATGCTGTAAGCCTCTGGTGACCCTTCGATGAGCTCATCGATGGTTTGACCGGACCAGGGTTCCAGATCCACTTCCAGCAGGCCGTCATCGAGCAGAACATCCGGTGCCTGACCGGCATGAGCCTCCAGCAGGCTTGCGGTTGTGGCGGCAGCCCGTTGCAACGGCGAGCTGTAGATGGCGTGGAAGCTCACCTCCTGCAGCGAGCGGCCCAGGGCCCTTGCCTGTTCATGACCCTCATCACTGAGGTTCGAAAGATCATCCCGACCCTGGATGCGCCGCTCCTTGTTGAAACTGCTGAGACCGTGGCGGACCAAAAGAAGACGAAGGGGCACGGTTCAGCGCAGCGTCAGGGCGCGGCCATCGTATGGAAACGGCCTTTCGGGGGGACAATCGTGGGGAGTTGACGCCAGCTGGTGCCCAGTTCCCCACGACCGGTTTCCCCGCGCTGGAAGGGGCTTCTGGCGGCCCTATCACTGGCCCTGGCCGGTTTTATCTGGCTGTCGGGCTTGGTTGACAGTTTGTCCAGACCATCGGTGGCTCCGGCCCTGAGCCTTCAGCAGCAGGAGCTGACGCTCCTGGCGGAGCCAGCGGTGCCGTCCTCGTTGAGAGAAGTCTTGCTGGGGGAGTCGCCGCGGGATGCGCTGCTCAAAGCCCTGGAGGGGATTTCATCCGAGGATCGCAGTGAGCGGCAGCAACGGATGCTCCTGCTCTTGCAGGGCCAGACTCCTGCCTCTGCAGACCGTGAAAGCGAACCCGAAGATCCCCTGCTCCAGCAGCTGCGGTGCGAAGTCAGCACGTCTGATCCGGGGCTCTGCATTGATGGTGCAGCGGCGGGCCAAGCGGCGTTGCGTTTGGCGTTCAGCACGGTGCTGCCCCTGGTGACCGCCCTGATCGGTGGTCTGCTGCTGATCGGCCAGGCCTGGCGGTTGGTGCGGGGCCGTCTGATGGCCTGGCCAGCGGTTCAGGGGCCGGACCTGACTTTGATCGATATGGCCCTTCTGGTGGCGGGAGGCTTTGTCGTCATCAGTGCCGTTGGCGTCCCATTGGTGGCGTTCCCCTTGGTCGGTGCACTCACGGCCGGGCTCGCCAGTCCCCGCCGTGAAGCCGTGGGCGTGGTGATCAACTACGGCGTGATGGCTCTGCCAAGCCTGCTGATCCTCTGGCGGCAGTTGCGGGCCCTGCCGAAGCAGAGTGCGCCACCATCGGGCTGGATGCAGTGGCGGCTGCGGCCTTTGCTCTCCGCTCTGCTGGATGCAGTGGCGGGTTGGTTGATGGTGACCCCCCTGGTGATGCTCACGGGATGGTTACTCGTGCGCTTGGTGGGGGATCCAGGGGGGAGCAACCCGCTGCTGGAGTTGGTGCTGGGCAGCCATGATCCGATTGCTCTCGGCTTGCTCGCTCTGACAGCCGTTGTGCTGGCTCCGCTGTTCGAAGAGACCATTTTTCGCGGTGCTCTGCTCCCAGTTCTGGCAGCCCGGCTTGGCCCCCTTGCGGGTGTCTTGCTCAGTGGCCTGTTGTTTGCCATGGCCCATATCAGTGTTGGAGAGCTGGCACCCCTCACCGTGCTCGGGGTTGGGCTGGGGTTGGTGCGGCTCCGCAGCGGACGGCTGTGGCCGTCAGTGCTGATGCATGGCCTTTGGAATGCAGTCACGTTCCTGAATCTGTTGCTGCTCTGAGCCTTGCCCCGCCTTTCCACAGGTGGTTCACTGGCCTATTCGCCTGTGATCCCGGTGGTTGCCGCTCCGGAACAGCGTGCATCGACCACAGCATTTGAGCTGATTCAAGGGTCCCTGTCCTCTGGACGGATTGCACGACGATCCCCTCTCCTGGGGGGACTCCATCGCTTGATGGACGGCACTCTGCTGGGGTTGATCGCGGCGGTTGCTGTTCTGGCGGGCCTGACGTTGCACTGGCAGCATCGCTGGACCCTGGCTTTCCGCCTTCTGGAGGCGACCAACACCCAGGCGCACCGATTGACGGAATCAACTGCTGTTATGGAACAGCACCTGCTGCAACGTTCCCAACAACCGAACACTCTTGTGCCCACCCAGGTGGCCAACCTGGTGCATCTCGATCGCCCCGCTCTGCATTCGCTCCAGCCGACCACTCCCTCTCCGATGGTTTCGTTTCAGGAGCTGGGAGATCAGCCCATTCGGTCGGGCTACTGATGACGCGGTTGTCAGGGGGTCGACCTGTTCGTTCGCGACGTTCCCGCGCACGGGTTGTTCCTCTGACGCAGGTTCCGCCGAAGCGGTTGTTGATCATTTTCTGGATTTTGGCGGCAGGGCTGCTGGGCCTGATCGGTCGCATGGCATGGCTGCAGTTGGTGCAAGCTCCAGCCTTGGAGCAGCGTGCCCGTCAACTGCAGACGCAGCGCACCCAGCCTCTGGGGCAGCGGCGCCCGATCGTCGATCGCACCGGCCGCCTGGTCGCAATGGATGAAAAGCGATTTCGGCTTTGGGCCCATCCCCGTTACTTCAACATGCCTGGAGATGCCCCCAATGCTGTCCGCCCTGTTGAGGATGTCGCAGCGGTGTTGGCTGATCCGTTGGCCCGCCCCGCGTCCGAGCTTCTAGAAGCGATGGGAACGCAGGCGTCCGGGATCAAACTTGCCGAAGAGCTTGCTCCTGAGACCGCTGATCGCATCGGTGCTCTCGGAATCAGTGGCCTGGATCTGGAGCCCTATCCCCAGCGCGTTTATCCCCAGGCATCGTTGTTCGCCAATGTTGTCGGTTTCCTCAATGTTGAGCGGCAACCCCAAGCGGGCCTTGAGCAGAGCCGTGATGGCGATCTGGCCCGTCATGAGCAGACCCGATATCTCCGTCGAGGAGCCGATGGCACCCCTTTGCCGGCCAATCTCTCCCCGGGGGCCTTCTACGGCGACGACTTGCGTTTGCAGTTGACGCTGGATTCCAGGCTCCAGCAGGTGGCTATGACCGCCCTGGCTGAGCAGGTCACGAAGTGGAAAGCGCAAAAGGGCGCCGCGATCGTGATGGATGCCACCAATGGTGAGCTGTTGGTGCTGGCATCGACACCCACGTATGACCCCAATCGTTACTGGGATTTCCCCACCGGGCGGTTTCGGGAATGGTCCGTTCAGGATCTCTACGAACCGGGATCAACGTTCAAGCCGATCAATCTGGCTCTGGCGCTCCAGGATGGCGCCATCGAGCCGACGGATCGGGTGAATGACGTCGGCCAGCTCACCATTGGTGGTTGGCCGATTTTTAACCACGACAAGCGGGCCAATGGCCTGGTGGATTTCGCCACCGTGCTGCAGGTGTCGAGCAATGTCGGCATGGTCCAGGCCATGAGCCGTCTTAACGATGACGCCTACTGGAACTGGATGCAGCGGCTCGGTATCAATCAGCGTCCTGACACCGACCTCCCTGGTGCGGTGGCCGGCCAACTCAAGAGCAAGCAGCAGTTCACTAGCCAACCGATTGAGCCGGCCACAACGGCATTTGGCCAGGGTTTTTCACTCACTCCGCTCAAGCTGGTGCAGCTTCACGCGATGTTGGCCAACGGCGGCAAGTTGATCAGCCCTCATATCACTCGCGGATTTCGCTCGGGTGATGCTTTGGCTCCGGCGGCGGCACCGAGTGGTCAGCAGCTGCTGAAGCCAGAGGTCACTCGCACGGTGCTCCAGTGGATGGAGTCGGTGGTGGATCTTGGTAGTGGCAAAGGTGTGAAAACACCCGGGTATCGGATTGGTGGCAAAACAGGGACGGCCCAAAAAGCCCTGAATGGGATTTATCTCCCAGGCGCGAAAATCTGCAGTTTTGTGGCGACCTTGCCGATTGAGGATCCCCGTTATGTGGTGTTTGTGGTGGTGGATGAGCCCCAAGGTGAAAACGCCTATGGATCCACCGTGGCCGTTCCGGTCGCCAAACAAATCATTGATGCCCTGCTGGTTGTGGAGCGCATTGCACCCTCAAAACCTGCTGAATTGAACAAGCTTTTGAACAGCTGACGCATCAAAAAGCGCCGCTACGTTACGGGTATAGAGCCGTCGTACATCATGGCCAGCCTGCTCGATCAGCTTTCACAAATGACCGTGGTCGTTGCCGACACGGGTGATCTGGAGGCGATCCGTAAGTTCACCCCTCGGGATGCCACCACCAACCCGTCACTAATCCTTGCGGCCGCCCAGATTCCGGCCTATCAGAGCCTGATTGATGAGGCTTTGCGGTCGTCGCGCAAGCTGATGGGCAGCGATGCACCGGTGGAAGACGTGGTGCGGGAAGCCCTGGATGAAATCAGTGTGATCTTCGGTAAGGAGATTCTCAAGATCGTTCCCCGTCGTGTGTCAACGGAGGTGGATGCTCGCTTGAGTTTCGATACCGACGCCACGATTGAAAAAGGGCGCAAGTTGATTCGTTTGTACAACGATGCCGGCATCAGCAACGATCGCGTTTTGATCAAAATCGCCTCCACCTGGGAAGGCATCAAAGCTGCCGAGGTGCTGGAAAAAGAGGGGATTCACTGCAATCTCACCTTGCTGTTTGGCTTCGGGCAGGCGGTGGCCTGCGCTGAAGCTGGCGTCACCCTGATTTCCCCCTTCGTCGGGCGTATCCTGGATTGGTACAAGGCTGAAACCGGGCGCGATTCTTACCCCGGGCCGGAAGATCCCGGGGTGATTTCTGTGACTCGGATTTTTAACTACTACAAGACCCACGGCTACAGCACGGAGGTGATGGGGGCGAGCTTCCGCAACATCGATGAGATCACGGAGCTGGCCGGTTGTGATCTGCTCACGATTTCACCCAAGTTGCTGGATCAGCTCCGCGAAAGTGATGCAGCCCTAACCCAGAAGTTGGATGCGGCCCATTCCAGCGGGGGTGAGGACAAGATCCACGTTGATCGCGCCAAGTTCGATGCGTTGATGCATGACGACCGGATGGCCACCGACAAACTCACTGAGGGCATCAAAGGTTTCAGCAAGGCGATTGAAACCCTGGAGCATCAGCTGGCCCATCGTCTTGCTGAACTGGAGGGTGGCTCCGCCTTCCGCCACGCTGTCTCCGAGATCTTCATGCTCAACGACATGAACGGTGATGGGTCGATTACCCGCGATGAATGGCTTGGTAGTGATGCCATCTTCGATGCGCTGGATCAAGATCATGATGGTTTGATCTCCCAGGAAGACGTGCGCCAAGGCTTTGGCGCTGCTCTGGCACTGACCTCCGTCTGAGTTCGCCGTCTAAGTCCGTCGTCTGATCTGTTGCTGAGGAGAAGCTTGCATCGCTTCTCCTTTCATTCACGTTTGATTTTTCGGTCAACGATTCATTCCAATGCATGCGCTAGACACCATGCGCGCTTTGGCAAGCAAGGCCGAAGTGATCCATCTGAAGCAGGGGCAGATTCTGTTTCGCACTGGGGAAACCGGAACCTGCATGTATGGGTTATTGGAAGGATCCGTGCGTCTCACCTGGATCGATTCGACAGGCCATGAAGGGCATGAAGACATCCCTGTTGGCCATGTTTTTGGCGCAGGTGCCCTCGTGATAGAGGACCATGAGCGTCTGAGCACAGCCACGGCCACCAGTGATTGCCGGCTGATTGCCATGAACCGCGACAAGTTTCTGTTTGCGGTTCAGGAGACACCGATGTTTGCGGTGCAGCTTCTCGCGTCGATCGATGCCCGTTTGCGGGACATCAAGTTGGCCGACGGATGAGCTCCGGGCCGCTTTTTATGCGAAAAGGGCATAATCCTGCAAGTTTTTGTTTGGCTCGTTGCAAAGCCATCCCCTGCGTCTGGCTTTGCAACTGGGCTTGTTCCAGCTCAGTCTTGGGATTCTTGGTGTCCTGATCCTTGGCCTGCTGAACCGTCTCCTGATTCAAGACATCCAGTTGCCGGCGGTGCTGGCGGCCTTGGCCGTAGGTGGTCAGCAGCTGATGGGGTTCACCCGCGCCTGGTTCGGCCATCGCTCTGATCGGATCCCCCCCAGCCGGCTGCGGCGTACGCCTTTCATCGTCATCAGCTCGTTGGCGATTGCTTTGTTGTTCGGTGTGGCCTGTCAGCTGGTGCTGCGGTTGGCCACCAGCATGGAGGCCTCCGGCGGTGAGCTCAATGGGCTGCTGATTGGCCTGCTGATCCTCGTGTTTGTGGCGATTGGCACGGCCATTGCCGCTGGTGGAACAGCGTTTTCGGCCTTGATCGCTGATCGCACCACGGAAGCCGAGCGGCCGAGGGTGCTGTCGGTGGTGTGGGGGATGCGTCTTATGGGGGTGTTGCTGGGAAGTGTTCTGGTGAATCAGGTGTTCGGCAGTGCCTGCGCGGCCGATGCCAGCCGCACTGCTGTTCTGGCTGGACTGCAGCGGTTGTCGTTGGTGACGCCGTTGGTGCTGCTGGGGCTGGGGGTGGCGTCGGTGTTCGGCGTGGAACGCCGCATCACAGGCTTGATGGCGCCTGTGGGGTCGCCCCCCCCCGATGTTCCACAGCGGTTGGCCTTGCCCCAATTGCTCTTGAAACTGCGGTCCATCCCCCAGGCCGGTCGTTTCCTCGGAGTGCTCTGCCTGTTCACCTTCAGCATGTTCCTCAACGATGCGGTGCTTGAGCCCTACGGCGCCGCTGTCTTTGGCATGAGTGTCTGCGCCACCACATCGCTGAATGTATTGATCGCACTGGGCTTCTTCGGTGGCTTGGGGGTCAGTGGTTTCTGGTTGATTGAGCGCGTCGGCAACATCCGCACCGCCCGGGTGGGTGCGGTGCTGGCCGCACTGGCCTTGATGCTGATCTTGTGGGCCGGGGCTGAGCAGTCGATCCCCCTGTTGCGGGCTGCTGTTGCCTTGTTTGGTTTGTCGCTTGGGGTGTGCATGAATGCCTGCCTCACCTTGATGTTCAGTTTTGTGCAACCCGGGCGCACGGGCTTTCTTCTTGGCATCTGGGGTGCGGGCTATGCCTATTCCTGCGGCCTGGCCACCATCAGTGGCGGCGGGCTGCTCACCTTGTTCCGGGCCTGGAATGGCGGGGATCTGTTCGGTGCTTATAGCGGTGTGTTTGCCCTGCAGATGGTCTGTTTCCTGGGAGCTGCATTGATGACGCGCCGTTTGGATGTGGTCGGTTTCCGCAACACGGTGAAAACTCGCTTCAGCGACGTGATCGAGATGGCGGTGGATTGAACGTTGGATGAAGGGCCGGATCCACTAGAACCGGCTTCCTTGAATTGCAGTGAATGGCAGCGCTGCAGATCGTTTGGTTCAAGCGTGATCTGCGCATCGTTGATCACCGGCCCTTGACGGCTGCTGCGGAGCGGGGGCTGGTGCTGCCGTTGTATGTGGTGGAGCCGGACTGGTGGCAACAGCCCGATGCCTCCGAGCGGCAGTGGCTCTTCTGTCGAGAGTCCCTGCTGGAGTTGCGCCAGGCCCTGACGGATTTGGGCCAACCGTTGGTGGTGCGCTCAGGTGAAGTGGTGCAGGTGCTGGAGCGGGCCCGGCGCCAGTTCGGCATCGATGGGCTGTGGAGCCATGAGGAAACCGGTAACGGCTGGTCCTATCAGCGCGACAAACGTGTGGGGGTCTGGGCACGAGCGAACGGCATTCAGTGGAGTGAAATTCCGCAGTTCGGCGTGATGCGCCGGATGCGCAGCCGCAATGGCTGGGCCAAGCGCTGGGAGGCGCAGATGGCGGAGCCGATCACTTCAGCTCCGGCCACGTTGCAACCACTGGAGGGCATTGATCCCGGCGTGATCCCCGAGCGCCCCTGTTCAGACCTGCTTTCGGATCGGTGTCCGCAGCGTCAGCACGGCGGACGGAGCTTTGGCCTGGGGGAGTTGAGCGATTTTCTGCAGCACCGAGCGCCGCGCTATCAACGGGCCATGTCGAGTCCCAACACGGCGTTCACGGGTTGTTCGCGCCTGTCGACGTATCTCACCTGGGGCTGCCTTTCGATGCGGGAGGTGCTGCAGACCAGCCGCAGCCATAGCGGCCGCGGCGTCAGCAGCTTTGAATCACGGCTGCACTGGCACTGCCACTTCATCCAAAAGCTGGAGGATCAACCGGCGATTGAATTCAGCGATTTCCATCCGTTCATGCGGGGCATTCGCGAGGCGGATGCCGAGCGTTTGACGGCCTGGAGGGAAGGCCGCACCGGTGTTCCTTTTGTCGATGCCTGCATGCGCGCTCTGCGGGCCCACGGCTGGATCAATTTCCGCATGCGGGCGATGTTGATGTCGTTTGCCAGCTACAACCTCTGGCTTCCCTGGCGGGACAGTGGCCTGCATCTGGCGCGCCAGTTTGTTGATTACGAACCGGGGATTCACTGGAGCCAGTGCCAGATGCAGTCGGGCAGCACCTCGATCAACACGATTCGGATCTACAACCCGATCAAGCAGGGCGTGGACCACGACCCGCAGGGGCTGTTCATCCGGCAGTGGTGCCCGGAACTGAAGGACGTGCCCACGATTCACATCCATGAGCCCTGGATGCTCGGCGGCGGCAGGCCGTGCCCGATCGTGGATGTGACCGCATCGATGCAGCAGGCCAAAGACCGGATCTGGGAGATTCGCCGCTCAGCCGGTTTTGAGCGCCATGCCGATGCGATTCAGCGTAAGCATGGCTCCCGCAAGGCGGGCTTAAAACCGGTAACCACCCGCCGCCGGCGCAAACCTCAGCAACCCGACAACGGCAGCCAGCAGCTCAGCCTCGGTCTCTAGTTGCGCTGCAGAAGTAGCCGTTTAATCACCCGTTGGGCGATGTCTCCATAGCCCATCTCCCCGGAGAGTATTTGAGCGATCCTTTGTGGTGCTGTCGGCCGCTTGATGCCGAGTTGATAGCCCACTCCTGGAAATCTGTAAAAAACCTGTGAAATGCGCCGGCCCCAAGCCATCGACTCCCCCCAGCGCTCCCGCATGGCGCGGCTGTAGCCCCGCAGATCCTTGCTCTCCCCGTTGAGCCAATGGCTCAGATGCCGTGCTGCTTCGCAGCCACTCATTAACGCCGGGCGCAGGCCTTCCGCCAAAAAGGGGTCGGATAGTGAGGCTGCATCGCCCACCACAACAATGCCGTCGCCATCGAGGCGGTGATGGCCGTTCCACACCCGCAGTTGGCCGCGCTGACGAATGCCAGCATCGGCAGCGAAGCCCAGATCCGGCAGCAACTGAGCCAGCACCTGCTCTGGGTCAGCGTCCTGCCTGCCGATGAAGCTGCCCACGCCAATGTTCACGCCACCGGCAATTGGGAATGCCCAGGCAAAGCCCTGCTTCACCAGGCCGAATTCAAAGCGGGTGGTTCCATCGGCCAGGTTGCCTTGCCCCTCCAGCCGTACAGACATGGTGCTGGCCATCTGGGGTTGTTTGGCACCAAGACTGAGTCGTTGGGGCCAGGGCGAGCCAGAACCATCGGCGATCACCACGGCCCGAGCGTTCCAACGGCGACCATTGGTTGCCGTTACGTGCCAGACGTCTTCATGACGACGGATGTCATTGACCTCAACGCCTGTAAGGCGTTCGGCTCCAGCCTTAATCGCCTGATCCGCGAGTAGTTGATCCAGCGTTTCCCGGCGCACGATCCAGAACGGCGCATCCCCCGGCAGCTCAGCCACCACCGGATCTTTCAGGCACCAACTGAAGTCAACGCGGCGGATCACCTGTTCCACCGCGGGTTCCAGGGAAAACGGGAACCACTCCTGCACCGAAGCAGCCATACCACCACCGCAGGGTTTGATCCTTGGCTCGTCGTCGCGCTCCAGCACCAGCACGTCATGACCAGCTGCCGCTAGATGGGCCGCTGCGGCACCACCGGCTGCACCGGACCCGATGATCAGAACATCGCGGGTCCGATCCACTCCGTTGCTCACACCTTGAGGATGTCGGCTTCCTTGGTGGCCAGGTGCTTCTCAAGTTCGCTGATGAACTTGTCGAGCGTTTTCTGAACGCTGTCCTGCTCATCGCGGCTCTGGTCTTCAGAGAAGTCTCCATCCTTCTCCTGCTTCTTGATCTTGTCGATCGCGTCGCGCCGCAGATTGCGCAGGGCCACCTTGCCTTCCTCGGCGTACTTGGACGCCAGCTTGCAGAACTCCTTGCGGCGCTCCTCTGTGAGGGGCGGCACGTTGATCCGGATGATTTTGCCGTCGTTGTTGGGAGTGAAGCCAAGTTCACTCATGGCGATTGCCTTCTCGATCGAGGCGAGGGCGCTGATGTCGAACGGTTGGATCTGGATCGTTTGTGAATCCGGTGTCGACAGGGTGGCAAGCGATTTCAGCGGAGTTTCGGCGCCGTAATACTCCACGCTGATTCGATCCAGAAGCGAGGAATTGGCCCTGCCGGTGCGGATGGTGTTGAAGTTGCGCTGGGTGGCCTCCAACGACTTGCGCATGCTGGCTTCGAGGTCCTGGGTCGACATGGTTGCTGGGGGTGGAGGCGTGCGTGCTGGGGGGTGTGTTGTTAGGCGGGGGCGCCGATGCGGGACCCGATCGGTTCCCCGGCCACGGCTCTGCCGATGTTGCCAGGTTCGAACAGGTTGAAAACAACAATCGGGATGTTGTTGTCTTTGCAGAGGGCGATGGCTGTGCTGTCCATTACGCCAAGTTCACCGCTAAGCACATCCTGATAGTTGAGGTGCTCGTGTTTAACGGCATCGGCATGTTTGGCAGGATCTTTGTCGTAGACCCCATCCACTTTGGTGGCTTTGAACACCACATCGGCGTTGATCTCAGCAGCCCTGAGGGCGGCTGTGGTGTCGGTGGTGAAGAAAGGATTGCCGCAACCCGCGCCGAACACCACCACCCGGTTTTTTTCTAGGTGCCGGATGGCTTTACGGCGGATGTAGGGCTCCGCCACTTCCTGCATGGCGATGGCGGTCTGCACCCTGGTGGGCACGCCGGCTCTCTCTAGGCCGTCTTGGAGGGTGATG
The DNA here is from genome assembly GCF_900474185.1 of Synechococcus sp. UW69. NCBI lineage: Bacteria > Bacillati > Cyanobacteriota > Cyanophyceae > Synechococcales > Synechococcaceae > Synechococcus > Synechococcus sp. UW69. Next base: position 563,677 of record NZ_UCNW01000008.1, on the reverse strand, counting down.
GCATTCATCACCGTGGCCAACATGCCGACATAGTCGGCTGTGGCCCGTTCCATGCCTGCTGCAGAACCCTTGAGCCCGCGGAAAATGTTGCCACCGCCCACGACAATGGCCAACTGAGTGCCATTGGCAACCACCTTGGCGACGTCGGAAGCGATTGACTGAACAATGGCGGGGTCAATTCCGTAGCCCTGAGATCCCATCAGAGCTTCGCCGCTGAGTTTCAGCAGGACGCGTGTGTAGGTCATCAACGGTCCAGATCCTTCTGACAGTAGCAAGCACTGGCACAGTCCTCAGATCGCCGCTTGGATGGGTGAACTGCGGCCGCTTGATGCCAGAGACCGATGCCACCCAGAGCGGTGTGATGGCCCGTCTCACCCTCTCGGCTCTGGAACGAGCCAGCCATGATCCCGACTGCTGGCGGGAACCCGTGGTGCATCGCGCCCTGTTGGTGAGTGGACTCTCCGTGCTCATCGCGGCCACCCGTTGTCTGCAGGACGATCTCGAGGCTGCTGAAGCGGCCTGAGGTGGGCTGAACAGCCCTTCAAAACTCGATGCCCGCCTGGGCCTTCACCCCCTGCTCGCGGAAGGGGTGGTGCACCAGGGTCATCTCGGTCACTAGATCGGCTCGCTCCACTAGTGCTGCCGGTGCTCCACGGCCGGTCACCGCCACGTGGGTGAGCTCCGGTCGTTCGTTCAATCCTGCAATCACGGAGTCGGCCTCGATGTAGCCGAGCTTCAGGGCAACATTGAGCTCATCAAGCAGCACCAGTTTCACGCTGGCATCGCGGAGATAGCCGAGGGCTGTCTGCCAAGCCGCCTCCACCAGCTGTTGATCCCGCTCCCGGTCCTGCGTCTCCCAGGTGAAGCCCTCCCCGAGGGCATGCCAGCTCACCTGTTCGCCGAAGCTTTTCAGCGCCCGCGCCTCGCCGGGCTCCCAGCCCCCCTTGATGAACTGAACAATTGCCACCCGTTCCCCATGGCCCAAGGTGCGCAGCACCAGCCCCAGGCCCGCGGTGGTTTTGCCCTTGCCCTGGCCGGTGAACACCAGCACCAAGCCTTTTTCCTTGTTTCGCTCCTCCACCCGCTGTTTCTGCACCTGTTGCCGCCGTTCCATCCGTTTGCGATAGCCGGCGTCGTCCGCTTCGGGGGCGAGTTTGCCCCCCATGCCCAGTTCCGCGGCGGATTGATCGAGGTCGTGGTTGCTCATGGAAGGGGGGTGTTGATTGGAACTTATCGAGGGCGAGTGGCGGTGATGCGCTGCAGGGCCCGTCCCGCCAGCAGCTCCTGGGTCACTCCGCTGAACCCAAGTTGCTCCAGTTGAGCGGGGAGGTCGTCTTCCAGCATGGCGGTAGCGGTGTCGGTTTCAAACAGGGCGCAAAACAGTTGTTGGGGGAGCTTCAGCCAGGGCCCAGCCGGGTGCAGATCCACCACCACCAACCAGCCGCCGGGTTTCAGCAGCCGCAGGGCACTGCGCAGCACCTGCTCCCGATCGCTGCGGGGAAATTCGTGCAGGGCCACGCTCATCTGGATCGCGTTGAAGCTGCCATCGGCCAGCGGCGGATCTTCGGCCAGCCCCTCCACTCTCCGTAGGCCTGGGTGCCGTTGGGCAGCGAGATCCAGGGCGCGAGGAGAGATATCCAGGCCGGTCACGGCATAGCCTGCCGCCAGCCAAGGAGCTGCTGCTTCGCCGCTGCCGCAGCAGAGATCAAGCACTGCAGCTCCGGGCTTGAGCTGGGCTTGCAAGGCATCAAGCCCTAGACCCCGCAGGCGGTCCACCCCTCCCACACTCAGGGATGACACCGCCGTTACCGCGTCGTAGATCCAGCGGTAGCGGTAGGCCAGTGGCCTTAGAAACGACGTCATCGTCTTAATTCAGTCAGGTGTGTGGTCAGGCCGGTTGACGGGCGAGGGCTGCATCCACCGCCTGCTGCTGGTCACGCCGGGTGATCCAGTGGTGATAGGTGCGGGTGTGGATCGCCACCGAGTGGCCCATCATCCTGGCGGCGACGGTGTCCGGCAGGCCGACATGGATGGTGCGCACGGCCCAGGCATGGCGCAGGTCGTAGGGCGTAATCGGCAGGTCATAGCGGCGGAACTGTTCACTCACACGCCGTCCCACCTGCTGCAGGGTGGTGCGGCGCAGATCGGTCTGGATCGCCGGCAGGGCGGCCGGATTCTCCGCCAGCTCCTGCAGGCCGAAGCGTTCGACCCAGTCGGGGTGGAATGGCCAACTCTGGTGTTCACCGGTTTTGGTGGTCGGCAGCACCCGCAACACCTGATCGCCACCCGGTGCCAGGGAGGAGCAATCGCAGAAGAACACCTCGTGGTTGCGCAGGCCGTAGGTGGCCATCAAGGCATAGGCCAGGCGCCACTGGGGATTGGGAATGCGGCCTGCGGCCTCCAGGATCTGTGGGTCGGTGGGCAGTTGGCGGAAGCGGGCCCGGTGCAGGCCATAGCCGCCGGCCTCTTGGCGCCAGTCCTCCGGTAAGGGCAGCTCCAGATGCCGGGCAAGGGCCGCCAGGGCCGTGGCGCACTGCTGGCGGCTGCGGCTGCCGTCGTCGTAGCTGGTCAACGTCTGCATCAGTAGCGCTGGCTCCAGCTGCTGATTACCGCTCTGATGGGCCAGGCGCCGCAGGTAGGGCAGATAGGCGCTTGTCCAGGTGGTGCGGCTGCTCGCTGGGGAGCGACGTCGACGCGGGTCGGTAAAAAATGCTGTTTCGAAGCTCTTGAGTGCGGCCTGAATTCCAATGGATTGGCTCTTGGCTTTGCTTGACGTTGGGGCCGACCAGAGCGTCCAATCAAAACTGCGCTGCTCCAATTGCAGTTGCACTAGGGCTGCGGTGCTGAGGGCTTGACTCAGCCCGGCTGGATCTGCCGTCAGCCCCAGACTGATCCGTTGCAAGCTGCTGCGGTTCGGATCCCCGCGTAGAGGCAGAGCCCCGCGCAGGTTCAGCCGTCGACCCCGCTGTTCGATGCGCAGTCGTGTCCCCCGTTCCGCCAGCTGCGCATTGGCGGTCTCCAGCGCACTTTTGAGCTCCATAAATGTGTCGTCGACGTCAAGGATCGCGTCGATGGCCGCTACGCTCAACCCCCTAAAACCGTTCTGCTCGGTATGTCTCGCGTCGGTGTCGTCCTGTTGAACTTGGGTGGCCCGGAGCGTATCCAGGATGTTGGGCCTTTCCTCTACAACCTGTTCGCCGATCCTGAGATCATTCGGCTGCCTAGCCCGGCGCTGCAGAAGCCACTGGCCTGGTTGATCAGCACCCTGCGCAGTGGCAAGTCGCAGGAGGCCTATCGCTCCATCGGTGGCGGATCACCGCTGCGCCGGATCACAGAGCAGCAGGCCCGAGAACTTCAGAGCATGTTGCGGCAGCGCGGTATCGATGCCACCAGCTATGTGGCCATGCGCTACTGGCACCCGTTCACGGAATCCGCTGTAGCGGACATCAAGGCTGACGGCATGGATGAGGTGGTGGTGCTCCCCCTCTATCCCCACTTCTCGATCAGCACGAGTGGCTCCAGTTTCCGTGAGCTGCAGCGCCTGCGCCAGGCAGATCCCTCCTTTGAGAAGCTGCCGATTCGCTGCATCCGCAGTTGGTTCGATCACCCGGGCTATGTGAAAGCTATGGCCGAGCTGATCGCTGAAGAAGTCCGCAATAGCGATGATCCCGGCAAAGCCCATGTGTTCTTCAGCGCCCACGGTGTGCCGAAGAGCTACGTGGAAGAGGCTGGCGACCCCTATCAAAAAGAGATCGAAGCCTGCACGGGTTTGATCATGAAGGAACTGTCCGTTCAGATGGGCCACGACAACCCCTTCACCCTGGCCTATCAAAGCCGTGTGGGCCCGGTTGAATGGCTGAAGCCCTACACGGAGGAGGCGCTTGAAGAATTAGGCAAAGCCAAGACCAATGATCTCGTGGTGGTGCCGATCAGCTTCGTCAGCGAACACATCGAGACGCTCGAGGAAATCGATATCGAATACCGGGAGTTGGCCACTGAAGCTGGTGTGGTGAATTTCCGCCGCGTGCGGGCTCTCGATACCTATGTTCCCTTCATCGAAGGGCTGGCTGATCTCGTGGCGACCAGCCTGAAGGGTCCTGAAGTGAGCCTGGATGCGGCGGCGGAACTGCCCACCAAGGTGAAGCTGTATCCCCAGGAGAAGTGGGAATGGGGTTGGAACAACAGTTCAGAAGTCTGGAACGGCCGTCTGGCAATGGTTGGTTTTTCGGCTTTTCTGCTCGAGTTGATCAGTGGTCAAGGGCCGCTTCATGCCCTCGGATTGCTCTGATTGAGCCAGGGGCGCTTCCGGCCCTTAATCTTGAGGGTCATTGACCTGTCGCCCCTGTGACTCTCACCTCCGCGTCCTCGGCCGTCACTGGGCAGCAGGCCGGTAACGGTGGGCAGAGAATGTCCGGGGCCACAGCCCTTATGGATGCACTGCGACGTCACGGCGTCGACACGATCTTCGGCTACCCCGGCGGGGCGATTCTTCCCATTTACGACGCTCTCCATATCGCCGAGAGCGAGGGGTGGGTCAAGCACATCCTGGTGCGACATGAGCAGGCTGGAACCCATGCTGCCGATGCCTATGCCCGCGCCACCGGCAAGGTGGGCGTTTGCTTTGGCACATCCGGTCCCGGTGCCACCAACTTGGTGACTGGCATCGCCACCGCCCAGATGGACTCGGTGCCCATGGTGGTGATCACCGGTCAGGTGCCCCGTCCGGCGATCGGCACCGATGCCTTCCAGGAGACCGACATCTTTGGCATCACCCTGCCGATCGTGAAGCATTCCTGGGTGGTGCGGGATCCAGCCGATCTTGCGTCCATCGTTGCCCAGGCCTTTCTGATCGCAGCGAGTGGTCGTCCGGGTCCGGTCCTGATCGACGTCCCGAAGGATGTCGGTCAGGAGATGTTCGACTATGTGCCCGTTGAGCCTGGGTCGATTGTTCCCCAGGGCTTTCGCAAGCCGCAGCCACCGCGGGATGAGCCGATCCTGTCAGCTCTTGAGCTGATCATGGAGGCGGAGCGCCCCCTGCTGTACGTGGGGGGTGGTGCGATCTCTGCTGGTGCTCACGACAGCCTTCGCGTCATCGCAGAGCGCTTCCAGATCCCCGTAACCAGCACCTTGATGGGCAAGGGTGTCTTCGATGAGAACGACTCCTTATCCGTAGGGATGCTCGGAATGCACGGTACGGCCTACGCCAATTTCGCCGTCACCGAATGCGATCTTCTGATTGCCGTCGGCGCCCGCTTTGATGATCGGGTCACCGGCAAGCTCGATACCTTTGCCCCTCGGGCCCAGGTGATCCACTTTGAGATTGATCCGGCTGAGATTGGCAAGACCCGTCGTCCTGAGGTGGCGGTGCTGGGTGATCTGGGCCTGAGCGTGGCGCGGTTGGTGGAGCTGAGCCTGCAACAGCAGGTGCAACCACGCACCGCTCCCTGGCTTGCGCGCATTGCCGAGTGGAAACAGACCTATCCACTCACCGTTCCTCCTGCGGAGGGTCCCCTGTATCCCCAGGAGGTGCTGCTGGCTGTTCGCGACCTGGCTCCAAATGCCATCGTCACCACGGATGTGGGGCAGCATCAGATGTGGGCCGCCCAGTACCTACGCAATGGTCCCCGCGGCTGGATCAGCAGTGCTGGTCTCGGCACCATGGGTTTCGGCATGCCGGCCGCGATGGGCGCCCAGGTGGCTTGCCCCGATCGTCAAGTGGTGTGCATTGCCGGTGACGCCAGCATCCTGATGAACATTCAGGAGCTGGGAACACTGGCGGCCTACAGCCTCCCGGTGAAGGTGGTGATCGTCAACAACCATTGGCAGGGCATGGTGCGCCAATGGCAGGAGAGTTTCTACGACGAGCGCTATTCAGCTTCCGACATGCTCAATGGCATGCCGGACTTCGTTGCTCTCGCCCGCTCTTTCGGTGTGGACGGTGTGCACATCCGCGAGCGGGAGACCTTGCGCGTTGACCTGGAGGCCGCTTTGAAGGCCCCCGGCCCGATGCTGATTGATATCCATGTGCGCCGCGGTGAGAACTGTTATCCGATGGTTCCCCCCGGCAAAAGCAATGCTGAAATGGTGGGCCTCCCGGCCCCTATGCCGGTTCTCAATGCCACGACCCCTTGATTCGACTTGTCTTAACCGGATTGCTGCTGCTGCTTTGGGCAGTTCCGGTTCAGGCCGCTGAGGTGCTTCAGGTGCGCAGCAGCTCCCTGCTTCAGGTCGGCGATCACAACCGCACCTACACCGTTTCCCTGGCCTGCACATCCGTTGATCTGAGCCACGAAGCCGAAGCGACCGCCTGGTTGCGTAAAGAACTGCCGCGCCGGCGCAGGGTCAATCTCCGACCGGTCGGTTCCAGCGAGGGTCAGCTCATGGCTCGGGTGACGCCAATCGGTGCCGAGCGTGACCTCAGCAGTGGCTTGATTGCCGCAGGTTTGGCTGTCAACAGCTGTGGGGTCGATGGCTGATAACAGAGTCGCCCGAGGCATTGTGCTGGTGCCTTGCCTTCTGTTGGGCGGTGCTTTTCTGGCAACGGCCGTGTGGGGTCAGGGAGCCGCCGCCGAAAATCGCCCCCTGGCCATCGGACTCGGCGTTGGCTTGCTATTGGCCGGTTGGTTGTCCCAGTTGGGAGGCGGGTCTGAGACCTCTGTGACAAAACCAGACGACTCCGATCCCTCTCCCTAACTTTCGGGAATCGGGTTGCTTCCCTCCGATTCCATGTCGAAGCCTGAGTGGCGATGCTGGCCTTGGCTGTCATGGTCTGTTGTTGCAGCGACGTTGATTGGCTGCCAATCCATGGTCGCCAGTGGCTTCAGTCGCCCACGGCTGGCGGTGCTGCTGCCGATGGGCCATCGCGATGCTGCATTGCGGCAGGACTTCTTGCAGGGCTTTCGTCTCGGCCAGTCTTCGGTGGAGGCCTGTGGTGAGTCTTTCCCCCCGGTGGCCTGGCATGGACTGAACTCCGGCGAGGCGCCTGAGGCGCAGTTGATGCCTTCCAGCGAACTCAAGCTGCTGGTGGCACCCCCATCCGCGGATTTGCGGACCTTTGCTGCTTTGGCGGTTGAGCGGGATCTCACCGTGCTGTTGCCCTTTCAGCGGGGGCAGTCTCTGGACACCTTGCGTGGCCTCGAAGGCCGTGAACGGCTCTGGCCGCTGGTTCCCTCCCAACAGGAGGATCTGAAAGCGATGGTGGCGGCGGCGATGGAGGCCGGCTGGGGACGGGCCATGGTGGTGGAGGCCCCGTCAGCCCTGGAGTCCACAAGCTCCAAGGGTTTTGTCGAACTGTTCCAGGCCGCTGGCGGCATTGTTGAGAGCTACGAAGCCGAGCCGGTTCAGCGGGTGGATCCCAGCAACGACCGGCGTCTGCAACGGTTCAAGGACGACATGGCTTGGTCGTGGGTGCCCACTGTTGTGGTGGCTGATGCCCCCGATGGCCCTCTCTCGCAACAGCTGCGGGCTGAGCAGCAGCAGGGACGCTTCGGTGGTGGGGCACCGCGAACGCCGAACTGGATCTGGCTCACTGAGGCTGAAGGTCTGCAGGATGCTCCCGAGGTTCCTTGGCAACAGCTTGGCCTGCAGCACCCAGCGCGTGGGGACGCCTGGTCTGACTTCCAGGAGAATTTCCAGCAGCACACCGGCACGGCTCCCTCTCTGCTCGCCGGTGCCGGCTTCGATACGGCGAGGCTGTTGGCTCTGGCGGATGCAGCACCGCTGCAGCTGTCCGATGATGGAACCAACGATGCCATGGGTTGGCTCGATCCCGATCAGGAGGCAGTCCCGATTTGCGAGGCCTTCGATCAGCGGCGCCGCGGTGAGCGCCTGCGTCTTCAGGCAGTTGCCAGTGATTCCCGATTTCGTGCCGGCCAGGCTCCGTCAGGTCAGGCCATTGCCGGTCTGATCGAATGAGGTCTGGGGATACGACCTCGAGATGCTGCGCCTGAGTGAGTTGAAGCTGCCCCTGGATCATGGGGAGGAGGCCCTGCGGGAGGCGGTGCTCAAGCGCCTGCGGATTCCGCCGGATCAACTCCTAGGCCAGACCCTGGTGAAGCGCAGTGTCGATGCGCGTCGCCGCGATCGGATTCAGCTGATTTACAGCGTGGATGTGCAGGTGAAGGGTGAAGCTGCCTTGTTGCGGCGCATCGGCAATAAAGGACGCGTTCGTCTTGCACCGGATACTCGTTACTGGCCTGTCGGCGATGCCCCTGAGGGCTTCCCGTTGAATTCGGTTGATCGGCCGGTGGTGGTGGGCGCAGGCCCCTGCGGCTATTTCGCTGCCCTGCTCTTGGCGCAGATGGGTTTCCAGCCGCTGTTGCTGGAACGGGGGCAGTCGGTGAAGCAGCGCACCCTGCAGACCTTCGGCTTCTGGCGGGGAACCAGCCCCTTCAACCCGGAATCCAACGCCCAATTCGGTGAGGGAGGCGCTGGCACCTTTTCGGACGGCAAGCTTTACAGCCAGGTGAGCGATCCTGAGCACTACGGGCGCAAGGTGCTGGAGGAGCTGGTGGCTTGTGGCGCCAGCGAGGAGATCTTGACGCTGCATCGGCCCCATATCGGCACGTTCAAGCTCGCCACCGTGGTGCGCGGTCTACGGGCGCGCATTGAAGCCCTGGGAGGCGAGGTGCGGTTCGACAGTCGCATGACACGTCTCCAGCTCAGTGCCAGCACCGGTGACAAGCCGCATCAACTTGAGGGATTGGTGCTGGCGGATGGCACGGAGATCCCCTGCCGCCATCTGGTGTTGGCCCCGGGGCATTCGGCGCGGGACTGCTTTGAAATGCTGGAAGAGATCGGCGTGCAACTGCAGCGCAAACCGTTTTCGGTCGGCGTGCGGATTGAGCATCCACAGCACCTGATCGATGCAGCCCGATGGGGGGAGGCGGCCGGCCATCCTCGCCTCGGGGCCGCTGAGTACAAGTTGGTCCACCATGCAGAGAACGGACGCTGCGTCTACAGCTTCTGCATGTGTCCCGGTGGATTTGTCGTGGGTGCGACCTCAGAAGAGGGCAGGGTCGTGACCAACGGCATGAGCCAGCATTCCCGCAACGAACGCAACGCCAACAGTGGTTTGGTCGTGGCCTTGGAGGCAGACGACCTTGCACCGTTTGAACGTTTTCCCGGGGATCCGTTGGCGGGGATTGCCCTTCAACGTGAGCTCGAAGAGCGTGCCTTTCGACTGGGAGGCAGAAGCTATGCCGCGCCGGCACAGCGGCTGGAGGATTTCCTTGCTGACCGTCCGTCAACACGTCTTGGTGCTATCCCAGCGTCCTATCAACCGGGTGTGCATCCGGCCGACCTGAACGATCTGCTGCCGGTTCCCATTGTTGAGGCCTTGCGGGAGGCGCTGCCAGCCTTTGCCCGCAAGCTGAAGGGCTACGACCACCCCGATGCCGTACTGACGGGCGTCGAAACCCGCACGTCATCGCCCGTTCGCATACCCAGGGATGACGCGCTGGAATCGCTCAATGTGAGAGGGCTGGTGCCGGCGGGTGAGGGGGCGGGATACGCCGGTGGCATCCTTTCCGCAGGAATCGATGGCATTCGGGCCGCTGAAGCCCTAGCCATTCAAATCCTGGGGACCGGCCGCCAGTCCCGTTGACCCTCACCCGTCCAGGCGATTAATACCCGGCAAAGGGGGTGGAGGAGTGATGCACCACGATCCGTAGAGCACCTTCGTCATCACGCACGTAACCGAAGGTTTTATCGACCTTGCTGGTGGTGCCATCGGCCGCTTCCAGATGCACCCAGCCCATGGCATTGGCGGTGTTCCCAAAGCTCTGAATCACGAAAATTTCAGGCTTACATTTCACCCAGGGGCTGCGCGTGGTGCCGGGGGTGCCAATGGCAAAGCCGGAGTCGCCAAAGGCGGGATCGTCCCCGACGAAATAGGACACAGCGCCACTGCGAGTGTCGCGGAAGGTGACGTCACCCTTGGCCCAGGTCGGCTTGAAGGCCACAGGACCGAACTGGTAGCCGTAGGCCGCATCGATGATCTCTCCGGCCAGGGGTTTGGATTGGGCCAGACCTCCTTCATCGTGGGTTTTGCTGATGGTGATGAGGGCCTCACACCAGGCCTCCTGAGCAGCCTTGACTTCGCTCACCCTGATGGTTTCCGACATCACCGAAGGCTTGGCATCAGCGGCACCGGCACAAGCGATCAGGGGGGCGAGGGAGACTGCACTCGCCAAACCCAGGCGAAGGATCGATTGGAACATCGTGAAAGCTGAAATGCTTTCTTCAAATTGGCTCGTGGTTGGAAATTCGTCAGCCTTAGCCCTTTAGCCGTGATTGGCGTGGCTCAGGTTGGGGCTTGCGCCACGATTCCGCTCCATTGCACGGCTTTTACCTGATCCCGTCGCCAGGAATGGAACAGCTCGGGTTCACTGACGGTGCAGAGCGGGCAGTGGGCGATCCGTTCGCCGGCGATTCCTGCGCTCTGGAGTTGCACCCTGGCAGCGGCGCGGATGTCCAGGCGATGCCTTCCAGGCTGCTCATCCGGCAGGAGGGCTTCGCTCTCCTGGAGATCAGCATCCCTTGGAATCGCGGCAGTGATGGCCTCCACCACGTCTTCTCCCACCTGATAGCGCTTGCCGCTCACGGCAGGGCCCAGGGCAATGACCAGATCCTCTCGACGGGCTCCCAGCTCCAACAGCTGATCGAGGGCCGACATCAGGATTCCAGCGGCCACCCCACGCCAGCCGGCATGACAGGCAGCGGCATGCCCGGTGCCGGGATCGGCAATCAGAACTGGCGTGCAGTCCGCACCGCACACCCAGAGGCTCTGGCCTCCGCGATCACTCACCAGGCCGTCGGCCTCGGGCCAGGGATCCTGACGAGCTTCGCTGGCCTTCAGAACGATTCCGCTATGGACCTGCTGGGGACGATGGACGCTGATGCCCGCACTGATGTAGCCCGCCAGTTGGTCGGGTCCGCGGCCCTGCCAGCGCCGGGTGAAGAAGCCGTGCTCAAAGCCGTGCTCGTGCAGCAGATCGCTCTGGAGGTAGTAGCCCCCGTAACAACCGATCCAGGTCCAGTTCTTCAACGTGTTGAAGCTGCTGTCTGGTCGATCAAAAGGCCCGTCGTGCATCAGCCTTGCGATCAGGCCATCGGGATGTCCCGCAGCATCCAGAAGCCGCCAAAGGTCTGCTCCTCGGGGCTGGCCTGGATGGCGATGAATTGCAGGCCGCGCACCTGCTGTTGTGAGGTCATGAGTGCTTCGGCGATTTCAGTGGCAACACCCGATTCGAGGTCACTCACCAGCCAGCGGTCGTCCTGACCGGCTTCCAGCACCAGCTGCCGGTCTTCAACGACCATGCGCACCGGTTCGAGACCCCCCAACCAGCCCGCCATGGCCAGAGATCGACTTTGGCTGAACAGGCGTAAACCCGGGACGGAAGCATCGGGATCGATGCCATCGGGCACCGGCAGAAGCCCGCTGAAACTCATTGGCCATTCCGATGCCTCCAGCAGCAGGCTCGCCGGCAAGGCGGCCCAGCTCCAGGCATCTCCTTGAACCTCTTCCGGCAGGGGCACCGGTGGAGTCGTAACGGGAGCCGGCGGGGGGGCGAGTGGTCCTGCCATGAACCCCTCGTCCTGTGGGTACACCTCCCTTTCGCGCTGCTGGAGCCAATCGAGCAGGGCGAAGGTGCGGCGACTTGCGATTACTTCAAGATCTTGTTCGGTGGCGGCCCGTTGCACCATCGTTCGCATTGAACTGCGCCAGCAACGCAGGCGTACGGGGGATCCCCAGCCCCCACTGGCGGACGCCTCCTTGGCTTCTGCTAGGGCTTGGCTTAACCACAGTGAATTCACCTCACCGGAGGGACAAACCTTGGCGAAGCGAAACGGTGCGTCGCCGCTCACAGCAGGAGTGGAGGTGATCAGAAGTTCCCAGCGCTTTCGGCCATCGGCCTCCAGGATCGGTCGGGAATAGAAGTCAAGTTCCCAGTCCTCAGCGGCTGTCAGGGCAGCAGTGCTCATCCGGCAGATTGCTCCTGCTGTTTCAAAACGCTTTGTGCTCGGCTGGCGCGATCGGCTGCTTCAGCCATCACTTTGTCTTTTTCGATGAGTAGCTCTCCGGGGGGGCCTTCCAGCAGTGCTGTGTTGAGGCCGATGCGTCCCCGTCCCGGGTCCAGTTCTGTGATCAGGGCCGACACCCGATCACCCTGATCGAAAACCTCACGGATCGAGCGCAGGCTGCCATTGGTGATTGCCGATTGATGCAACAGACCGCTGATGCCTCCGAGATCAATGAACAGGCCATAGGGCTTGACCGCTGCAACCTGCCCTTCCACCAATTGCCCCACTTCCAAATCCTGGAACCGTTCAGCAACGGCAGCACGTTTCTCGGATAGCACCAGCTTGCGTGTCTCGGAATTGACCTCGATGAAGGCCACTCCCATGGTCTTGCCCACCAGCTCCTGATGGTTCTCACCGTCCTGGAGTTGTGAGCGGGGGATAAAGCCGCGCAGTCCTTCGAGATCGCAGGTGACACCGCCGCGGTTGAAGCCATTCACAATGACTTGAACGACTTTCCCCTGCTTCTCCATCTCCTTCACCCGGTCCCAGCTCTTGCGCAGCTCCAGGGCGCGGCAGCTGATTGTGACCATCCCATCAGCGTTCTGCTCACGGGTCACCAGAACCTCCACTTCCAGGCCTTTCGGGAAGCGTTCCCGGAAGTTGGTCACAACGCCAAGCCCTGCCTCGCTCTTGGGCATGTAGCCAGGAGCTTTCCCGCCGATATCGACATACACGCCATCGTTTTCGATACCGATCACCGTGCCCTTGATCACCTCCCCTGTCGTGCCCACAGGAGCGTTCTCGTCCAGAGCGGCGAGGAAGGCTTCTTCATCGAAATCGAAATCATCAACGCTGCGCGGTTGATTGCGCTGCTCCTTCTTGGGTTGCTGATCAGGCGCACCCATCAAGTCGGCCATGGTCATGCCTTCCATGGCACCCATGTCGAACCGGGCGTCATCGTCCGTGCTGGGAGACGTTCTTCCGTCTTGTTGGGCCGGCTTTGGCGGCATGGCCAGACCAGCCCGCTCCTCCAGGATTCGTGCTTTTTCAGCCGCTGCCTCGGCTGCCGCGCGCGCTTCTGCTGCCTCCCGTGCGAGCTGCTCCTGCTCTTCACGGCGATTAATCTGCATGACCTGCAGCGGTTTGGTCGCTGCCGGCTTTGGTGCCTTGGGGCGGTTGGGCTGCGGACTGCCGGCTGCGGGCATGGACCATCGGGGTCATCGATCGACCATTTTGACAGGCTGGGCTGGGATCAGCACCCCCTTGCCTGTGCAACTCCATGGACCAGCTCCGAAAGCGATTTGATCAGCTGACATGGCCCGAGGCCAGAAATGCTGCCAGCCGGCCTGGTGCCACGGTGATCTGGCCATTCGGAGCCTGTGAGCAACACGGACCTCACCTGCCGCTGTCGACGGATGCCGTGTTCGCTGAAAGCATCCTTGATGCGGTTCTGCTCGGGCTTGATCCAGCTCTGCCGCTTTGGCGGCTGCCTTGTCAGGCCCTTGGCTTTTCGCCCGAGCACAAGAATTTCTCAGGCACTCTCAGCCTTTCGGCTCCTCTCATCCTCGAATTGGTTGATCAGGTGGGCATGCAATTGGCGGCGATGGGGATGCAACGTCTCGTTCTGTTCAATGCCCACGGCGGCCAAATCGGTTTGTTGCAGGTTGCGGCCCGCCAGCTGCGGGCCCGCTGTCCGTCGCTGGCTGTTCTTCCCTGTTTCCTCTGGAGTGGTGTGGAAGGGTTGGCTGCTCTGCTGCCAGAAGAGGAGTTGCTCCATGGTCTGCATGCCGGGCAAGCCGAAACCAGCTTGATGTTGCAGCTGGAGCCAGACCTGGTCGGTTCTGCCCGCCCTGTGGATGGACTTGTATCGTCTGGCTCCTCTCAGGAACCGCCGGAGGGGTGGAGCCTCGAAGGAGCGGCACCCTGCGCTTGGCTCACCGACGATCTAAGCGTGTCGGGAGTGATCGGGGATGCGCGTCCGGCATCGGTAGATCTGGGCCGCCGCTTGGAGGAACGTCTGATTCGCCATTGGCAGGCGCGTTTTCAAACCCTTATGGCAAGTGACTGGCCCCCCTCCCAAAGCCTGCTCGCCAACCCGTCAAATGGCGCGCCCAAGTCCTGAACTTTGAACGCATGTGTCCCCAACTCTTGGGGCACTGGTTATTGTCGGTCCCACTAAAGCGGTAGCAAGCGTCCTATGACGACCCTCAACGCACCTGAAGCACCTGTGCTGGAGGGCCAAGACGCACTGCCCGATTTCACAACCGCTGCCTACAAGGACGCCTACAGCCGGATCAACGCCATCGTGATCGAGGGCGAGCAGGAAGCTCACGACAACTACATCTCTCTCGGGACGCTGATCCCTGACCAGGCTGAGGAGCTCAAGCGCCTGGCTCGGATGGAAATGAAGCATATGAAGGGCTTCACCTCCTGCGGCCGGAACCTGGGCGTTGAAGCTGACCTGCCTTTCGCCAAGAAGTTCTTCGAACCGCTTCACGGCAACTTCCAGGCTGCGCTCAAGGAAGGCAAGGTGGTTACTTGCCTGTTGATCCAGGCTCTGTTGATCGAAGCGTTTGCCATTTCGGCATATCACATCTATATCCCCGTTGCTGATCCCTTCGCTCGCAAGATCACTGAGGGTGTTGTCAAAGATGAGTACACCCATCTGAACTATGGCCAGGAATGGCTGAAGGCCAACTTCGAAACCAGCAAGGATGAGCTGTTCGAAGCAAACAAGGCCAACCTTCCCCTAATCCGCTCGATGCTGGAAGACGTGGCTGCTGACGCTGCCGTCCTCCATATGGAAAAGGAAGACCTGATCGAAGACTTCCTGATTGCCTACCAAGAAGCTTTGGGTGAAATCGGTTTCACCTCCCGTGACATCGCCCGGATGGCGGCGGCAGCTCTGGCCGTTTAAGCCAGTTCGGGACCCAATTGACGCCGGTTTTTCGACAGGCACGTTGCCGTCGATACCGGTTGGCGTGGGAGCATGGTCCCTTGAGGTGTTCTTTGAGACGTCAGCAGTAGTACATGTTTGGTCTGATCGGACATTCAACGAGTTTTGAGGCCGCTCGCCGCAAGGCAATGGAACTCGGGTTCGATCACATCTCGGATGGTGATCTTGATGTGTGGTGCAGCGCACCTCCGCAGCTTGTGGAGCACGTTGAAGTCACCAGTCCAACGGGCACGACCATCGAGGGTGCCTACATCGATTCCTGCTTTGTGCCCGAGATGTTGAGCCGTTTCAAGACGGCTCGCCGCAAGGTGCTCAACGCGATGGAACTTGCCCAGAAGAAGGGCATCAACATCACCGCCCTGGGCGGTTTTACCTCGATCATTTTTGAGAACTTCAATCTCCTGCAGCACCAGACGGTGCGCAGCACCACCCTGGATTGGCAGCGGTTCACCACCGGGAACACTCACACGGCCTGGGTGATCTGCCGCCAGGTGGAGAACAACGCGCCAACTCTCGGTATCGACCTAAGTAAGGCCAAGGTCGCCGTTGTTGGAGCAACCGGTGACATCGGTTCCGCCGTCTGCCGTTGGCTGCAGGCGCGAACCGGCGTCGAAGAACTGTTACTAGTGGCGCGACAGCAGCAACCGTTGCTGGACCTGCAACAGGAGCTCGGCGGTGGAAGGATCCTGACGCTCGATGAGGCTCTGCCGGAGGCGGATGTGGTCGTCTGGGTGGCAAGCATGCCTAAGACGCTTGAGATCGACCACAACAGCCTGAAGAAGCCTTGTTTGATGATTGATGGGGGCTACCCCAAGAATCTGGATACCAAGGTCGCTGGTGGCGGGATTCACGTCTTGAAGGGTGGAATCGTTGAGTTCTGCCGCGACATCGGTTGGTCGATGATGGCCATCGCCGAGATGGAGAAACCTCAGCGCCAGATGTTTGCTTGTTTCGCAGAGGCCATGCTGCTCGAGTTCGAGCGCTGTCACACCAACTTCAGCTGGGGGCGCAACAACATCACCCTCGAGAAGATGGATTTCATCGGTGCGGCATCGGTCCGCCATGGGTTCAGCACCCTGAACCTCCATCCCAACCTGCAGGCCACTGCCGCCTGACCCCCGGAGAGCCATGCCCCGTCGCCCCCTGCTTGAGTTCGAAAAACCGCTTGTTGAGCTGGAGCAGCAGATTGAGCAAATCCGCCAGTTGGCCAGGGATTCCGAAGTTGACGTGTCGCAGCAGCTGCAGCAGCTGGAGACCCTCGCAGCCCGTCGGCGTCAGGAGATCTTTCAAGGTCTGACTCCCGCCCAGAAGATTCAGGTCGCCCGCCACCCGCATCGTCCGAGCACGCTGGATTTCATTCAGATGTTCTGTGACGACTGGGTCGAACTGCATGGAGACCGTCGTGGCAATGACGATCAGGCGTTGATTGGCGGCGTTGGACGGGTGGGTGATCGACCGATCATGTTGATCGGCCATCAGAAAGGACGCGACACCAAGGAAAATGTTGCCCGCAATTTCGGGATGGCCGCTCCGGGCGGTTACCGCAAAGCGATGCGGTTGATGGACCACGCCGATCGCTTTCGCTTGCCCATCCTCACTTTCATCGATACTCCTGGCGCCTATGCCGGACTCGAAGCGGAGGAGCAGGGCCAGGGTGAAGCAATCGCAGTCAACCTGCGTGAAATGTTCCGCTTACGCGTTCCGGTGATCGCCACTGTGATCGGCGAAGGCGGTTCCGGCGGTGCGTTGGGGATCGGGGTTGCGGACCGATTGCTGATGTTCGAGCACAGCGTTTACACCGTTGCCAGCCCTGAAGCCTGCGCCTCCATTCTCTGGCGTGATGCAGCGAAGGCGCCGGATGCAGCGGCGGCTTTGCGAATCACCGGCCGCGATTTATTGGAGCTGGGGGTGGTGGATGAGGTTCTCGAGGAGCCATCCGGTGGCAACAACTGGGCACCGTTGGAGGCCGGCGCAATTCTGCGGGCGGCGATTGACCGGCATCTCGATGAATTGTTGAGCCTGTCGGAACAGGAGCTCCGCGATGCCCGCTACTCCAAATTCAGGGCGATGGGGCGCTTTCTCGAAAAAACGTCACAGGATGTCGAGAAAGCGGCTTAAAGTATCGCGGTTTGCTAACGGTTTTTGCCAACGGCTCTAATTACGGGTGCGAGCCGAGGCATTGGTCGCCGCACAGCCGAACTTCTGGCTCAACAGGGTTGGGACCTTCTGCTGACGGCCCGTAGTGCCGATCAACTTGATCAGCTCGCTGCACAGCTCAGTGAGCAGGGCGTCTCTGTGGCGTCTGCAGCCATTGACCTCACCCAGCCCGATGCGATCGCTTTGGCGATGGCTGATCTATTGCAGCGGGGGGCGACCCCTTCGGTGTTGATCAACAACGCCGGTGCTGCTTACACCGGTGAACTTCTGTCCATGCCGCTGGAGCGTTGGCAATGGCTGCTACAGCTGAATGTCACCAGCGTGATGCAGGTTTGTTCTGCTGTCGTTCCCTCCATGCGTGAGAACGGCGGACTGGTGATCAACATCAGCAGCCATGCGGCCCGCAATGCCTTCCCCCAATGGGGAGCGTATTGCGTGACCAAGGCTGCGTTGGCCAGCTTCACCCGCTGTCTGGCAGAAGAGGAGCGAGGCCATGGCATTCGTGCCTGCACCCTCACCCTCGGAGCCGTCAACACACCGCTTTGGGACGCGGAAACCGTACAAAGCGATTTCGATCGTCGTGCCATGCTCTCTGTCGATCAGGCAGCAGAGACACTGGCGAATCTGGCGATGCAACCCAGCAACCAGTTGATCGAAGACCTCACCCTTATGCCGGCCGCCGGCGCCTTTTAAACGAACACCATGACCACTACAGTCCCTTTCGTTTCCAACGGCGTTTCCAACGGCGTTTCCAACGGCAACGGCAACAAGCTCTTAAAGCCCCAGGTCTCAGCCCGTATTCGTGAACGGTTGGTCGAATCTGGTGTTTCCTTCTTGGCCAACGACAACATTGCTGATCACCTCCACCCCGGAGAACTGGATCAGTTGCAGGTTGAAGTTGCAGACAAGGTTCGCGACCTGCTGCGCAGCTTGGTGATCGATATCGATAACGATCACAACACCCATGAGACGGCCGAGCGGGTCGCCAAGATGTACCTGCAGGAAGTGTTCAAAGGGCGCTACCACCAGCAACCCAAAGTGGCCAGCTTCCCCAATGTGAAGCAGTTGGATGAGATCTACACCGTTGGTCCGATCACGGTGCGCTCCGCCTGTTCCCATCATCTTGTGCCGATCATGGGCAACTGCTGGATCGGGATCAAGCCTGGAGCTCGGGTGATCGGTCTTTCCAAGTTCACGCGTGTCGCCGACTGGGTGTTTTCTCGCCCGCACATCCAGGAGGAAGCGGTGATGATCCTTGCCGATGAAATTGAGAAGCTCTGCGAGCCTCAGGGGCTTGGCATCATCATCAAGGCTCAGCACTACTGCATGAAATGGCGTGGTGTGAAGGAGCCCCAAACCAGCATGGTGAACTCGGTGGTGCGCGGTGATTTCCGCCACGATCCAAGCCTCAAGCAGGAGTTCTTCGAGCTAGTGCGTCAGCAAGAAGCGCTGCTCAGCAACTGATCAGGTCTGAATCAACCCTGATGTACTGCCTCGACAAGGGCCTGAACCTTGTCGAGGTTTTTCCATCCAGGTCGTTCTTCGAGTCGGCTCGAGGCATCCAGACCTTGAGGGTTCACTCTGCTGAGCAGTTCTGGAACCCACTCCGCACTCACGCCCCCGGCCAACCACCACGGCACTGATAGCTCGGTCTCACTGAGCCAATCGAGGGGCAACCGGTGGCCGGTGCCGCCCAGTTGATCGGAGCTCCAGGCATCGAGGAGCAAGGCGTCCACATGGGTGTCGTAGTGCTCGAGCTGCTTGAGATCGTCGGGCTCGCGCACCCGCAACGCTTTCCACCACTGCTGCTGGGGATAGCGCTGTTTCAAGATCCGGCAGCGATCGCTTGATTCGCTGCCGTGGAGCTGCACCACGGAGGGCTGGCCTGCACCGCTCAGCGCTTCCTCAAGAGCCGCATCGTCGGGATCTGCGACAACCCAAACCCGATGCAGTGGCGGATGCTGCTGCTCGAGCACACTGAACAAGGCCCTGCGTTGGGATGGTTCGACGTAGCGCGGCGTGTCTTCAACGCCGATCACGCCAATCGCCTGTACGCCCATGCGCGCAATGGCGAGTGCTTGCTCAAGGTCGGTGATCCCACAGATCTTGAGGTCTGGAGTGGGGCGGGGATCACGCAAGGGCTGCATCGATTGCTCTCCCTAGGATCGTGGATGACAGCCCGCGACAGCGGCACACGACGGAATTGGCGGTGGGAGAGGGCTGGCAGTTGCTCAAGATCGGCGGAATTCCACTGCGGCTCCAGCCCAGCTGGTTGTTCGCTGTGGCGATCTTCACCACGTTGTTCCAATCTCGATATGCCGCCACGACCTCGGGAACAGCCAGCTGGGGTCTGGCTTTTCTAACAACCTTGCTGCTGTTTAGCTCCGTTCTGCTGCATGAGCTGGGTCATGCCCTGATGGCCCTGCGGGAAGGGGTGAAGGTCTTGAGCATCACCCTGTTTCATCTGGGCGGTATCGCCCGGGTTGAGAAGGAATGCCCCACAGCGATGGGGAATCTGCGCATTGCTGCTGCTGGCCCGATTGTCAGCCTTTTGCTGGCCTTCGGGATGCTGGTGGGTGCTGCAGCTCTCTCAGACACCCAGCCCTTGGCGACGCAGCTGTTGAGCCAGGTGGGGTTGCTCAACTTGATGCTGGGTCTGTTCAATCTCCTGCCAGGTCTTCCTCTCGATGGCGGGCTGATCCTGAAGGCCCTGGTCTGGCAGATCAGTGGCAGTCAGCAGAAGGGCGTTCAGGTGGCGTCGGCGTCCGGTCGTGCGTTGTCGATTTTGATGATTCTGATGGGCGGTGTCCTGCTCTGGCAGGGCTGGGGGATCAACGGGATCCTGTTGATGTTGATCGGCTGGTTCGGGCTGAGTGCCAACCGCAGTCAGACCCAGATGCTGCAGTTGCAGAACGTGCTGCGGGAGTTGAAGGTGGAGGCCGCAGCGGGCCGACGCTTTCGCGTGCTGGAGGCGGATCAGACGTTGCGGCGCCTCAGCCAGCTGCGGCTAACCGCCAGCGAGGGGGAGGGACCCGCCAATTGGGTGCTCGTCTGCAAGAGCGGTCGTTGGGTGGGCTGGATTGACGATCAGCCATTGAAGCTCTTGCCGGTGCAGCAATGGGACCAGCAGCGACTCGAGGATCATCTGCGCCCCCTCTCTCAACTGCCCTCAATCGTGTGTTCCGCCTCTCTGGTGGAAGCGGTGCCGGCCGTTGAGAAGGCATCCCAGGGACGCCTTCTGGTGATGAGTGCTGCGGGGCTTCCCTCCGGCACTCTCGATCGTATGGATGTGGGGGATGCGGTGCTGAAGCGTCTTGGGGTGAGCCTCCCCTCCGCGATCCTTGAGGAGGCGCGCAAGCGCAATGGCTATCCCCTGGGGCTGGCGATGCTCCCTCAAATGGTCCAGACGATGCAGGCTCAGAGCTCCGACCAGGACGCCAGTTCGTCGTCCAACTCCTGAACTTCTTTGGTGTTCAGGGGCTGCATTTGCCAACAGAAGTCAGGCCACGACTGAATCATGCTCTGGCGCAGCTGCTGATCCAGATCCAGTCGGCTGATCTGCGTCGGGGCTACTGCCGGTGCCGCTTCCCCAAACACCTCGGACCAAAGGTCGGCGGGCGGATCCAGCAGGATTTCTCCGTGCTGAAGCAGACGACCGTTCTGCCAGCGCTGGGCGCTGCCGACCCGTTTGACTCCGGATCCATCCACCAGGTCGGCCACCGTTGCACTGGCGAAACAGTTGCTGGCTTCGGCTCCAGCCGGGTCTGATCCGAAGTGCAGCGGAAGACCGAGTCCCTTGAAGCCATCAACCAACCACTGACAGGCCTGGCGGTAGGCCTCCTGGCGACGTCGTGGTGCATCAGGCCAGATCAAGGCGTAGGTGAGACCGCCGGCATGGAGCACTGCCCGACCGCCGCTGGGACGTCGCACCAGGCTGAGGCGGCCGCGACGGGCTAAATCATTCCAGTGCTCAGGCCATTGGCGTTGATGGCGTCCAAGTGAGAGCCAGGGCCCATCCCAGCGGTAAAAACGCAGCGCCGGACCATTGCTCCGCTTCAGAAGCCAGGCATCCAAGGCCATCTGGGTGTGTCCATCTGCTTGCTGGGTGGGAAGCAGGCGCCCGGTTGCGGGCATGCTGGAAGGAAGCATCGATCGCACGCCATGGTGCCCTGGTGGGATGTGCCGATCTTGATTGCCCTCGGTCTGCTGGCGGGGGGGCTGGCCGGCCTGCTGGGCATTGGCGGCGGGTTGATCTTTGCGCCGCTCCTGCTTTGGCTCGATCTCCCGCCCCATCAGGCCCTGGCCACGAGCAGTTTCGCCATTGTGCCCACGGCGCTGGCGGGCACCATCACTCACCTGCGCCAAGGGCGGGTACCGACACGGCCCGGGCTCGCCATCGGCTTGGCGGCCTTTGGCTCGGCCCTGTTGTTCGGTGGCCTGGCTGGCTTTGCGGCGGGATGGATGCTGTTGGCGATGCAGACATTGATGTACATCGTGCTGGCGTTCTGCGTTCGGGAACGGGCCGAGGAAGATGCAAGCGAGGACGTCGATGACAGCAGCGCACCGCAGTTGGCTGGTGTGGGTTGCATCGCCGGCTGGACCGCCGGGATGTTGGGCCTAGGCGGGGGGCTGGTGATGGTGCCGCTGATGAGCGGTCCGTTATCCGTGCCGATTCATCAGGCTGTGCGGCTCAGCACGGTAGCGGTGCTCTGTTCAGCCAGCGCAGCGTCTCTGCAGTTCCTGCATGAGGGCCGCGGGGTTCCTCTGATGGGGTTGCTGCTGGGTGGGGTGGCGGCCATTGCCGCCCAATGGGCAGCCAGCCGTCTCGATCAATTTGACGCAGCTCTTTTGGTTCGCTGCCTGAAGGCTCTCGCCATCATCCTGGCGATCGACAGCTCAAGGCGGGCCCTGCAGCTCTTGCTGAGCTGAATGGCCAACTGTTCAACAGTTCAGTTCAGTTCAGTTCAGTTCAGTTCAGTAATGACCAGAACCCTGCATCGAGCTCATAACCCAGGGCTGCGGCCATCTGGGAGAGGTTGCCTCGCATCGGCCGTCCCAGCTGCTGTTGGCAGAGGTCGTCCAGCAGCATCAAGCGATGCGTCACCCAGAGCTCCAAGGCCTCAGGATCAAAACGCAGGCCTTCGCTGCGGCTGAAACTGTGGGGCACCACCAGGGCGACATGGCGGATCAGGCTGCCCTGGTCGCGTTCAAGCAACAGTGGCAGCCAAGGGAACCGTGCATCCGCCCGCAGGGCCCAGAGGCGAGGTTCCGGACATTCCGGTAGTTCGCGCGGGTCATCCTGGGCTCGGGGCCAGTCGAAACGGAGCTCGAGCACTGGCCCTTGGCCGAGCAGTGTGTTCAGCGGCTGATCGCTCCAGATCTCCAGCGGCCGCAGATCCAACGACCGGATTGCAGGGGCATCGATCAGAACCGAATCCATGGGCTGGTGTGACAGGCCTTTGCGAATGATGGCCTGCAGCCCCTCCCTCGGAGAAGAATGGGAGCGTTTGATGCATGGTTCCCATGGAAACCCTTCTCTCTGCACCTGAGGTGTTCATTGCCCTCGTGGTGGCTGCCCATGCCGCTGTTCTGGCCCTGCGTCTCTCCATCAGCCTCTACGAAGCCTGATTTCAATCGGCTCGTGATATCAACGGGCGTGGAGCTGGTCTTGGCACCGTCAACGGATTGCGTTAAAAGCGGATGTTCGTGCTGATGCGGTGACCGCCAGTCAGGCTCAAAGTTCAGCTCCCCGCACGGATGCAGCCACCATGGCTGCAGCAATTCAGCGACAGACCGACCAACAAGAACTGCAGTGCAGCCTTCTCGCCCTGGCTGCCAAGGCAGGTCTTGTTTTGTTGGGCTGTGTGAGCTTGATCCGCTTGTCGGTGGCCTATCAGGAACGGATGGACCGTCACAGTGAAATTTCGGCAGTGGTGTCCATCGAGACGGCCAAATTGGACACGCTGCAGCAGCGGTTTGATCGTCTGTTCAGTATTGGAGGAGAGAAGCGCCTGATCAGCGAGCAGGATCAGTGGATCGGCCCCAATCGCTTACGTGTGATCTGGCGCTGAGATTCGTGACCAGCGGCGTTGAGATTGAGTGCTGACCGGCAGACTGACATCCTTCCTGGCTCTGTCTTGATGTCCACGCCCGGCACCGTTCTGATCACCGGCACCACATCAGGTGTCGGCCTGAATGCCACGCGCGCTCTGGTGAAGCGGGGCTGGACGGTGATCACTGCCAATCGCAGTCCGCAGCGAGCAGCGGCTGCCGCTGATGAACTGGACCTCCCCAAGGAGCGGCTTCAGCACGTGTTGATGGATCTGGGTGATCTCGACAGTGTGCGCCGAGCGGTTGATGCCTTGCCCGAGCGGTTGGATGCCTTGGTCTGCAATGCGGCGGTCTACAAACCGAAACTGAAGCAGCCGGAGCGCTCTCCCCAGGGGTACGAGATCTCGATGGCCACCAACCACTTTGGTCATTTCCTGCTGGTGCAGCTGCTGTTGGGTCGGCTCAAGACGTCCACCCACCCCTCCAAGCGGGTGGTGATCCTGGGCACTGTGACCGCCAACTCCAAGGAACTGGGAGGCAAGATTCCCATCCCTGCGCCGGCGGATCTGGGGGATCTCTCCGGGTTTGAGGGCGGTTTCAAAGACCCCATCGCCATGGCCAGTGGCAAGCCGTTCAAGCCTGGCAAGGCTTACAAAGACAGCAAGCTCTGCAACATGATCACCACCCAGGAGCTGCACCGCCGCCTGCACGGAGACACGGGAATCACCTTCACCTCGCTCTACCCCGGCTGCGTGGCGGATACCCCGTTGTTCCGCAACACGCCCAAGGCCTTTCAGACGATCTTCCCCTGGTTCCAGAAGAACATCACTGGCGGCTACGTCTCCCAGGCTTTAGCCGGAGAACGGGTGGCAGATGTGGTGGCCAATCCCGACTTTGCTGATTCCGGTGTGCACTGGAGCTGGGGCAACCGCCAGAAGAAGGATGGTCAGCAGTTCAGCCAGGAACTATCCGACAAGGCCACCGATCCGGAGACGGCCCGGCGGGTGTGGGAGTTGTCCATGGCCTTGGTGGGTTTGGCCTGAGCCTGATTAGCAGGGGGCTAAAAGCTTGCTTGCTCGTATCGGCTCTCTATCCAGGCGATGAGCCTCGAAGCGGTGGTTTGATTGAGGTGGTCGTTGCCTAGATATTCGATTTATTTCTCTGGAGTGCAATCACATTCAGGATCACACTCCAGGAAGGGCTGAAGTTAAATGGCCAAGTTGGGCTGGTTTTATTGCTCCAGGACGCAGAAATAATCTCTTCAGTCGAAGCCCAGCAGGTCGAAGATTTCGCGGTCTTTGAGGGATACGGCCTCCAGGGGCTCCACCTTGTCGAGCATGTTCTGGGCTAACCGCAGGTATTCATTGCGCACAGCTTCCACTGCCTCATCGTCATCATCCATTTCAAAGATGGTGCATTTCTTCAGCCTCGACCGACGAATTGCATCCACATCCCTGAAATGGGCCATGGTGCGCAGGCCGGTGCGTTCGTTGAACTTGTCGATCTGATCAGTGTCAGCAGAGCGGTTCGCGACGACGCCGCCCAGCCTCACCTTGTAGTTCTTGGCTTTGGCCTGAATCGCCTGAACGATGCGATTCATCGCGAAGATCGAATCGAAATCGTTGGCCGTCACGATCAGGCAGTAGTTGGCGTGTTGCAGCGGGGCGGCAAAGCCACCACACACCACATCGCCGAGTACATCGAAGATCACCACATCGGTGTCTTCCAGAAGGTGATGCTCCTTGAGCAGCTTCACGGTCTGTCCGGTGACGTAACCGCCGCAGCCAGTTCCTGCTGGCGGGCCACCACTCTCAACGCACTGCACACCATTGAAGCCAGTGAAGACGAAATCCTCCGGTCGCAGCTCTTCGCTGTGGAAGTCCACCTCCTCGAGGATGTCGATCACCGTCGGCACCATCTTGTGGGTGAGGGTGAAGGTGCTGTCGTGTTTAGGGTCGCAGCCGATCTGAAGCACCCGCTTGCCCAGTTTTGAGAAGGCGGCTGACAGGTTTGATGAGGTAGTGGATTTGCCGATCCCACCTTTGCCGTAGACGGCAATCACCAGGGTCTCCTCCTGGATGTCCAGTGCTGGGTCCTGGTGGACCTGAACACTGCCTTCGCCGTCCGCCGGTCGCGTCAGAGTCGTGGTCATTCAGCGACCTGTGCAAGAGAAGTCATTTTCATTCAACAGCAGCAGATGTGCAGTGGTTGGTTTTCACTAAGAAATGAAAGATCTGGCCCTTGGCTAGGTGGCAAGAGCAGAATTTCTTTCAATTAAATAAAAAGAAATGAGTGCAATTGCTCATGCCTTGAAGTGGGCTTTGGCGTCATAGAGCGTTTCGCTGCTGATCTCCCGGCAGCCCACATCGCGGGCGTAAGCCTCGGTGTTGCGACGCACCTTGCCCCGTACGAAGAAGGGGATCTTCTTCAGTTCGGCTTCCCCATCGGCTGTCCATTGCAGACAATCTTGGCCGTCCTCCGGGACGTCGCTCAATGCGGAAATGTCTGCTGCTCCGGCACCACCGGCATGGCCCAAATGGCTCTGGTGGCCATCCACGAATTCGAAGTCGTGGCGGAACATTCCGATCAGGTGTTCCTCTAGTCCCATCATCAGCGGATGCACCCAGTCGTCGAAGATCACGTTTGCCCCTTCCCAGCCCATTTGGGGGCTCATCCGGGCCGGCACGTCTTGAACATGCATCGGCGTGCTGATCACGGAGCAGGGAATCCCCAGCCGCTTGGCGCTGTGTCGTTCCATTTGTGTTCCGAGCACCAGTTCTGGCGCTGCCTCGGCCATGGCGGCTTCCACTTCTAGGTAGTCGTCACAGATCAAGGCCTCCAGGCCCAGGGCCTTGGCGGCCGCCCGGACGGGCCTGGCCATCTCCCGGCTGTAGGTTCCCAGCCCCACAACGCTGAAGCCCAGTTCTTGGCTGCAGATCCGTGCTGCTGCAATGGCATGGCTGCCGTCGCCGAAAATGAACACCCGCTTGCCGGTGAGATAAGTGGAGTCCACAGACTCCGAATACCAAGGCAAGCGTGAGCGTTTGTAGCCCTCGTCAGCAGCGGGTGCCTCGAGCCCCAGCAGGGTGTGCACTTCGACGAGGAAATCGTGGGTGGCGCCCACACCGATCGGTACCGTTCGACTGAAGGGCATGCCGAAGTTGCGCTCCAGCCAGCTGCAGGTGGATTCGGCTACCTCCGGATAGAGGCAAACGTTCAGATCGGCATCGGGGATGCGCTTCAGATCGTCCACCCCCGCACCGAGCGGTGCCACCACGCCCACATCGATGCCGTGCAAGGTGAGCAGCTTCTGCACCTCCAGCACGTCGTCGCGGCAGCGGAAACCGAGCAGAGACGGCCCCAGCAGGTTCACCCGGGGTCGACGGCCCTCCTCTTTCCATGCCTGGGGGTCATGGTTGATGTCTGTGGGGGCCTGCGCTTTGAGCAGGTTGCGGATTAATTGATAGAAGGTCTCCGCAGCTCCCCAGTTCTCCTTCTTGCTGTAGGCCGGCAGCTCAAGATTCACTACCGGCATGGTTAGATCCATGCCCTGGGCCAGGGCGCCCGGTTGATCCTGAATCAACTCCGCGGTGCAACTCTCACCCACCAGCAGGGCATCGGGTTGGAAGCGGTCCACGGCTTCGCGCACATGCCGTTTCACCAGTTCTGCGGTGTCACCCCCGAGATCTCGGGCCTGGAAAGTGGTGTAGGTGACCGGCGGACGTTGCCCGCGCCGCTCAATCATCGTGAACAGCAGGTCGGCGTAGGTGTCCCCCTGGGGGGCATGGAGCACGTAGTGCACGCCGTGCATCGAGGCGGCGATACGCATGGCCCCCACATGGGGTGGCCCTTCATAGGTCCAGAGCGTTAGTTGCATGGGATCAGGCGTGCACGGTTTGGTCGGGGTTGCTCGGATGTAGGCCGGGTCGAATCATTTGCCGGCGACGCAACGGTCTGGAAAACAGTTCCGCCAGGTCTCCGGCTTGGTCGATGCCGTGAATCGGGCTGAACACCAATTCGATCGACCATTTGGTGGCGATGCCTTCGGCCTCGAGCGGATTGGCGAGGCCCATGCCACAGACAACAAGGTCCGGTTGGCTGGCGCGCACCCGGTCCAGCTGTTGCTCCACGTGCTGCCCCTCCATCACCGGTGTGTCGTCGGGGAGCAAGGCCAGCTCAGCGGCCATCTGTTCACGGTTCAGATAAGGCGTTCCCACCTCCACCAACTCCATGCCGCATTCGCGTTGCAGGAACCGGGCTAGGGGCAGTTCGAGTTGGGATTCGGGGAGAAGAAAGATCCGCTTGCCCTCCAGCACGGCGCGGTGGCGGGCCAGGGCGCTTTGGGCCCGTTCCATCAACGGATCGAGCACTGCGGCGATCCGCTCGTCCGGGAGATGGAAGGCATTGGCAGCAGCCTCCATCCAACGGCGACTGCCTTCGGCTCCCAGGGGAAATGGGGCCGTGAGAACTGTGGCGCCGCGATCGCTCAGCAAGCGGGCGGTTTCGGTGAGAAAGGGTTGGGTGAGTAGCACCGTGGTTCCCGCTCCCACCCCAGGCAGGTCAGTCGATTGCCGCGGAGGCAGGCTGTGAATTGTCTCGATGCCCATCCGCTGGAACAGATGAATCAGCCTGTCTTCCACCGCATCGGCGAGGGTGCCCACCAGTAGCAACTGCCGCTCGTCGCTAGCGGGGAGGAGCGGAATCAGCGCCGCCAGCGCCCCGTCTTCTCCCTGGGTAAAGGTGGTTTCAATGCCGCTCCCGGAGTAATTCACCACCCTCACTCGGCCGGAGAGCTCGTCGTTCAGCCGTTCGGCGGCCCGGGCTAGATCCAGCTTGATCACTTCGCTGGGGCAAGAACCCACCAGAAACAGCGTGCGGATCTCGGGACGGCGTTGCAGCAGTTCCTTGCAGACGCGATCTAGTTCGTCGTGGGCATCGGCGAGGCCGGCCAGGTCCCGTTCGTTGAGAATCGCGGTGCCGAAACGGGGTTCGGCAAAAATCATCACCCCAGCGGCGCTCTGGATCAGATGGGCGCAGGTGCGGGATCCCACCACCAGAAAGAAGGCATCGGGCATGCGCCGATGTAGCCATACGATCGAGGTCAGTCCACAGAACACCTCCCGTGGTCCTGATTCCTTTAACAGGGTGGGCCCGGCCATGGCCGCTCCATGCGACGTTCGCCCCTCAAGCTGCAAAAGATTGGGGCTTGGATGCCAAACCCAGCGCAAACTCTTCGGGATCAGGCCTGGCCGACAGAGCTTGCTTTGCGATCAAAGGCGGCGGCGGAATCCGTCGTAACGCTCTGAACGGTCGCTCTCCTCTGTTTTGCTCAAACGCCAAACGTTGCGGCTGACCCGACGGGCAACGAGGCCGCCGCGTTCTGCCCGTTCCGTTCCCGGTCGGGCGCCAAGAAGCATGCTCACTTCAGCCGTGGTCAGGGGGGCACCTGTTTCGATGGCCAATGCAGTCAGCTCTAGGCGTTGACGCAGCTGACGCAGACGATCTCTGTCTTGATTGCCTGATGCCTCCAGCCAGGGCAGATCCACCTGCCCATCCTGCGCGAGGCGTTGCATCAGGCCGAAGCTCACCATCCCAAGGGCTTGATCAGCGTTGAGATCAACTGGTTTTAAAGAAGACTGCTCAGTCATTGCAGGATCTCGAGAGGTTTTCTGGACGGTATCGGCTGTCTTTCAAGGTGCAAGACCGCTGGCTCTAACTCTTTGAGGGCCCGTTTGCCCCGGATTCGTCCGGTACACTCCCCGCCATGACCCGTTTTGCCAGCTTCGATGCTCGGGAGCGGCGACGCGGCGGTAGTGCTCTCGTCACCGGGACTGAGGTGACCTCCCAGCAGGGAGGGGCAAGTTGTGTTGTCACGACGGATTCTGAGTCTCCCCGGCTGCTTCGCCAAAACAGCCAAGTGCAGTCGATCGAACTGCGCACCCACGTGTTCATCGACTCGCTGCAACCTCAACTTGCGGCCTACATGGGGTCGGTGAGTCAAGGATTCCTGCCCATTCCTGGAGACGCCTGCCTCTGGATGGAGGTTTCTCCGGGCATGGCGGTTCACCGCGTCACCGACATTGCTCTGAAAGCCAGCAATGTTCGCCTCGGCCAGATGGTGGTGGAGCGGGCTTTTGGTTCGATGGCCCTTTATCACCGCGACCAGAGCACTGTTCTCCATTCCGGAGATGTGGTGCTGGAAGCGATTGGCAGCACGATTGAGCAGCGTTCTCCAGCAGAGGTGAGCTGGACCGAAGTCATTCGAGCAATTACGCCGGACCACGCCGTGTTGATTAACCGCCTCAACCGACGCGGTTCCATGATTGAGGCCGGGATGAGCATGTTCATCCTGGAGACTGAGCCGGCGGGGTATGTGCTGATTGCTGCCAATGAGGCTGAAAAATCCTCGAATATCACTTTGGTGGACGTGAAAGCTGTGGGTGCCTTTGGACGCCTCACCCTGGCGGGGCGTGAAGGTGATGTTGAGGAAGCGGCGGCAGCAGCGATGCGCGCCATCGACCATGTCAACCGCAACGCACGATTGCGCTGATCGCTCTGCTCGCTGATCGTTGAACTCAGTTCAGGTCAAGAAGTTGGCGTAATTGAGGTGCCAGAGCTCGTGCTGCTTTGCCACGACTGCCCAGTCGGCTGAGTTGTGCCGGGTTCAGTTCGCCATAGGTGCAACGGGCTTCACGCACCCAGAGCAAGGATTCAAAGCCGCCACCTGGGTAGGCCGGTGCGCTGAGGAGCTCACCCCAGCAAATGCCCTCTGCCGCCGCTCGGCACGTCCCTGTGGGGTCGCTCAGCACCATCGTGCTGCGGAAGCAGGCGCTGCGATAAAGGGACGGGCCAAGCTCCGCAAGGATTCTCTGCACTTTGGCGTCGTTGCCTTCGGCGTATCGGGCGGAAAACAGGCCAGGCGCGCACTGGAGTGCATCAACTTCAAGCCCGGAATCGTCTGCAAGCGCCCAACCTTGAGTTCGCAGTGCTGCTGCGGTGGCCTTCAGCTCGGCGTTTTCCCGGTAGGTGCTTCCCGTTTCCTCAACATCCAGATCATCGGGTTGACGCTGAACGTGGATGGGAAGCGGACCCAGCATGGCCTCAATTTCAGCAACCTTGGTGGGGTTACCCGTGGCAATGGTGAGCTGAAGCGACAAGGGGGCCGACAAATGAGGGCCTCCATTGTGCGGGCTGATTGGGGGGTAGGACTTAAAAATCTCTGGATTCGACCGAGCAACACGCATTTGGGTTGAACATTCCACCCCTCAGCAAGGCTTTGGGAACGTGTTGCAGCGTGAAGCTATGGAGTTTCACCACGCTCGACAACGACTTGTGCGGATGTGATCACAGGAACCACCACAGCAGACCGGAACAGTGAGGCACTGCGTGATAAGCCCAGCTTATTTAGTTCACTATGGACAGTGATCAAGAAAGTCTTCCGAATCGCTTGACGGGAAGGGTTCCGGCAAAGCAATGTCCCGAGCGAACATTCCACCTCTTTTCCCGGTAGGCAATGGCTAACGAAACCATGGGCATCGCCCTCGGCATGATCGAGACCCGCGGTCTGGTCCCCGCCATCGAGGCAGCTGATGCCATGACCAAGGCTGCCGAAGTGCGCCTGATTGGTCGCGAGTTCGTCGGTGGCGGTTACGTCACCGTTCTGGTGCGCGGCGAAACCGGTGCTGTGAACGCTGCAGTGCGTGCTGGCGCTGATGCTTGCGAGCGCGTCGGTGACGGCCTGGTTGCTGCTCACATCATTGCCCGCCCCCACCGCGAAGTGGAGCCTGCACTGGGCAACGGCAACTTCCTTGGTCAGAAGGACTGAGATCTTCCGCTGAGCCTCTGACGAGGCACGCGAACGTCTCACCCTCTTCACCGACCTAACGGAGTTTTCCCATGAGCAAGAAGTACGACGCTGGGGTCAAGGAGTACAGGGATACCTACTGGACTCCTGATTACGTCCCCCTCGACACCGACCTGCTGGCCTGCTTCAAGTGCACCGGCCAAGAAGGTGTGCCCAAGGAAGAAGTTGCCGCTGCTGTGGCCGCTGAATCCTCCACCGGCACCTGGTCCACTGTGTGGTCCGAGCTCCTCACCGATCTCGACTTCTACAAGGGCCGTTGCTACCGCATCGAAGACGTCCCTGGTGACAAGGAGTCTTTCTATGCCTTCATCGCTTACCCCCTCGACCTGTTCGAAGAGGGTTCCATCACCAACGTTCTGACCTCCCTGGTCGGCAACGTCTTCGGTTTCAAGGCTCTCCGCCACCTCCGTCTGGAAGACATCCGCTTCCCGATGGCGTTCATCAAGAGCTGCTACGGCCCGCCGAACGGCATCCAGGTCGAGCGCGACCGGATGAACAAGTACGGCCGTCCCCTGCTGGGTTGCACCATCAAGCCGAAGCTCGGCCTGAGCGGTAAGAACTACGGCCGTGTTGTCTATGAGTGCCTGCGCGGCGGTCTGGACTTCACCAAGGACGACGAGAACATCAACTCCCAGCCCTTCCAGCGTTGGCAGAACCGCTTCGAATTCGTTGCGGAAGCCATCAAGCTGTCCGAGCAGGAGACCGGTGAGCGCAAGGGTCACTACCTCAACGTGACTGCCAACACTCCCGAAGAGATGTACGAGCGCGCTGAGTTCGCCAAAGAACTCGGTATGCCTATCGTCATGCACGACTTCATCACCGGTGGCTTCACAGCCAACACCGGTCTGTCGAAGTGGTGCCGCAAGAACGGCATGCTCTTGCACATCCACCGCGCCATGCACGCGGTGATCGACCGTCATCCCAAGCACGGCATTCACTTCCGCGTTCTCGCCAAGTGTCTGCGTCTGTCTGGTGGTGACCAGCTCCACACCGGCACCGTGGTCGGCAAGCTGGAAGGTGATCGTCAGACCACCCTCGGCTACATCGACCAGCTGCGCGAATCCTTCGTGCCCGAAGACCGCAGCCGCGGCAACTTCTTCGATCAGGACTGGGGTTCCATGCCTGGTGTGTTCGCCGTTGCTTCCGGCGGTATCCACGTCTGGCACATGCCCGCACTGGTCGCCATTTTCGGTGACGACTCCGTGCTGCAGTTCGGTGGTGGTACCCACGGTCACCCCTGGGGCTCCGCTGCTGGTGCTGCTGCCAACCGTGTGGCCCTCGAGGCCTGCGTCAAGGCACGCAATGCCGGTCGCGAGATCGAGAAGGAAAGCCGGGACATCCTCATGGAAGCCGGTAAGCACAGCCCTGAGCTGGCCATCGCTCTCGAGACCTGGAAGGAGATCAAGTTCGAGTTCGACACCGTCGACAAGCTCGACGTTCAGAACTGATCGTTTCTTCGGCCGGTTGATGCAACCGGCCACCCCTTTTTCTTAAACCCAGGATCCCCATGCCTTTCCAGAGCACCGTGGGTGACTATCAAACAGTCGCCACCCTGGAGACCTTCGGCTTCCTCCCGCCGATGACCCAGGACGAGATCTACGACCAGATCGCGTACATCATTGCCCAGGGTTGGAGCCCGCTCGTTGAGCACGTCCATCCCAGCAACTCCATGGCCATCTATTGGTCTTATTGGAAGCTCCCCTTCTTCGGTGAGAAGGATCTGAACGTTGTCGTCAGTGAGCTCGAGGCTTGCCACCGCGCATACCCCGATCACCACGTGCGCATCGTCGGTTACGACGCCTACACCCAGAGCCAGGGTGCCTGCTTCGTGGTCTTCGAAGGACGCTGATCCTTCGGACCCATGGTTCTGAGCCCTGACCTGATCAGGGCTCCAGCTTTTTTCGGAGGGGCAAGTGCCCTTCCACCTCACGACGACTCCCTCGGGCGGACATGGCAAGACTCTCCAGTCGCGAACTCGCATTAGAACGCCGTAAGGCGCTGACCACTTCCGGTAAGAAGTCCTCAGCGGCAGCTGGTACTGGCGCCAACCGTGTTCGCACCGTTGATGACGCCCGTCCCACCCGCACGAACGTGGCTGCAGTTGCTGAACCTGCTTCCGCACCTGTTGTTTCCGCTGCTGTAGCTCCGCAGCGAACAACTTCGTTCACAGCTGCTCCTTCCAGGCGCACTTCACAGGTCAAGCCCCATCGCGATGCCAGTCGTGATCTGGTGCTTGCACGCCGTGAGGCCCTGTCCCGTCGCGGCAAAACCGCAGACACCAGCCGCGATCGCAACCGCGCTGATTTGGCCCGTCAAACCAAAGCTGCTCCAGCTCCTGCACCCGCTGAAACCACCAAGAGCTGTGGCTGCGGAGGCAAGCGCGCTGCCGAAAAGACTGCACTGACCTCATTGAGTGCATCAGCTCCCAAGCTTTCCGTGCGCACGGAACGTCGCGCATCGGCCCCTAAGCGTCGCGCTATCGAGAATCCCAGTCGCGCCCTCGTCTTGGCCCGCCGCGACGCCATGGCCAAGCACGGCAAAACCGCCGGTAAGCAGTCCACCAGTGCCGCTGCTGTTGCCCGTCAGGCCAACCCTGATCTCACCAGCCGTGAGCTGGCCCAGCAGGTGCGCGAGTTGCGCACCAAGGCCGGTGCACGCAACAAGCAGAGTGCCGGTGTTACTCGCCCCACCGGTCCCAACCGCCATGGCGCCAAGCAGGCTGCTGCCGCTGATGCCCATTGGAAAGTTGGTGAAAGCACCACCACTGCTGGTCAAACAGTGACCGGCACCCAGGCCAACCGCTCGGTCAAAACCACCGGTAACGAAGCCAGCACCTGCCGATCGATCACAGGTACGGAGTATCTGGGGGCTGAAGTCTTCCAGACCTTCTGTCAGACCGCTCCGGCTGCCACGACGCCAGCCAAAGTGCGTGTGACGGCCACCAGCCATGGCAACCGTGTCACAGGCAATGAAGTGGGTCGCTCTGAGAAGGTCACCGGTGATGAGCCTGGCACCTGCAAGAGCGTGACCGGCACCGAGTACATCTCGGCCAACCAGTCTGCTGCTTACTGCGGTGGAGGTGTGAGTTCCCCCCGCAAGGTGGGTCACAGCCTCACGGAACAAGGTCGTCCCGTCAGTGGCGTGATGGTGGGTCGTTCCGCCAGTGTCACCGGCGACGAAGCCGGTGCAAGCCGCAGCCTCACGGGCGATCAATACCTCGGTTCTGATCCCCTCCCCGAAGGCCGTCCGGCCGCCAAAGTCGGTTTGTCCGGCACCCTGTCGGGTACGGGAGTTACTGGAACTTTGGTGGGTCGCTCCTCCCAGGTCACCGGTAATGAATTCGGCTCCTGCCACCGTGTGACAGGTGATCAATACATCAGTGCTGAGCAGGTCAATGCCTTTTGCGGCGGCAAGCCTGAGCCTGAAGCTGCCAAAGTTGGTTTCAGTGTCACCAACCGCAACCAGGTGGTGAGCGGAACCCGCACCGGCCGTTCGGAGCACGTCACAGGTGACGAGCCCGGTAGCTGCCAGGCAGTAACGGGAACTCCTTATGCAGGCCTCGAGCAGGCCGGCCAAAACTGCGGTACTCCCGCAGTCCAAGCCATTCGTGAGCGCACCCCTGTGCGTCCCGGAACCCCTTCCGCTGCGATGACTGGGATTCAACCCGGAGTCGGCGGTGTCATGACTGGGGATAAACGCGGCGCTTGTGAAGCGGTGACCGGCACTCCTTATGTCGGCGCTGATCAGTTGGCTTCTGCCTGTGGCGCTGATGCCCCTGCCGGCACCGACACCCACGGTCAATCCCCTGAGGGTGCTGCCTGGACCCGTTTCAGTGTTGTTTCTCCCGCCCGCGCTGCTCAGCAGCAGCGTGATGCACGCTCCGGTGTAACCGGCACGTCTTACGAGGAGGGGAATCGCATCACCGGCCCTTTTGACATGGCTGGCGGCAAGGTGACCGGTACCGAGCAATTTCGCTTCGATAACCGCGAGTTCCAAAACCGCCAGCAACAACGTCAGTTCCAGCCCACCGTTGCTGTAATCAGTGAGCCCACTGACAAGCCCGCATCGCGGGTCACCGGTGAAGGCTCTTCCACCAAGATCACAGGCGATGACTGGGATCGTGGGGAGCATGTGACCGGTACAGAGGGTGCATCGGCGCGCCGTCGCAATCCCAGCCGTCCTGGTCCGATGAGTGCCATGTCCTCTTTTGAGCGCAAGCGCAATGAAGAGACCGAATGGCCTGTTAGTCGGGTCACTGGTTCCAGCGGTAACACCGAGAAGGGGTCCCTGATCACCGTCTCCGGCGGCGCACGGGGCTGATTCATTGATGGTTCGCTCCAAGCCTTTCCGTGGCGGGCGACCTCAGGCCCCCTCGGCTCCAACCCGTCTCCAGCTTCAGCAGCTGGCCAACATCACTGATCCTGCAGAGATGGCTCCGGATATGGAGTCGTCGACCCGCCAGGCTGCTTTGCAAAGGCGTCGTGCCTTAACAACCTCTGGCAAAGCAGCGCAATTGGATCGTGGTTCGGTCGCTGCAGGCCGGATTCGCTCCAGCAACGACGCTCAGCGTCCTGCTCCCTCCCAGCCCGGTTGGGTGCGGCGCGAGAAAGCAGCCACCCGGGCTGTTCCTTTCAATCTGAGTCGTAGCTCACTGCCGATCACCCATCGGCGTCATCCGCTCACGGATGCAGCGGCCAATGGCCGTCTGCAGGCCTATGAGGAAGAGATCAAGGGACGTTTCGATCGGATCGTTCCCCTGCTTCAGCAGGTTTCAGCGTTGCAGCATGAAACCGATTTCATTCCCCAGGCCCAACGGCTTTGCAGGTCAGAACTCGGTTTCGACTTGCCGGATCACATCCTTCAGAGGGCTTGGGTGCGTCCTCTCGACATGCGCGCCCTGTTCGCGTGGTGTGTTTTTGAAAGCCATCGCTTGTTCAGCGACCGCTTTTTCCAAGACGACCCCCTGAGTGGAGCCACTGGCAGTGATGCCTCCAGAGAGTTTGAACAGTTCCTGCTCGACTGCGGCATTCATCTTCTTGATCTGACCCCCTGTGCTGACGGGCGCCTTGCGCACACCGTGGCCTACGCCCTGCGCATTCCCTTCAGCGCTGTGCGTCGACGCTCCCATGCCGGCGCCATGTTTGACGTGGAAAACACGGTGAATCGTTGGGTCAAAACAGAGCATCGCCGTTATCGCGAAGGCGCTCCGAATCCCTCCACCGAACCAACCCGCTATCTGAAGGTGGTGACTTACCACTTCAGTTCCCTCGACCCCTCCCACCAGGGCTGCGCTGCCCATGGCAGCAACGATGAATTGGCGGCTTCGGCTGGTCATCAGCGACTGCTGGATTTCCGTGAGTCGGTGGAAAACAGCTTCTGCTGCGGTGCTTCCGTTGATCTTCTCTTGATCGGCCTCGACACCGACACCGATGCGATCCGTGTTCATCCCCCGAGCCGTGACAGCGAAATGGTGCTCGACCGTTGGCTTTGCGCCAGGGAACTGCATGCAGCCACGGCATCCATGACTGCCGATCAGGCCATGGCTCAAATTGCTGAAGCCGTCGAAAGCTCCGCACCTGCCCCCATGGATGCGGGGATGGTGGCCTTCCTGACCCGATTGATCGCCAACAACATCTCCCAGATCGATTACGTGCAGGATCTGCACGGTGGTCCCTATCCGGATGCTGGCCACGCGGAGCGTTTCATCGGCGTTGGTATCGGTTTCAAGGAGGTGCATCTGCGCAACCTCACCTATTTCGCCCACCTCGACACGGTTGAGGAGGGAGCTCCTGATCTCGATGTGGGGGTCAAAATTTTCAAGGGCCTGAATGTGGCGCGGGATCTTCCGATTCCGATCGTGGTGCGTTTCGACTACTCAGGCCGTGTCCCAGGAGCCCGAGAACGGGCCATCGCTGATTGCCAACGGGTGAATCAGGCCATCGCCGATCGCTATGCAGCTCTCGTCAACGAGGGTTTGCTCCACACTTGTCTCACCATTCGCGACCGTAACCAGACGGCTCCGGCCGAGGTCGTCGGTTCCACGCTCGACCCGCAACTTCCGGAGGCTCACTGATCATGCTCATCGTCAAGGTCATCAAGCCGCTCGTCTCCACCAACCGGATCCCCGATTTCGAGCACAAACATCTCCAAGTGGTTCTCGATGGCAGCACCAAGAAGGTGGCCGTCGATGCTGTCGGTGCCAAACCTGGCGACTGGGTGATCTGCGTCAGCAGCTCAGCGGCCCGCGAAGCTGCCGGAAGTAAGTCGTACCCAAGTGACCTCACCATTGTGGGGATCATTGATCACTGGGAGCCTGATCCGCCGAAGACTGCGGCGCCCTCTCCTTCGCCCAGCCCTAGCAGCAAGCCTGCAGGAGGCAAAGCCAGCTGATGGAAATCATGCAGGTGATGGGCACGTTGATCTGCTCCTACAGGATTGCAGGGCTTGATCACATGCATCTGCGCATTCTGCGCAACAACAAGGGTAAGAAGCTGGTGGCCGTCGATCCCGTTGGTGCCCGTGAGGGCAACTGGGTGTTCACCGCCAGCGGTTCGGCGGCACGGCATGCCTGCCCTGACAACACCGTCCTCACCGATCTGACCATCGGTGGAATTATCGATTTCTGGAATCCGGACGGATAGGGACCACCCATCTCCCTCCGCCGTTTCCGTTCCGTTTCCACACCTTCACAGCCATGGCTACTCCTTCCCCCACTCCCCGTCGTCGCACCACCCGCACCTCTGCTGCGGCGAACAAGACCGTGGATGTGAAGCCAGTGGCCAGCACTTCTGCAGCAGCATCCACCCCCGCCAAAGCTGCTCCTGCAACAACAACTTCTCGCGCGACCACGACGACGCGCCGCAGCAGTGGATCCAGCACGGGTTCAGGTGGCAGATCGGCGGTGGCTAAACCCGCTGCGACGCCTTCCCCCAAAGTCCCCGGTGTGGCCTTGGGCTTGATCGAAACCCGCGGGATGGTTCCTGCCATTGAGGCAGCCGATGCGATGACCAAGGCTGCGGAAGTCACCCTGATCTGCCGTGAATATGTGGGTGGTGGTTACGTCACGGTGATGGTGCGCGGTGAAACCGGTGCCGTGAATGCCGCTGTGCGTGCTGGTGCTGATGCCTGCGAGCGGGTCGGTGACGGCCTCGTTGCTGCTCACATCATTGCCCGCCCCCACAACGAAGTGGAACCGGTGTTGGCCGGTAGTGGTGCAGCTCGCCGTAGCTGAGGGACAAAAAGCCACCTCATTGCCGTTCACAAAGAGCTCTTTTGCTGATGACCGGCTCTTAGATTCGCCGGCCATCTAGCGACCAGCTCGATCATCTTCCCGCTCGCTGTTTTGACTCCGGAGCTTTCGCTACCTCAGCAGACCGCCTGGTTGATCCCGCTCTACGGGTTCATCGGGATGTTGGTCTCTTTGCCCTGGGCTTGTGGCTGGTTCCGGCGTGATGCGCATCGACCGGCGGCGTATCTGAATATTTTCCTGACCCTGGTGGCCTTCGTTCACGGAAGCCTGATCCTGCAGGAGGTGTACCAATCAGGGCCAGTGGATCTGGCCTTCCCTTGGCTCACTGTGGCC
Source organism: Synechococcus sp. UW69 (assembly GCF_900474185.1). Lineage (NCBI taxonomy): Bacteria > Bacillati > Cyanobacteriota > Cyanophyceae > Synechococcales > Synechococcaceae > Synechococcus > Synechococcus sp. UW69. The sequence continues at coordinate 525,043 of NZ_UCNW01000008.1, read as the reverse complement.
GACCTGGAGCTGGATATCAGCTTCAGCCTTTCGCTCACCAATCTGGTGGCCCTCGAGTTGATTACGGGCCTCAGCCTGCTGTCTCAGGTGTATTCCCTGGGATACATGGATAAGGAATGGGCGTTGGCCCGTTTCTTTGCGTTGCTCGGGTTCTTTGAGGGGGCGATGAGCGGCGTTGTGCTCAGCGACTCCCTGTTCCAAAGCTATTTCCTGCTGGAGATGCTGACGCTCTCCACCTATCTGTTGGTGGGCTTCTGGTATGCCCAACCCCTTGTGGTGACCGCCGCACGGGATGCCTTCCTCACCAAGCGCGTTGGAGATGTGCTGCTGCTGATGGGTGTGGTGGCGCTCTGCAGCTACTCCGGCGTGATGGGGTTCAACGATCTCTATGCCTGGGCCGCCCAGGACACCCTCTCCCCGCTGGCGGCGACGTTGTTAGGCCTGGGTCTGGTCGCAGGCCCAACGGGCAAATGTGCCCAGTTCCCCATGCACCTCTGGCTGGACGAAGCCATGGAGGGCCCGAATCCCGCCTCGATTCTCCGCAATTCGGTTGTGGTGACCTGCGGCGCGATTGTGCTGTTGAAGGTGATGCCGATCCTGCAGCTCTCTCCCATCGCTATCGGCGTGATGCTCGTGATCGGCAGCATCAGTGCGATCGGTGGCTCCCTGGTGGCCCTGGCCCAGGTCGACATCAAACGAACGCTGTCGTACTCCACCACTGCTCATATGGGTCTGGTCTTCATCGCCATTGCGCTGCAGATCCCGGTGCTGGCCCTGTTGCTCCTGTTCACCCATGCCGTCTCCAAAGCTCTGCTGTCGATGAGCATTGGTGGGGTGATTGCTTCCACCAACTGCCAGGACATCACGGAGCTGGGTGGTCTGGGCAGCCGGATGCCTGCCACCACCACAGCCTTCCTGGTGGGGGGTGCCGGCCTGGTCGGGTTCCTTCCTCTGGGTGGTTTCCTGGCGCTTGCTCAGTCGATCGAGTTGCTGAGCGTGCGCTCAGTGCCGTTCATGGCTGTGTTCTTGCTCACCAATGCCCTCACTGCCGTTGGGCTGGTGCGGCTGTTCCGCCATGTGTTCATGGGCAATGCATTGATCAAGTCCCGCCGGGCTGCTGAGGTCAACTGGCAGATGGCCCTGCCGATGGTGGCGCTCACCGTGATTGTGCTGATCACGCCGCTGCTGCTGGTGCGGCTTGAGTCTCTCGATGGTTTGCTGGCCTTCCCCCTCTGGGCAGCAGCGCTTGTGGTGGGAAGCGGCCTGCTGGGACTGCTGGCCGGCGCGGTGCTCCCCTTGAGCAAGGCCTGGTCCCGTTCGCTCAATCCTCTGCTGCGCTGGTGGCAAGACCTCTTGGCCTACGACTTTTATACAGAGCGCTTCTATCGCCTCACCATCGTCAATGTGGTGGCTGGCTTCTCCCGGCTCGCCTCCTGGTTCGACCGAAATGTTGTAGATGGGCTGCTCAATGGTGTGGCTCGTTTCTCCATGGCCAGCGCCGACAGCCTCAAGCTCAGCGTCAGCGGCCAGAGCCAGTCCTATGTGCTCACGGTGCTTCTGGCCATCGTTCTCTTCCTCACCGCGGTGAGCTGGTTCCTCACCTGATCGCCTCGAGATGCTGCTTTCCCTTCTCCTCCTGATCCCCTTCCTCGGGGCCCTCGTGTTGATACTTTGGCCAGGATCGCCATCGAGCGCACGCTTGCGTGATGTCTCCATCGTTGTGCTGGTGGTTCAGTGCCTGGTGAGCTTTGCGCTGCTGTTGCCCTTTGACGCAGCCGATGCCGGCCTTCAGCTGGTGGAACAGGCCCGCTGGGTGCATGCCATTGGCCTGGATTACGCCCTGGCGCTGGATGGCCTGTCACTGCCGCTGGTTCTGATGAATGGGGTGCTTTGCCTGGTGGCCGCCATCGCGTCTCGCACGATCGAGAACCGCCCCCGTGTGTATTTCGCCCTGTTGTTGGTGATCTCCGGCGCCGTGAATGGAGCCTTCTTGGCCCAGAACCTGCTGCTCTTCTTCCTGTTCTACGAATTGGAACTCATCCCGCTGTGGATGCTGATCGCGGTTTGGGGCGGTGCCAATCGTGCCTATGCCGCTACCAAGTTTTTGATCGTGACGGCGGTCTCAGGGGTTCTGATCTTGGGGGCTTTCCTCGGCATCGCCCTGGTCACCGGGACCATGGACTTCAGCCTTCGCCCCATCCTGGCTGGTGAATTGGGCATGACGGCCCAGTTGATTCTCATGGGGGCTCTGCTGATCGGCTTTGGCATCAAAATTCCCCTCTTCCCTTTCCACACATGGCTTCCGGACGCCCACACTGAGGCGTCAACGCCGGTGTCGGTTCTCCTGGCTGGCGTTCTCCTGAAGCTTGGAACTTACGGTCTGCTCCGCTTCTGCCTCGGCTTGTTCCCGGAAGCCTGGCAGATGGCTGCTCCATGGTTAGCGGGATGGGCTGCAATTTCCGTGCTTTACGGATCCCTGGCGGCTATCGCCCAGACCGACATGAAGCGAATGGTGGCTTACAGCTCCGTGGGCCACATGGGATATGTGCTGCTTGCCGCCGCCGCCGCCACACCGCTTGGCCTGATGGGTGCTCTCTTCCAGATGGTCAGCCATGGCCTGATCTCTGGGGTGCTGTTCCTCGTGGTGGGTGTCGTCTACGCCCAAACCGGGACCCGCGACCTCAATGTTCTCCGTGGCCTGTTGAATCCCCAGCGCGGCCTGCCCCTTACCGGATCACTGATGATCATTGGCGTTATGGCGAGCGCCGGAATTCCGGGGATGGCGGGCTTCATCTCCGAATTCCTGATTTTCCGCGGCAGTCTCCAACCTTTCCCCCTGGCCACGTTGCTGTCGATGGTGGGATCAGGCCTAACGGCTGTGTATTTCCTGTTGCTGGTCAACCGTGCCTTCTTCGGTCGCCTAGCGATTGCCCCCGGCGAGGTCGTGAATCCCCGTATCCTCAACCCCGTGGCGTTGCGGGAGCAGTTTCCGGCCATCGCCCTGAGCCTTGGTGTGCTGGTGCTTGGCCTTGCTCCTGAGCTGCTTTCGAACCTCAGTGAAGCGGCGACAACGGGCCTCAGCCTGATCACCGGAGATCTGTCATGACCCCGACATCCGTGTCCCCCGTTCAGCCCCCGGTTTTACCGGCTCAGGAGGAGCTGATCCGCCGGCTGCTCAGCGATACGCCTCTGCTCAAAGACACCCCCGATCATCTGCTTCAGGTGGTCAATGTCTTGGAGAGCTACGGCCTGGTTCTCGATGCTTACAGCAAGAACTTGGTGGACCAGGGCGAGAAGCAGATGCTCAACCCCTTCCCGGTGTTCCGCTTTTTCCATGAGGGGTTCAGCGTCAAGCGCCTCTGGAAGCACCTGTTGGGTGACCGGATCAATTTTGAGTACGCCGAGTACTGCCAGAAGGCGATGTTCTGGCACGGCACCGGGGGGCTTGATGCCTACCTGGACACGCCCGAATTTGCAGAGGCCTGCCAGCGGGTGATCAAGCGCAAGTCGGCTCGAGATCCGCTACTTGCTCTAAACAACCGCCTCTATCCCGACTTCGCGCCTGAGGCCATTCGCTCGCTCACCACGATCTACTGCCTCGGCTTGTTTTGGCGGGTGATGAGTGACATCTTCATCGACCTGGCGCGCCGTTATGCGATTAAGGAAGTCACCTGCGTCAACGATGTGGTGCATCACATCCGTGACGGTTTGGTGGCGGCTGCGGGAAGCCCGATTGAATACAAGGTGTCGATCGGCGGTGAAGAGATCTGGGTGTTGCCGCCCGAAGCCGGCCTCACCTTCCTGATGGATGTGGCGGTGCCCTACGTGGAGGCTGTCTTCTTCCGAGGCATGCCCTTCTTGGGAACGGTGTCGTACAACGCCCAGGCACGTCAGATCTCACCAGACATCAGTGATTTCAAGTACGGCGCCCTTTACGCCGATCCGATTCCGAGCATGGGTGCGGGGATTCCCCCAAGCCTCTGCATGCAGGATATGTACCGCCATCTGCCTGAGGAACTAAGCCTCTGGTACGACGACCACGGTCGGGGGCAGACCGATGTGCATGTGCAAATCTGCGTCAGCTTCCAGAAGTCGATGTTCTGCGTTACCAATGCCGCCATCGCTGGAACGATGCCCCATCCGCTCGACAGCGATGATCCTGAGCAGCAGGCGGCCAATCGGGCCTATGCGGAGTCCTGGGCCGGGCGCTTGATGGGCTGCCAGCGGGTGGCGCTCCTCTAGGTTTTCAACAGGTTCAGGTTGATCGGGGGGCTCTGATGAATCAGTGGCAGGAGCGGAAACGACCCGTGTGCCTCGAATGTCGCTTTGAGTTCGACAGCTACGACGCCACCCGTGATTTCCTTGACAAGCTTGGCGAGCACAGCGAGGCAACCCAACGCTTCCCCGACATCAGCTTCGGGCGCACCTACGTGAACATCACCCTTCGTCCTGAAGAGGACAGCCCCGATGCACAGCTGAGCGAGGCCGATCGCGCCTTTGCCGCTGAGATCGATGCCCTCCTCCGTTGATCTGGCATCGGCCTATGCCGATTCCGGGGTGGCTGAGGTGTTGGACCAACTCGATCAAGAGCTGATCGGACTCGCCCCTGTTAAGACGCGGATCCGTGAGATCGCTGCCCTGCTCCTGGTGGATCAGGCTCGACAGCAATTGGATCTGCCCAGCACCGCGCCGAGTTTGCACATGTCGTTCACCGGGCACCCCGGTACCGGCAAGACCACTGTGGCGCAGCGGATGTCGCAAATCCTGCACCGCCTGGGCTACCTGCGCAAAGGCCATGTGGTCACGGCCAGCCGTGACGATCTGGTGGGTCAGTACGTGGGCCATACCGCCCCTAAAACCAAAGAGATGCTCAAGCGGGCCCAGGGCGGTGTGCTGTTTATCGATGAGGCCTACTACCTCTACAAACCGGATAACGAACGCGACTACGGCGCCGAGGCGATTGAAATTCTGCTGCAGGAGATGGAGAGCCGGCGCAGCGACGTGGTGGTGATCTTTGCGGGTTACAAAGATCGGATGGAGACGTTCTATAGCTCCAATCCCGGACTGTCCTCACGGGTGGCCCATCATCTGGATTTTCCGGATTACAGCGACGACGAGCTGATGGCGATCGCAGGCTTGCTTCTGGATGAACAGCATTACCAATTCAGCGCTGAGGCCGAAACAGCTTTCTGGGACTACGTGTCGCGCCGGCGTCAACTGCCCTTTTTTGCCAATGCGCGCTCGATACGCAATGCCTTGGATCGGGCCCGTCTTCGTCAGGCCAACCGTTTGTTTTCGCGGATGGGGGAGTCCCTGACCAGGCTGGATCTCACCACGATTGAGGCGGCAGATATCCGGGCCAGTCGTGTGTTCAATGGCGAGGTGGAGGGCCACCATCCGGGGAAACATGAAGCCTGATCAGTTGAGCCATGCAGAGGCCAATGAGCAGGCCTGCCGCGCCGTGCCCCTGCAGTAGGGCGAGCCCCAGCACCAGAACAGCCAACGGCGCAGGAAGCACGTAGCGGTACAAGGCACCGGTGAGTGCTCCGCACCAGCTGCCAAGACTGCCCAGATCCGGGAGGAGTAGATGCAGCCCCATCCCGATCGCGCAGGCGACCAGGAACAGGGGAAAAAACACCCCCCCGCGCCAACCGGTTTCCAGACACAGGCCCAGCATCAGCAGTTTCACCATCGCGGAGAGCAGTAGGAGCCAGGCCTCATTCGAGTTCTGGCCTTCCAGCAGGGGCCGCATCTGGTCTTCTCCTGCGAAGGGAACCAATGGCAGCCAATGCATGCAGGCCCCCAGCAGTAAACCGGTCAGCAGCGGCCACCAGGGCCAGTGGGCCATGAGTTGGCGACGCTTGAGCCAGCCTTGCCAGCGCAGCAGCAGCCAACCCAGCCCGCAGCCGATTACTCCACCCAGTGCGCCTGCGCTCAGGGTGCCGAGGTCTTCCCCCAGAGTGCTGGGCCAGATGTAGGGGAGCCGTTGGAGCGATCCGCCGCTGGCGGCACCGATGCCATGAAATGCAGCAAAACCAGCCAGGCCGCCGAGGCTTCCTGGCAGCCAGCGGTCGAGGAAAGTCTGTTTTCTGTTCGGTTGGGGGGCTTCGCCAACAACAGCACCCCCGAGCAGTGGCGCCCCGAACATCCCGAGGCTTCCCGCCACCGTTGCCGCCTGGAGTTTCTGGTCTCGCCCGCGCCAAATCCTTTGGCTGATCAGTGCGGCCAGGCGGCTCATCAGGGCCTCCGGCCCGACGGCACCTCCACCGATCTGGGCCAAGGCCGCTCCAAGAAGACCACGGCCTTCATCGCGCTTCGGAGCCTGGTCCGGATGATTCAGATCGTTCAGGGTCTCCCTGAGCTCAGGCAGCAATGTGGTGGGGCCTGGTCGATGCAGCAGCGACAAGATCAAGCCGCAGCCGCCGCAGATGAGCAGCGACCAGCCCAGGGGCAGGCCGCGGTCCAACCCTTCCAGGATTGGGTCTCCCCAGAGCATCCGGCTCAAGCTGTCGATCCAGCCCATACCAAGAGCGACACCGGCGCCGCTCAAGGCTCCGGTGAGCAGAGCCATCAGGCTGAGTCGAAAGGGAGTCACCAGTGCGGGTCGGTGGCGAAGTCAACGGAGAGTTTCGCTGATTTCGAAGCGGGCACGGTGCTGATGCAGGCGCGCACCACCTTTCCATTCACCTCGATTTCGCAAGCCCCACAGCTGCCTCCTAGGCAGCCGGTGGGAATGTTGATGCCTGCTCCATTGGCGGCCACCAACCAGTCGTCACCGATGCGTTCCTGAGTTGTGCGGCCATCGGGCCAGCGCACGGGGATCGAGGTCATGGCTGGAGCAATGGTGCAAGGTTCACATGCTGCTCGAAGGCGTCGGCCAATCGATCCAGCAAAAGGTCACGGTGCACGCTGTGGTTTTTGGGCTCGTTGGGCAACGGCTGGAGACCACGCTGCCGGCGAAGGCTGTTGAGCCAGGCTCGTCTCCAAGGGCCATTGTCGAGAAGACCGTGTAGGTAGGTGCCCACCACGCTCGATTCCTTCGGGCCGGGAGTCCACCAACCCAAGCCAGGGTCGCTGCTCAGCGGCTGAAGACCGGGGTCTGGGATGGTGGTTCCGTAATGCAGTTCAAATCCCGTCAGCTGCGTGTCCATGGGCCAAAGGCTTTGGATGCTGCGCTGGCGCAGGCTTTTCGTGCCGGTGAACGTGGTCGCCAAGGGCAGGAGTCCCAATCCGCTCTGTAGCCCCATCTGATCCATGCCCTCGAGCCCCTCAGGATCGTTCAATGTTTGGCCCAGCATCTGCATTCCGCCGCAGATGCCCAGGACGGAGCCACCAGCGCGGGCGTAAGTCTTGAGTTGGTCGCCGAGTCCGCTGTTGGTCAACGCCTCCAGATCGCGCAGCGTCTGTTTGCTTCCCGGAAGAATCACGGCATTGGGCTCTCCCAGTGGTTCACCGGGCTGAATCCAGCGCAGCCTCACGCTGGGTTCGGCCTCCAGAGGATCGAGGTCGGAGAAATTGCTGATGGAGGGCAGCCGCAGCACAGCGATCTCCAGATCGGTGGTCCCGCGGGTGGGTTTGCGTTCCAGCAGATCGAGGGAGTCTTCTGGCGGGAACAGATCGTTGAGCCAGGGCATCACCCCCAGCACTGGAACCCCTGTGTTGGCCTCCAGCCAGCTTCGACCCTCATCAAAAAGCTCTCGACGGCCGCGGAAGCGGTTGATCAGGATGCCCTTGATCAGGGGGCGCTCCACCGGTCGCAGTAGGGCGAGCGTGCCGACGACCTGGGCAAAAACTCCGCCTCGCTCAATGTCGGCCACCAGCAGGCAGTTGGCCCTTAGGTACTGGGCCAGGCGCAGGTTGGTGAGGTCGCGGCGCTGCAGATTGACCTCCACAGGGCTTCCCGCCCCCTCCAGCACCAGCCGACCCTGGGGCCATTGCTGCTGGAGCTGCATCAGCCCGGTCCGGATGGCCTGCCAACCCGGTCGGAACCAGTCGCGGTAGTAGTGCTCTGCGCGGGCTGTCCCCACGCTCCGGCCCCCATGGATCACCTCACTGGTGCTGTCTCCCCGGGGTTTGAGCAGCACTGGATTCATGGCGCAGCAGGGCTCAAGACCGGCCGCCCAGGCCTGCATGGCCTGGGAGTAGGCCATCTCCCCGCCATCGGCATCCACCCAGGCGTTGTTGCTCATGTTTTGCCCCTTGAAGGGCAGCGCCTGCTCTCCCCGTCGTTGGAGCACCCGGCATAACGCCGCCGTCATCAGTGATTTGCCAGCCCCGCTTGAGGTGCCAAGCACCATGAGAGGGCGAGGAGTGGTTTGCATTACAACGGCCAGTGCCGACGCAGGCTGTGACGCAGTCGATCCAGCACTGGGATCTGACGCTGCAGGATTGCAGGATCTTCATCCAGAAGCTGGCGACCCAGGGGGGTGAGCCTGAAGCGGCTGGTCAGCCCCTGCCCATCCACTTCCCGGCGCAGCACGCCCACACTGATCAGCCAACGGAGATCGTCTTCGAGGGCCTCGCTGTTGCGGAACCAGCGCTCCTTGCGGCTGTAGCGGCCCGGCTCGCTCCAGAGGTCGCCAGCATCCAAGCCTTGCTGCTGAAGATCTCGGTAGAGGGCCTCCGAGAAGGGCAGACATCCCATCGCCCTGCAGGCCCGGTCGCGGCTGCGTTGATCCAGCAGGTCTGTGGGGTGAGCGATGGCGAAGCCTCCCGTCCCTGGCAGCCTAAGGAGCGTTGTTCTGTGGTGTGTTTCCGTGCTCTTGCTTGCTTCCGCCTCGCCGGCGCGTCGCCGCTTGCTGGAGCAGGCGGGAGTTCCGCATCGGGTGCGCGTCAGCGGTGTGGATGAGGCGCAGATCCACCATTCAGATCCAGCAGAGCTGGTGAAATTGCTGGCTCAGGCCAAGGCTGAGGCGGTGGCTCAGGCGCTTAATCCTGTTGGCGATGCCGAGATCACAGCGGTGCTGGGATGCGACTCCGTGCTCAGTTTTGGGGGACAGGTGTTCGGTAAACCCACGGGGCGAGGCGAAGCGATCGAGCGTTGGCAGCGGATGGCTGGTGGTTGTGGATCCCTGCTGACGGGCCATTGCCTGATGCGTCGAGGACAACCTGACGTGCTGGCGTGTGTGGAGACGGTGGTGCGGTTTGCGCCGCTGAATCAGGCCGAGATCGAGGCCTATGTGGCCAGTGGAGAACCCTTGCAATGTGCCGGTGGTTTTGCCCTCGAGGGCCGCGGCGGACTGTGTATTGATGGCTTGGAGGGTTGTTATTCGAACGTGATCGGCCTCAGCCTTCCTTGGCTCCGAACAGTCTTGGGACAACAGCTGGCGTAGTGCGCATCATGGGGTTCCACTGAGTTGTTGCCCGTGGTGCGTTGGTTCCGGCGGCTGATCACTCTCGGATTGGCTTTGGTGCTGGCACTGCTGATCGGCCCTGTGGCCAGTCGAGCCTCCTTGATGGATTTGATGCCGCAGCTGGAAGGCCAGGGTTCGGTCGAGGAGCAGCTCAATCAAACCTTGGAAGGCAAGTTTGAGCTCGCCAAAGTTCGCATTCTTGGAGTGCCGGCGATCAGTGTTGCCAGCCCGGTTCCTCTCGGTGATCGCACCACCATCGCGGCATCCACACGAGCTCGGGTGATTGAAGGCAACCTTCGGGCCCTGTACGACCCCAATCAGCTGTGCAGTTTCAGCGAGCGCGTCAGCGAATGGATGCTGGATTCTCTCCTTCAGGTTGAAGATCAGATCTGCAGTGCCGGTCAGCGTTACGGCTTGGTCCGCTCGGGTGATCCTCTGAAGCTGGTGGTGCTGCGCGAAGGTCGAGGACCCTATGAACTGGCTGCACTTCTGCCAGGTCGTGATCAGCCGTTCCCGTTGCTGACGGTTACCACCGCTGATGCCGAGATCAATGGTGCCAAGGAGCTGGCGCTGGCCCAGGCCTGGCGCGCACGTTTGGAGCAACGCTTGAACCATGCCCGAAGGGTGTATGCGCCGGCTCAGTTGATCCGCCGCTTCCGCATGGCGTTGGTGCTGGAGCTGCTGTTGGGGCTGCTGGTGGTGGCCACCACAATCCTTTGGAACCGGATGCGGCAAAGGATTACGCGCCTGCAGCGGGAACTCTTGGAGAAGCGGCAGCGGTTAAAGCGGGTGGAGATTCGCCTGCATGCCGAGCAGGCGCTCACGATCGCTTTGCTGATGCTGATCATCACCGAATTGGTGTTGATGCTGGCGTTGGGCGTCAGTGCGATCCCCGGCCAGGTCCCTTTGGGTATTGATTTGATGCTTCAGCCCTCCTTGGCGGTCGCCAAGTTGCTGGTCCTCACCTTGGCCACATTCCTGCTGCGCAGCCTCAGCATGTTTCTGCTGCGGCAGTGGATGGCCGATGTGGATGTGCCGCCGCAGGAGCAGGCCCGCCGTCAGCAGCGCTACCGGAGTCTGGTGCGGGTCATCCATCGCCTGATCGATGTGATGGGGGTGTTGTTGGTGAGCCTTTGGATCGTGCTGGATATTCCCGGTGTCCGCTCCACGTCGGCATCGCTGTTACTCGCTGGAGGTGCACTGCTGGGTGCACTGGCGTTCGTGTTTCAGGGCGTTTTGCGTGATTTTTCGGCTGGCCTATTGATGCTGCTGGAGGACCGCTGTGCCATCGGCGATTGGGTGGAGGTGGATGGCATCGATGGGGAAGTGATCGATGTTGGCCTGTTTGGCACCCAGATCCGCTGCCTGGATCAGCGGGTCAACATCCTCAACAACGCATCCATCCTGCAGATGCGCAATCACACCAAGCTGCGATCCGGCAGCTTGGTGACGTTGTTGATTTCACATCGCCAGCCTGATCTGGAAGTGGTGTACCGCGTTCTCGACGCTGAGATTGACGCCTTCCGTCACGACCCAGTCTGGGGAAGTCGGTTGATCAGTGAGCCGGTGCTGCGGGGGGTGAAGCGCACCTCTGCCCTCGGCGTGCATATGCAGGTGTTGTTGATCACCAAAGCAGGTGAGCAGTGGACCACTGAGCGCGAATTCCAACGCCGTGCCCTCCGGGCCTTGCATCGCCGTGGGGTTCTATTAGCGGACGGTTTAGACCTTTCCTCTTCAAGAGTTGTTGATCCCGGTACCCGTTAGCCCCTTGCTTCAGCTGGCTTGGGTCGGTGCCCAGAGCTTGCTCCGCTTCCTTAGGTCTCACTGTGCTGGTGTTGCATCCTGCTTTTTTGATGCCCTAAGAGCGTGACCTGGCTGTTCAGTTTTGGATTGCTATCACATGATTATCTCTGCATTATTGCGATGAAGATTTCCTGGATTGTCCTATTGCTTGCTTCGCTGATGGCTGCTTGCAGTGGCGAAGGTCTGTCTCCCGAGCGCAAAGCTTGTTTGGAGAATGCCAAAACAGAGGCAGAGCGGATTGCATGCAACAACGCTGCAGCGATTAGGTCGGACCGCGAGGCTCAATCCGAGTGATTGATTCGCTCCCCCACCTGGGTAGTACTCAACATCCTTGCCATTGCTGACGGGATGTTGAGTACTGGGCTGGTCAACCACTGACCCTCGTTGGGGTGCTGAGGTTGAGCCCTAAAAAGCCACAGAAGACTGGGCTACGGCTGACCATAGGGAGCTGATTGCAGTGTTGCATCCAACGCAAATCGCTCCCACGATCATCCCGAAGTAAAAGAGCTTGACGTACCCGAGACGTGTCTCGGGCACCCAAACATCGCTTTCCTCTCTGGGCATCAGCCCATTCCGATCTGAGAGAGGATCCCTTGGCCAGTGAGCAGCTCAGTCCCTAAGCCAATGATGAATCCCATCATTGCGAGGCGACCGTTCCAGGTTTCAGCGAAAGAAGAGAAGCCGAACTTGCTGCCCATAGTGTTATTAAAAAACGTAACAACCATACAAGCGATCTAGGGCTTCTGGTGTACCAAATGCTGCAATCAGGCTGCCAATCCCCACCCCTGCGTTGTTTTGAGCTGTCGGAGCGGTGAGGTTGCAGTCCACCACGCCTCCATGTCCTTGCCGTGAAGTGCTGCGGTACTCATTGCGGGTCGGTGGTTCTGGTAACGGGTTGGCTAGCGCTAGATGCGGGCAAGGCGGGCGTAGCGCTGCATGTTTTCCAAGCAGTCCTTTCTTTCCGCCCCTCTTGCTACTCGCCCAAATAATGCAAGCTTCAGAACCCGCTCAGCAGAAGGTTCCTTGTGCCTGAGATCGCTTGCATGGCCAGAAGCAAGGCCACCAGCAGATTGCTGCTGATGTGAAGGCGTCGCGCAGTCACGGAATGACCAATTAAGGGCTGCAGCGCTGTAGAGCTCAGCAATAGGCCAGTGAGCAACAGGCCCATCCAGAAATGGGACTGCCAAAACAAGGGGCTCCAGGGAACATCGCTGAACCGTTCCACGGCAGGTTGTAGTCCCAGCAGAAGCAGGCCGCCCCCACTGGCGGCAGCCCACAGCAGGCGCTGCCAGACGATTCGGCTCGAGAGCAGGCGCCCAAAGCAGAACAGCACAGCGCTTCCAGTGAGCAGCAGACCTAGGGGATGGGTGGCCCAAAGGCTGTGGCTGAGGCCGATCAGCACCGCCATTAGCACTCCGCCGGTCACCCAGGCCCCATGCTGCGCATGCTCAACCGGCACGGTGTCGGCGATCGGGTTGATCTTCAATCGCTTTTCCCGCACCAAGATCCCCAGTCGGATCGTGGCCCCCACCACTGGGTAGACAAACAGGATCATCAGCACGGGATGGATCAGTCCCAGCCAGTCGTTGCTGGTGAGCGCTTGCAGTGCTAAGGGATCAGCCAAAAAAAAACGCAACCCTGAACCCAGGGTTGCGCATCGTGGGCCTGTGAACTGAGGATCTGGATCAGACCTTTCTGGAGTAGTACTCCACCACCAGCAGTTCGTTGATCTCAAGGGCAACCCACTCGCGTTCGCAGCGGGCGGTGACCTTGGCACTCAGCTTGGCTTTGTCGAGCTCCAGGTGGGTTGGCACGTTGGCCAGGCCGGGGAACTCGAGGTTGGCTTCAGCCAGCTTTTTGCTGCACTTGCGCTCGCGGATGGCGATCACGTCGCCAGGCTTGCACTGGTAGCTGGCGATGTCGGTCACACGACCGTTCACGGTGACGTGCCCGTGATTCACCAGCTGACGGGCGCCAGGCACGGTGGGACCAAAGCCGAGGCGGAAACAAACATTGTCGAGACGGTTCTCGAGCAGCTTGAGCAGGTTGGTTCCTGTGGAACCCTCCTGGGCGCGCGCTTTCTTCACGTAGCGCACGAGCTGACGCTCGGAGACGCCGTAGTTGAAGCGAAGCTTCTGCTTCTCTTCGAGACGGATCGCGTATTCAGAGCGCTTGCGACGGGCTTGGCCGTGCTGACCGGGGGGATAGGACCGTTTTGCGGCCTTCCGGGTGAGACCGGGGAGGTCTCCCAAGCGCCGCGTGATCCTCAGACGAGGGCCGCGGTAACGAGACATAAGTGGGAAGGTGTTTGTTGAGATCGTGCAGTTGTTGGGCATGCTGGAACCGAAACAGTCCCAGGCATCTCCCGCGATGCACGAATCGAGCATTCTATCTGGCGGACTCGCCGACCACCTGCGACGGGCGATGAATCAGGCTCTCGCTGCTGTTCTCCTGGCCGGCATCGCCTTCTATCGGCGCTTCATCTCCCCGATGATCGGGCCCCGTTGCCGCTTCACGCCCACCTGCAGTGCCTATGGCTTGGAGGCCATCCAGAAGCATGGTCCTTGGAAGGGAGGCTGGCTGACCGTGAAACGGCTGCTGCGGTGCCATCCCTTCACTCCCTGCGGATGTGATCCGGTGCCCGATTGATGCATGAGCTCACGCTGTTCAGCCGCACAGGATGCTGTTTGTGTGAAGGCCTGGAATCCCGCTTGCGCGCCCTCGATCTTGTGGGGATATCGATCACGTTGAAGGTGATTGATATCGATGCGCCAGAAACTCCCCAGGAACAAAGGGCGCGTTACGACCTCGAAGTGCCTGTGCTCGCGCTCGATGGTTGTGAGCTGCCCCGGGTTTCCCCGCGTCTTACTGGTGAGGGACTGTTGAATTGGTTGCAACGCTGCCTGTCCACGGCGCTCTGAACGGCTTAAAACTCCCTCAAGAACCGGGGAGAGGGGATGACTCAGGCGTTGCATGCCCTGTTGAGTGATGCAGGGATTGCGGTGCCGCAAGGCCTGGCCAATCCCACACTGGAAGCGATCACGACTGATTCACGCCGGGTTGGGCCGGGGAGTCTGTTTCTTGGGCTTCCAGGGGAGCAAGTCGATGGGGGGACGTTCTGGGCTCAAGCACTCGAGGCAGGTGCTGCCGCCGCGGTAATCGGACCTGGGGCTGCTGCAGCGCACCCTCCTGGAGCTGATGACCCTGTGGTGGTGATTGAAGAGCCGGTGGCGCGCCGCATCGGTGAGATTGCTGCTGCGTACTGGGATCACCCTTGCCGCCGGATGGCCTTGATTGGTGTGACGGGCACCAATGGCAAAACGACCACGACCCATTTGATTGAGCATCTGGCCGCCTCGGCGGGCCAGCCCGTGGGCTTGTTCGGCACCTTGGTCAACCGCTGGCCCGGTCACAGCATCACGGCCACCCACACCACGGCATTTGCCGACCGTCTGCAGGGGCAACTCGCGGAGGCTGCCTCTGCTGGCTGCTCCCTGGCGGCGATGGAAGTGAGTTCCCATGCCCTGGCGCAGCAGCGGGTGGCGGGCTGCCGCTTTGGCGGTGCCGTGTTCACCAACCTCACGCAGGACCACCTCGACTACCACGCCTCGATGGAGGACTACTTCGAGGCCAAGGCAACGCTTTTTGCCGATCCTTTGTTGCTCGATGGTGGGGGGCGCGCTGTCGTGAATAGCGATGATCCCTGGGGTGCGCGCTTGGCCGAACGCCTGGGCTCCGCTTGTTGGCGCAGCTCGCTGGAGGATCCATCGGCTGAACTGCACATGACCGACCTGCAGATGACGGGGGCTGGCGTGGAGGGACGCTTGATCAGCCCTGTGGGAGAGGGACGCTTCCGCTCGCCCCTGCTGGGACGCTTCAACCTGATGAACCTGCTTCAGGCGGTTGGGGTGCTGCTTCAGCAGCAGTTGCCCTTGCCGGTGTTGCTGGAGGCCATCGGCCGTTTCGGCGGTGTGCCTGGACGGATGGAGCGGGTGATCGTGGACGGGGTTAACGATGAAGTGCTGCCGCCGGTGTTGGTGGATTACGCCCATACCCCGGATGGCTTGGACAATGCTCTTTCAGCAGCACGTCCGTTCTGCACCGGCCGGCTGATCTGTGTGTTCGGTTGTGGTGGTGACCGGGATCGGGGCAAGCGTCCCCAAATGGCCGCGATTGCAGCCCGCCTGGCTGACCGCGTGGTGGTCACCTCCGACAACCCGCGAACGGAGGATCCTCAGCAGATCCTCGATGACGTGGTGACGGGGATTCCGGACGGAATCGATCTCCTTGTGGAGGGCGATCGGGCCAGTGCGATCGCCTCAGCCATTGCAGAGGCTGAGGCCGATGATCTGGTGCTGGTGGCCGGCAAGGGGCATGAGGACTACCAGATTCTCGGCACCGAGAAGGTGCACTTTGACGACCGCGAGGAAGCGGAACAAGCCCTGCGCCAGAAGTTGCTCTGAAGCGGTTGCTGTGAAGCGATCAAAGGGCGCTGATCGCTGCCACCAGGGTGTTGATGTCGTCTGTTGTTGTACTGATGTGGGTGCAGGCGCGTAGGCAACTGGGGTCGGCTAAATCGCGAATCCAAAGCCCTTGGGCACCCAACTGCTTCACATGCTCAGCGGGGGATACTTCGCCGTTGATCTGGAAGCTCACCAGTCCGCTGGCGGGCGCCGTTTCCAGCAGGGGTGTGACGTGGTTTAGCCCTTGGAGTGCCTGCCAGAGGTTTCCGCTGAGTTTTCGAATGCTGTCCCAGCGTTGGTCGGCTGACCCCTGTCGTTCCAGCAGTTCAAGGGAGCAGCGCAGGCCGGCCATCAGGGGCACGCAGCTGGTGGCCACTTCAAATCGGCGGCTGTCGTGGTGAAACAGATCGCTGCAGTTCAGATCGGCCTTGCTTTCATCGCGCAAGCTGCGCCAGCCGATCACGGTCGGAGCAGCCTCAGCCAGCACACGTTCTGAAAGTGCCACGCCTCCCAGGCCTTCTGGCCCGCAGGCCCACTTGTGCCCGGTGAAGGCATAGATATCAGCTGCGGCAGCAGCTTCTTCGACGGGAATCTGCCCGAAGCTTTGGGCGGCATCCACCAGCAGAAACGGTTGTTGTGGGTGTTGATTGAGCTGTTCGGCGACGGCGGCAATCGGCATCACCTGTCCCGTGTTCCAGAGCAAATGGCTCAGCACCACCAGTCGGGTGCGTGGGGTGAGAGCCTGTGCGACCGCTTTGATCACGGCGGCATCGCAGTGGGCCTGATCACCACGCAGATGCTTCACCTTCAGCAGGTCAATGGCGAGGTTCTGGCGCCTGGCCAACTCAACGCAGGCGCTGACCACACCTGGGTGTTCGCAGTCGCTGATCAGCAGTCGGTCGTCTTCAGCGAAGGGCAGACCCCACAGCGGCAGCACGCAGCCGCTGGTGACGTTCTCGGTGAGGGCCAACCGATGGGCCGGGACCCCGCAGCACTGGGCCAGAAGGCGTCGGGTGCTGTTCACCTCCGTGGCGATGTAGGGCCAAACATCTGCTGTGAACGGTCCCAACTCCTGAATGCGTGTCCAGCTCGCGGTGATTGCCTCGAGGGAAGGCCTGGGCAATGGCCCTTGGCCGCCGTAGTTGAAGTACGTCTTGTTCTGCAGGGCAGGACAGAGGTCGCGCATGGTCACGGCACTGGCGTGAGCCGAAGGATGGGTTGCCACCACGTTGCCAAGACCATTGGGTCGTAGCCAGGCGCTAGACGCTGAGCCTGCTGCGTGATCGTTTCAGGGCTGGGTCAATGAATTCAGCACCACTTCTTTCTGAACAGTTTTTCCGCTGTGCGTTCCATCTGCCATCCAGACCAGCGTCGCCATTCGATCTCAGCTGCCGTCAGGCATTGATCGGCGAGCGATTCATGTTGGTACGCCGGAGTGGCAAATCGGATGGGGCAAGTAGGACCAGCGTTCACCTAGTTATCCCGATGTGAACCAACCCTGTCTTGCAGGTTGGTTGCGTGATGGTTCTATTTGATACCAAACGCAATCGATCAGTATTTCAACTCAGTTTGCATCGCAATCTTGTGGGCCTGGAAAGCTTCAGCTGGCCTTGAGGTACACCTTGCGACCTTTAGCGTCCACTTTGTATCGACCACCCCGAGGGCCGATGTGAATCACATCCGATAGCGATGTGTGGATTGGGGTCGGTGGTTCCAAGCGTTCTGCTTCGACCACTGGAGATGTGGAAATATCTTGGGTCTGCGTTTGCAGGTGTGGCGCAGCTTTGAAAATATTGAGCCCGAGCTTGCGATACAGAAAATCTGCAATTCGCATAACGCATCACCAGAACATCAAGTTTATTTTCCGGTGATGTCAAGTGTTCGTGGTGTTGCTTCTCTCAATCACTCATCTTCAATGGGCTCAACCGAGACTGTTCGAGGAGGAATCGAGTCAGCTCGTTGGGACATCTGGAAAGTGCTCGTTCATGCACTCGGGGCAGATGCCATGGCTGAAATTCAGCGTGCTGTGCTGCATCAGGAACCGTTCGATCGGTTGCCAGAATCCTTCCCTGTCGCGGATGGACTTGCAGTAGCTGCAGGTGGTGACCAAGCCCTGATGGTGATGCATCTGGCAGAACTCATCCATCAGGGCCAGTGAGCGGCGCCTGAGTTCCAAAAGAGTGGTGGCCTGATCAGCCAGGCCTTCCATCACCTTGTATTGCGAATTGGTGAGTGATTTGGGAATGCGATCAATCACACAAAGCGTTCCGATGCGGTGATTGATATCGGTTTTGAGGGGGAATCCTGCGTAGAGGCGGATGTGGGGTTCTTCCTGAACGAGGGGATTGTCGCGGAATTTTTCGTGAAAAAGTGCGTCCTCAACAACAAGCGGTTTGGAATCGAGAATCGTATGGGCGCAAAAGGAGATGTCCCGGTCTGTTTCGCTGGCCTCAAGTCCCACCTTTGATTTGAACCACTGACGTTTTTCGTCCACCAGAGAGATCAGAGCAATCGGCGACTGGCAAATCTCTGAGGCCATTCTGGTGATGTTGTCAAAAGCCTTTTCAGGCTTTGTTCCCAGAATTCGATATTCACTGAGTGATCTCAGCCTGGCTGCTTCGTTGATCGGCTTGGGTGCTGTCCGCATTGGTTCAGCTCGCTAGGCATGCCTGTGGTCTAAGACATTCATTTTTTATTTTCTGTAAATATGCAGTGCGATACTTTGCGCTTTGTTGATTTTAATTTGATCGATTAATTTAATTCGCAGGGCGGCCACTTGAGGCATCAAGGCTGCTGGCCATGCTTGAGCTTTGAAGGGCATAGAAACGCACTTGTGACAACAGCCTTGGGACAACATCCGCCTGGCTCTGGATTCTCCATCCCGCCCTGGCAGTTCCATGACTGGGCTGGCATAGCGGTCACAGGACTGTCCATAGCGGCCCTGCCTGAGATCCTGCGAGACCTCCGCCTGCGCCGTTTGCATGTCACGGCGTCGGTGCTGGCGGCTGTGTTGTTTCTCATGCAGGGCGCGACTGGCACGCGGGATCTGCTGGAGATTCCGCTGAGCTGGCAAAAACCAGCGGTGTTTGGGTGCGATTTCGTTCTACGGAGCTGTCCGTAGAGCGTGATGAACGTCCAGCGACAAGACAGAAGCCTTGCTTGGAACTCCAATCTTTTATTGGCCGATTTGCTGATGAAGGCTCTCAATCAAGGCCAGTACGGCCGGTTCATTGGCATGTTGCGCCAAAACCAGAAGGTGTTCGGTGTAGGTGTACGGCTCGAAGTTTTGATCCACTAGCCAGGGCAGTGGTTGAGCTACTCGCATCTCTGGGGTGAGATAAGCCATCTGGAAGCTTTGTCCCGAATGCCTTGACGGCCGCAGGGCCATGGTTCTGTGCCGCTCTGGCTGGTTGATCGTGAGCAACTCTTCAAACCACTCTTGGGAGCGCTCGCGACAACTGGCGGGGAGGAAGGGCATCAGCTTCAGCTGCAGATTGCCCCTTTCCAAGCTCCATTGGAAACGATCCGCGAGGTCGCATTCGCTCTGATTGTTCTGGTTCAGAAGGGTTAGCTCGATCGGGCGGTTGTGCAGCTTGAGGATGAAGAGATCGTCGCGATCGTCGGGAATCTGCGTCGGCGTGGCCAGACAGGCGTCCAGGACGTGTTCTCTCAACAGCGTCACGGGATCTGTGCAGTTGAGGTCCACTCGCTGCGGGTTCATTGTCCAGCCCTCGGGTGGAACAACGCCGGGACTGTTCTGAAGCCAGAAGGGAGCCTGGAGGCGAAGACCTAGCCGGCGTTTGAGTCGAGCCATCTGGTGCACCTGGCGTTCCAGATCCAGAAGCTGAAGGTCGCCTGACACCTCCAACTCACCCTTGGTGCGTTTCAGCTCGATTCCGAATTGACGCAGAACCTTGTGGTGGCGCCGAGAAATCGTGCTCTGGTTCGAGAACTCAACTTCCGCTGCTCGCTCTGTCGAGCCCAGCCATAGGGTCAAATCGAGTGCTGCGAGTTGTTCCTCGGTGACCATTCAGCCGACTTGACCTCTTCAAATTTATTCGGCTTTCACCGAAATGCTTCTCAGAGCACTTGCACCACTTCGCTCACTTCGGGAATCGATTCGCGCATCTTGCGTTCAATGCCCATCTTCAGGGTCATCGTGCTGCTGGGGCAGCTGCCGCAGGCTCCCTGCAGACGCACCTTCACGATCGGGCCATCCAGTTCCACCACTTCAACGTTGCCGCCGTCGGCCATCAGGAAGGGGCGCAGTTCATCCAGCACCTTCTCCACGTTCTCCAGCGTGAGGGCCATGGTTTCAGTGCTCATTGGGATGAACCAGACATCAGGGTCCCAAGGTTACGGAGTGGCCCCATAGGGTGACGAGAGCGGTTAACCCTCCAGCTCCGGTGCAGCACGACGGTTCGTTCAACCCAGAGGCTCGTTACGACGCCGTGCTGGTGGGTGCCGGAATCATGAGCGCCACCCTGGCGGCCTTGCTGCACGAACTGGACCCGCAACTGCGGATTCTTCTTGTCGAGCGGCTCGAAGCCCCTGCATTGGAAAGCAGCGCCGCGGTGAACAACGCTGGCACCGGCCATGCCGCCAACTGCGAACTCAATTACACCCCTCTCCAGGCGGATGGCACCGTCGCCACGGCTAAAGCGGTGGCCATCAATGCGTCGTTTGAACGAAGCCTGGAGTTCTGGGGGTCGCTGCGGGAGCGGGGCGAGCTCGACACCGGCAGCTTTCTGCAGCAAGCGGCGCACATCAGCGCGGTGTGGACGCCAGAAAACATCGCTTTTCTGCGTCAGCGTTTCAGCCAATTGAAGGAGCTGCCGGCCTTTGCGCGGATGCGCTGGAGCGAGGAGCAAAGCGAGCTCACCGAATGGATGCCCCTGGTGATGGCGGGGCGTGATCTCAAGCAGCCGGTGGCGGCGACGCGGATTGATCGGGGTACCGACGTGGATTTCGGCACCCTCACCCGGGCCTATCTGATGCCGCTTCAGCAGAGCGGAGCACTCACTGTTGTGTACGGCACCCAGGTGCAAGACCTCAAGCGCTTGCGCCGCAGCGACATGACCGAAGCCGACTGGCGCGTGGTGCTGAAGGGGCCCTCCGGCAAGAAGGAGGTGCGGGCTCCCTTTGTCTTCCTCGGTGCCGGTGGTGGAGCCCTGCCGCTGCTGCAACGTTCTGGGATTCCGGAGGCGGACGATTTTGCTGGCTTCCCGGTGAGTGGCCTCTGGTTGGTCTGCGGCGATGCGCAGCTGGCCGACCGGCAACGCGCCAAGGTGTACGGCAAGGCAGCGGTGGGTGCCCCGCCGATGTCGGTGCCCCACCTCGACACCCGCTGGATCGATGGCAAGCGGTCGCTGTTGTTTGGCCCCTTTGCCGGTTTCAGCAGCAAGTTCCTCAAGCAGGGTTCCTTGCTGGATCTGCCCGCCTCCGTTCGCGCCACCAATCTGGTGCCGATGCTGCAAGTGGGCGCCACCAATTTCGAACTGGTGCAATACCTGATCAATCAGCTGCGCCAGAGTCCTGCCGAGCGGCATGAGGCCCTGCAGCAGTTCATGCCCACCGCCCGCGCTGAAGATTGGACCCTTTCGGTGGCCGGTCAGCGGGTGCAGATCATCAAACGCAGCAAGCAGGGTGGTCGGCTGCAGCTGGGGACGGAGGTGGTCGCCTCCGGTGATGGCTCCCTGGCGGCGTTGTTGGGGGCCTCCCCGGGAGCGAGCACGGCGGTGACGATCATGTTGGAGGTGCTGAAGCGCTGCTTCAAGCAACGCCTCGACAGCGACGCCTGGCAGCAGCGGCTGCAAGCACTGTTGCCCAGCATCAATGAAGACCCTCAGCAGGATCCGCAGGTGCTGCAGCGGATGCGGGAGCGCAGCGATAACTTGCTGGGACTCACCCCCTGAAGCTCATTTCGCCAGATTCACCAAGACCACCCCGGCGGTGATCAGGCCGATGCCGATCAACTGGGTGGGCTGCAGCATCTGGCTGTAGGCGAAGCGCCCCACCAGCACGATCACCACGGTGCCGATGCCGCTCCAGAGGGCATAGGTGATGCCCAAGGGAATGCTCAGCACCACCTTGGAGAGCAGGGCCATGGCGATGGCATAGGCGCTGAACACCAGAAGGGTGGGCAGCGGTCGGGTCATGCCTTCCGACAACCGCAGGCAAGAGGTGCCAATCACCTCAGCGCTGATCGCAAGTAGCAGCAGGGTCCATGGCGTACGCATCGGACTTCAGGGCAGAGATCACCCATTCAACAAAATGCTGGTTTATTCAGATTCCAATTGACAGTTATGTCCCTATGACTACTGTTTAGTTAGTCGATCGGGCCTAGTTGCCTCTTCACTGATGTGGTCATCTCTCAGCTCAGATGAGCGTCGAGTTGCTCGTCTGATCGGTTACGAAAGAAACTCATTTAAAGACGAATATCTTCAGGAGGTGCAAGAACTCCTGAGTGTTGCCAAAGACATAGAAATCAGGCGGCTTGATAAGCGGCGCGAAGTAGAAGAGATCCGTGATTTTCTGGCAGAAAAGGCTTTGCAAGAAGATCCATTGGGTTTGCAGGCCACTAACGATGAACGGCGTGTTGCCGAGTTGGTTGGATTCAATCCTGAGCAGCTGGGCGATGCAGAGCTTCTGACCAGCCGTGATTATTTGAATGTTGCCGAGCAGATCGGATTAGAGGAGTTGCGCACCTCGGAAGAAATCCAACAGGTACGTCAGGCCATCACGGATGCTGAGTCTGCGGCGGACCGACCTCAAAATCTTGTTGTTTTCATTAGGGATCAAGTCAAGCCAGAGGATCTGTGGCTTCCTCGCGACTGGGCCAAGGAAAATCTCCCAACCCGCCAGTGGCTTCTCGACAACGGTCTGTCATTTGAGAACTCCTTCACGAACACAGCGATGTGTTCATCAGCCAGGGCTACTTTTTTTACGGGCAAATTTCCAGCTCAGCATGAGGTTGGATTGCTCTTGAGTGATATTGACAATCCTATTCTTGATTCTCAAGTTCAGCTTAATCCTGATTTGTCCACGCTTGGGGATGTTCTGTTGGATCAAGGGTATGACGTTTCTTACTTTGGTAAAACACATTTAAGTAAGACCATCACCCTTGAAGATGGTGAGGTGGTGTATCAGGACATGCAGCCGTATGGGTTCAGTAATTGGCAAGGGCCGGATGCTGGTCAGGACATGAATCCCAAACATGCAGGAGGAGGGTATGCAGATAATGACTCTCGCTTTATTGATCAGGCCAATAAGTGGCTTGATGATCGTTTTGATTCCGGAAATGATCGACCTTTCGCCATGGTTGTGTCGTTGGTGAATCCCCACGATGTGTTGTCGTATCCAAAGAGTTGGGGTGAGGGCGATCCTGATGAGTATTTTGGTTACGATAAGAACATGATTAAGGGAGATATTAATATCCTTCCTCCGACTGTTGTTGAGCCTATCTCTGATCCAGTTTTTGTGGAAAATGGAATTGATTTTGCAGGTAATTATAAGCCTCAGGTGCAAAGAGAGTGGCTGCTTGCGCAGGCCGCTGCACAGCCCTTGCCGACGGACGAGATGAAACTCAATTACCTTAATTTCTATGGCAATCTCATGAAAATAGCTGATACGCAGATGGGGGATGTGATTAAAACTCTATTTCGCCATCAGGCTGTTGACGACACCATGTTTGTGAGCACGGGTGATCATGGTGAAATGGGGCTTTCGCATGGCGGCATGGTGCAGAAGATGTTCAATGCCTATGACGAATCGATCAGGGTCCCGATGATCTGGTCGAATCCTCAATACTTTAAAGGTGGACAGTCTAGTGAAGCTTTGGTCTCGCTTGTTGACTTCCTCCCCACTGTTGCAGGGCTCTATGGCTCCAGTGAAGAGCAATTAGATGGTTATGACTTTAGTGGTGTCGATTACTCCTCAATCATCCGCAGGGCTGCATCAGATTCTTCGCTTTCGTTTGATCAGCTTGATGTGCAGTCATCGCTCCTTTACACCTACGATGATATCTATGCTGGGCAAGATCCTCGCGATTCTATGCCTCAGGGTGCTTGGGATCATGGTCTTCTACCTGGGCCAAATCGTTTGCAGGCTGTTCATACTAAGGACTTTAAATATGTGCGTTATTTCTCTGGTGATCAGGAGTATGAACCTTCTAATTGGCAAGGTGAGCTTTATGACCTGCGCCCTCGAGGGGGTGACTATTACCCCAATGTGGATCCGCTCACTGGTGAATTGAATCCGTTCAAGGCTGCTCCGTTAGAGCTGCGAAATCTGGATCCCAAGGCAGAAGCATTGCGAGTGCTCAATGGTGAAGATCCTCTTGCGACCGAAGGGCAAAGGTTTGCTTATACGCAGATGTCGCAACTTCTGGATGAGCAAATTGAGTCGAGACTTAACCCTTTGTTGCCGTGGCCATCAAAGGCACCGACGATCACCCGCTATCGCGGAGGTTCTTCAGGAGATGAGTCTGCGTATACAGATGGTGATCGCATTGTGCGGTTAATGGCCGAAGACGGTGGAACCCAAGCATTGGAGCTTGCCTTCAACACACGAGCTGGCCAGAGCTACAACCTGGTAGCCCTTCAGCGGCAAATTGATGACGCCGGCAATCTTGTCGTTAGCGTCGGAGATTTACTTGTTCCCAACATCAGTGGAACCAATGGTCCGTCGTATCAGTACTTGTCAGGTCTTTCGGGTGATCTTCAGCTTTCCGATTTGGCAGTCGAGTGGATCGGTGGTTTCTTGCCTCTAGGAGCTCCTGGATGAGTGGTCAAAAGCAGCTTCTGGGTTTTCTCGCCAGGGTACGTTCGGATGTCAAGTTGCAGGAGCAACTTGTCACGTTTCGCGTGGACCAATGGGGAGACACCCATTTGCCTCTCGACATTGACCTGGATGCAGTCATTGCCCTGGCGGCTGAGACTGGCTTCCATTTCGATCGTGCCGATGTGGTGGTAAGCCAGTGCTGTCAGCTGGAGCGTTTTGCTTCTTATGAGATGGAAAATGCTTTTGTGGCCCGTCGCTATTTGGCCAAGATCCAGATGCAGATTGACCGGGAAGGAACGCCGGAGGAGCCCCTCAGCTACTACGTGAGCTGATCATTCATCCGTACCAGGCGGCACATCCACTCGAGCAAGCCAATTTCTGTAAGGCCTGCCTTTCTATTGATCGCCACTCCTTAGGATTGTGACAACGACGATCTCTGGACCCGAGACGGGATTCCGCCGCT
Organism: Synechococcus sp. UW69; assembly: GCF_900474185.1. Taxonomy (NCBI): domain Bacteria; kingdom Bacillati; phylum Cyanobacteriota; class Cyanophyceae; order Synechococcales; family Synechococcaceae; genus Synechococcus; species Synechococcus sp. UW69. The sequence continues at coordinate 500,180 of NZ_UCNW01000008.1, read as the reverse complement.
GCATGACCGACGCCCCCGTCTCACGGATCCGCAACTTCTGCATCATTGCCCACATCGACCACGGCAAGTCGACCCTGGCCGACCGCTTGCTGCAGGACACGGGCACCGTGGCCAACCGGGACATGCAGGACCAGTTCCTGGACAACATGGATCTGGAACGGGAGCGGGGGATCACGATCAAGCTCCAGGCCGCCCGGATGAACTACACGGCGGCCGATGGGGAGGAGTACGTCCTCAACCTGATCGACACCCCTGGGCACGTTGACTTCTCCTATGAGGTGAGCCGCAGCCTTCAGGCCTGTGAAGGGGCCTTGTTGGTGGTGGATGCCAGCCAGGGCGTGGAAGCTCAGACCCTGGCCAACGTGTATCTGGCGCTGGACAACGATCTCGAGATCATCCCGGTGCTCAACAAGATCGACCTGCCCGGTGCGGATCCGGATCGGATCAAGGAGGAAGTCGAGGCGATCATCGGCCTCGATTGCAGCAACGCCATCCCCTGCTCGGCCAAGACGGGCATGGGTGTGCCCGAGATCCTGCAGGCGGTGGTGGACCGGGTGCCCCCGCCGAAGGATGCGGTGGAGGAACCCACCAAGGCCCTGATTTTCGACTCCTATTACGACCCCTACCGGGGCGTGATCGTCTACTTCCGGGTGATGAGTGGCCGGATCAACTGCAAAGACAAAGTGCTGTTGATGGCCAGCAAGAAGACCTATGAGCTCGATGAGATCGGGATCATGGCGCCGGATCAGAAGAAGGTGGATGAGCTCCATGCCGGTGAGGTGGGCTACCTGGCGGCGTCCATCAAGGCTGTGGCTGATGCCCGTGTGGGCGACACGATCACCCTGGTGAATGCACCGGCAGATGAGCCCTTGCCCGGTTACACCGAGGCCAAGCCGATGGTGTTCTGCGGCCTGTTCCCCACTGAGGCTGATCAGTACCCCGATCTGCGCGATGCCCTCGACAAACTGCAGCTGTCTGATGCGGCGTTGAAGTACGAGCCGGAAACCAGCAGTGCCATGGGCTTTGGTTTCCGCTGCGGCTTCCTGGGCCTGCTCCATATGGAGATCGTGCAGGAGCGGCTTGAGCGCGAATACGACCTCGATCTGATCGTCACCGCGCCATCGGTGATCTACAAGGTGAACATGATCGATGGTTCCGAGGTGATGGTGGACAACCCCGCCACGCTTCCCGATCCGCAAAAGCGTGAGTCGATCGAAGAGCCCTACGTGAAGATGGAGATCTATGCACCGAATGAATACAACGGCGCGCTGATGGGCCTCTGCCAGGAACGGCGTGGTGAATACATCGATATGAAGTACATCACCACCGATCGGGTGACGTTGATCTACGAATTGCCGCTAGCGGAAGTGGTGACCGACTTCTTCGATCAGATGAAGACGCGCACCCAGGGCTATGCCTCAATGGAATACAGCCTGATTGGCTACCGCAAGAACCAGCTGGTGCGCCTTGATGTGCTGATTAACGGAGATCGGGCCGATGCCCTCACCACGATCGTTCACCAAGACAAGGCCTACAACGTGGGCAAAGCGCTGGTGGAGAAACTCAAGGAACTGATCCCCCGCCAGCAGTTCAAGATTCCGATTCAGGCTTCGATCGGCAGCCGAATCATTGCTTCCACCAGCATCAGCGCCATCCGTAAGGATGTGCTCGCCAAGTGCTACGGCGGCGATATCTCTCGGAAGAAGAAACTGCTGAAGAAGCAGGCCAAGGGCAAGAAACGGATGAAGGCGATGGGCAAGGTCGATGTGCCCCAGGAGGCCTTCATGGCGGTGCTGAAGCTAAATGATGGTGGGGGGAGCTGAGGCTGACGTTTGTTGGGCAGAGGCTCAAGGCGTTTGGCCTCCGTTGAGTTCAATGTCGTCTGCGTCGTTGCAGTGATCGAAGTTCGCGCTTGGATTGCTTGGGTCACAATCTCCGAGATTATTTCCATGGCCGTTGTTGTCTTTCCCGACTTCCAGATAAGTACCGCGTGTTAATTCTGAAAGCTTCATCAGCCAGTTGGATTTTAAATCCACTGATGTGGTGTTAACGATCAGCGGTTGATCCTTGCCTCCGTAACTTCTGTTGTTGTTGAATTCAGCGTATTTAATGGCCGTGGGCTCATGATCGTTGTTCTTCCAGTCTCCACCATCAGGGTCTTGATCGGGTTCGCCGTCGGTGAGTAGATAAAGGGTATCGGTTTGTTTGTCGTTGAAGACATTTTCAATGGATAACCACGGGTCTGTTCCTCCCCATCTGCTGACTTTTCCTGCATCAAGACTGTTCACAAATGCCAAGGCTGAATCACGTTTGCCGGCGTCGCCTAGGCGAACCAAACCGTCGGACGATTCTGCCCACTCTTTATTGTTTTGGTAGCTGCCAGAGCTAAAAGCTGCGATCCCGATATTCGTGTTGTCTGGCAATTGTTCTAGGATCATTGTCATCTCACTGATAAGAGCCTCCATTCTTGTCAGTGCGCAAATTTTTCGAGTATCGCGATATCTCTTCTTGTTTGGATCGTAGAAGGTTCTCCAGGCCCCGTAGCCATCGCCCCACATCACACAGGCACTCATGGAGCCTGATCCGTCGAGCACAAAGCGAACATTGCTGCTCGCAATGTTTTGGAAGAAAGCACCGTTAAGAGGCCCTCCTTGGTCTCCTTCCCCGAAGTTGTCAACGCGTTTGTCGGCACGTGCGAAGGCGGTGAAATAAAGCGGTTGGTAGGTCACTTGCTTGTCACCAACGCCGAGCTTGTTGATGAAGCTTTCGGTGATGGTATCTTCATTTTGACCCTCGCCAGTTTCCGTCGGGTCAATGAATTTCACCAATTTGTAGTTGGTGTCGGTTTCAATGCGTAGTCCGGGTTGACGCTCCGTTCGGCTTGGTGTTTTGCCTGCCGTGAAGGTGAAATCCGTGCTGTTCAGAATCTCAGCCCTAGTCGGACCATCCTCTTCACACACGGTGGCCAGGCTTTCACCTTCATTGAGTTCGCTTTCCTTGCGGCAGGGAATGGCGCCGATGTCTTCCAGGACGCGAGAAAGGAAAACATTCGCCGTTTCGTTGTATTTTCCATCCGGATCCAGTGGTGCTCCGCATCGCTCAATGGTGTAACCACCTGATCTCAAACTCATGCCGTATAAAACGGGTTTATTGAGCTCGACCATTTTCACTCCGAAAAGCGGTTTGAAGGGTCGGGCCCCAGCCAACTGATTGCATTCATCTAGCAGTGATGTATACCGACTGTCGCTTAGATTGATATGGGCTTGCTCTTCTGTAAAGGCTTCTGTCTTGTTGATCACAAGGTGCATGCTTCGTTCAACTTCTGAACGTAGTAATCGCAGGCCATTGGTTGAGTTTTGACGGAGTGTTGTTTTTTCTTCGGACTGCTTAATAAGTGTTCCAGTGGATTGCAGTGCTACCCCAGAGGCCATGATTAAGAGTGTTCCGACCCCTGCAGCAATCACCAATTCACTCATGCCTGCAAAGCCATTTTTCTCTGGTTTTTGAGGGATATGGGCAAGCAAGGTTCTTGATTTCATGACCCGTATAGCTTGATCCTTTTACTATCGTTGTTTTTGAAGTTGATGATATGAGTTTGGGATGATGATGTTATGAGGAGTGGGTGAGATTTTTATTTCTCGCACCTTGATGATGAAGCGTCCCAACTGGCGCGGATGACAGTTCCAGTTCCTGATATTTGCAGGCAGCGTGTGCGCAGTCGTTGTCCCTGGGTGTTGGTCGATCGGATTAGAAAAATCAGGTCATCCGACATCGTGCTCGTTCCCGGAGGCGTGAGCTCATAGCGACGGAGATTCACAGCCACCTCCACCGCTTGCGATTCTGGTGTTCCTTCTTGGTCGAGGAGGCGTAAGGATCGCTCGCGGATGATTTTGGGTTGTTCTTCTGCTGGTTGGCCTTGTGCTAGTAATGCACCAATTTCCGGCCCATTGGCACACCCGCTGGCTTGGCCTGCTGCTTCAATATCACTGTTGCAGCATTCAATTCGCCCAGGGTATTTTTGCATTTCTACCAAGTCAGTTGGAGCAACAAAATTATCCAGTCCATTCTGGTCGAATTTCAACGTGCAACTGGTCTTCTGTCGACCAAGCTTAGCTCTAAGTCCGAAAAATCCTGCCTCCAATTGTTGGGTGTAGCGATCTACTTCTCCCTGGCGCATGTTCCGCATATAAGAGGGAATTGTGGCTGATAAGCCGATTGTAATAATTGCTATTCCCACAAGCATTTCGAGTAGCGAAAAGCCGTTTTCTGTTTTTGTCATGTTGTGCTGTAGCATTTGGCGGCAAAGTTTGGAGACATTTCAATTATTCTTTTTTCTGTTTTTATCTGTTGTTCTGGGCCATCGAAGCTATAAATAATTCGTAAAATTCCGGACACCGAGCTCACATCAAATGTCCGTTGGATCGATGTCTCGCGTGGTTGAGGTGCAACCGCTTGGAGGTGTTGGCTGAGTGCTTCTGGCGGATTGGAGCAGGCATTTTGGAATGCTTCATCTCCTCCTTGTTGGACAATAAAGCTATCGGTATAGTAGGAATCTTCTTTCTGCATGGTTTGAATATTGTCGTTGATGGCTGCTTCGATTCTTGCTCGATCTGATAATCGAGCACTGCCACTCAATGCTGCAACAGAGATCCTGCTTACGGCTGCTAAGGCAGACGCCAGGAGAAGCCCTGCAATCAGCACCTCGACCATTGAAAACCCATTCGGTTTCTGTCTGGATCGATTGTGGCGTCGATAGCGCTTCTTGTTGATCACGCTATGGCATGGCTAATAACAACAACAAACTGCCTCCCTTCTTTTCTAAATGATTTTCTTCCCTGTATTCTGAGTGATGAGTGAGTTTTGGCTTACCAACGTCGGAATGTATCCAGGCCGGTTCCACGTACTCCGCGGGTTACCATTTGTCCGTATCCTGGAAAATTCTGGCTTTCCCAGTTCCACTGTTCATTTAGATCACGTACAACACTTCTTCCTCCAGAGGTGTCAGTAATCAAGGAAAAGGGGCCCGCATCGGTACAGATTACGTCGGCCCAGATGAGCCCATTCAGCTGCGTAGTGCTGCTTCCAGTCTTCACGATGCCTGGGATTAGATGCACAGTCGCATGGGGAAGGCTGTTGCCATCAAAGTCCAGAACGTAACGTTCATTTTGTGGTGTTGCTGCGCAGCTGCGGATGCTTGTTGGTTTCGGAGTAGACGAGAGGATGACGAGCTGTTCAGGTTTCCCATTGCAGGTGCTACTGCCAACATTGACTCCACAGATTTGTGAGCCACTTTCAAGATTAATGCTTCCTGTAATGCCGGATTGCGAGGGGGCAGTGGTGGAGGTGTTGGGATACTCCAGATGCAAGACAACAGGGCGGTCAGCACTCGTTTCGATCAGCAGACGACTTTTAGTGAGGTTGATGTGCTCCACATAGATGTGGCAATCAGCCCCAGTGCCTTCACAGAGTTCATCGAAACTTAATCGAATCACAGAACCTGCATCCTCTTCAAGATCATTTCGGTTGCTTGCCGTTGCGCTGTTGACATCGCGACTGCAAGCGATACCTCCGCATTCGTCCAAGCCTCCTGAGTCATCAAAGCTCCAAACTCTGACCTCGCTGGAACCAACCACTTTGTCCTGGGTGAAGCCTTGATTCCATAAAATTGATGTAGGCAATCCTTGTCCCATGATCGGCACGATTTTGCCTTCAAGATTGTTGTTGGTCAGGCTTGCATTGACATCGTCCAGGAGATTGGACGACGAACAGCCAGTACTCGTGCTGTATTGATTGGTTGTACTCACATTCAGCAATACTTTTCCTTCGCCTGTTTGGCCACTGTTTTGAAGAATTTTGGTATCACCTAGTGACAGTGTTTGTCCTGCCAATACAGCCCAATCACCTTCTCCCGCAACAATCGAATTCACATACAGAGAACGTAGTAAAAGGGTTCTTGCAAGGTAGCCCGTACCGGCAGCATCACCCGCGCGTACGACAAGGCCTTCGATTTGGAACCGTCCCTCGCCTGTTCCATTGTTGGTCGCTGTTGCCGTGGTTGTGTATCCCCTCAATCGATACTGCAATTGAATATTGCCTTTTCCGTCCTCACGTTGGCTGGTTGTTCGTTCTGTTAATTCCACGTAAGGACGATTGCTCGTCTCACTGTTGGCTGGTGCAGCATCCGGTAGCCTGCTCCGATCTGTACACGGTTCCCGAAGTGGAAAATTTGTTTGGTTGGCTGGATTCCATCCCCATTCTTCGCTCCCGGGAATCTCTGTATCTCCTTGATGATGGTTCAGAGTCAAGAGGTATCCCTTGTAAGCAGTGTTGTCGTTGTTATTCAGTTCACTCAGGATTCGGTTAAATCCATTCAGTGCAGCTGTTTCGGCCATTTGCTGATAGCTTTCCGACGCTCCTAGCTTGCGCCCCATCAGTTGTCGCAGCAGCAATCCGGTGACTCCCGCCATCAAGACCAATCCCATCATCAAGGCAATCAGCATCGAAAGCCCCTGCTCTTGCTTTGGGATTTTCTGTGGTGAATGCTGTTTGTATGCGTGGGGTGTGAATTTCATTTATCCGCAGTTTGGGGCTGTCGCGGCGGCGGCTTGTGTACCTTGATTGATGCTACTGGCGCCATTGCTGAGATTCACGCAGGCAATGATGTTGAGATTGGGGGTTTCAGAGCGTGTGGCTGTGATGGTGAAGAGGTTGTCAGTATTTGAAATGGTCACGTTGTAATACCCGCCAGCAAGAGTGATGGTCTCAAAGTTATTCGCTGTCGCTGGTCCATTGTCTGTCATGACTGCGCTGGTGTCGTTGAGTTCAGCCCAGCTTGTTGGTAAGAGTCCAAATTCATCGGCATAGGCTGCGATGGTGGTTTGGATCTGGGAGATTGTTGAAGCTGCTTCATTTTGCCTTGTTCGGTTCATTTGATTGAGATAGTTCGGTAGAGCCACTGAGCTGAGAATTCCAACAAGTGAAACAGTTACGAGCATCTCCATTAGGGTGAATCCTGCAGATCTTTTGTTTGTGTTCCGTAAAATCTTCATGAGCCCCCTCCAGTTCCCCTATCTTCTCATTTGTTTTTGGTTGCTGTCTGTTGATTCTCTGAGACTTTGGTTGGTTGGTTCTGAAAAAAATTAAGTGTTTATTTTGTTGTTCGCCTGGTATTGATAATCCCTTGGTTGCGGGTGATCAGTCTTCTGTTGTTAGCCATGGTTTTGAAGGCTTGTCGGTTGCGTTAATGTGCATTGCGTGAAGCATGCATCTTGATCTTGTCTGTCGCTTTGGGCTGGTTTTGATGATCCTTTCTCCCTGAATCATGTTGTTTCTGTGCAATAAAAAGCCCACCTTGTGGTGGGCTTGTGCGGCATTTTGTCTTCTATCTTCAGACAGGATCGGCCAATGCTCCTCCAAACATTTGAGACGTCTCGGTGTTGTTTGGTGTGACAATTCCTGTCGACAGGTCAACATCATGAACGATCACTGCACTCTGCAGGTTGGTGTCATTGGCGTTGCCTGTTGCGGTGACCTTCAGTCCATTAGCTCCATTGACGCATGTGTAATCAAATTTTGTCACCGTGGCTCCTGGAGCGCCCCACAGTGAGCATGGGCCATTTCCAGCGGTGCCATTCGTGATATCAGTATTGACCTTGGTGTCTCCTCCTTCCAGGTATGACGCCGCTGCACCTTTGATGATGCTTGAGATTTGAGAACGGGCTTCTGTGCCTTTGGCTTTATTGGTTTGCCCCAGGAAATTTGGCAGTGCAACGGCTGAAAGAACGCCAACAATCACAATCACGATCATCAGCTCCACCAGCGTGAAGCCCTTTTCGAGTGGGTTGCGGCTCTTCTTTCGGTTGAGCATTGCCAGCTGCAGCTTGGAATTGAGGGAAGTCATCGTTAATGGATTTTGGTTGTTGATGTGCACCGTTGGTGCCGACATGACAACCATGACTTGTCTTGTTGGCCTGCAAAGAAGTTCTGGCTAAAGCTTCTCTAAGAACGCTCTTAGGTTTTCTCTCAGATACGTGGCGCTCCGCTCTCTTCCGTCCCTGCGTCTCTGGTTGCAATCCACGTCATTGCTGGCGGTCGTGGCGGGATATGCAGCGCTCTTCGCTTTTGGTTCCTTCTTGGCGGATGCTGAACGGTCGGATCGCCACCAGCGGTTGGTGGATCAGATTCGCAGGGATTTAGGCACTGGTGCACTTTCGTTGCCTCTGCCCCATGCCTTCGGTGTACAAGCGGCTTTGGTCCCTGATGATGTTCCCGATCAATCTCCGACGTTGCGTCGGATTGACGAGACCTACTGGTTGACCAGTAGAAGCACACTTCCTGCTCTTGGTGTCAGCCACGCGGTGTTGGAGGTGCGCCAGAACGTCACGGCGTCGATCCAAGCCCAACGCCGGGATCAACTCCTTCTGATTGCCGCAGGGGGTGGGTCTCTCTTGCTTGTGTCGTTGTTGTTCCGTTTGGTGCTGTGGCGTGGTCTTATCAAGCCTTTGCAGTTGCTGGCTGATGAGCTCTCCTCTATGAGCGCCGACTCGCTTGGTCAACGATCTTTAGATCCCTTGGGACAGTCACGCGAATTGCAGCCGATTGTCCAAGCTTTCAATCAGCTGCAAGCCCGCTTGGCGGCGGCATGGCAGCGCGAACGTCGCTTCGTTGATGGGGTCGCCCATGAACTGCGCACGCCGATCACCGTGATCTCCAGCCATGCCCAGCGTCTTCAGGCTGCGCCCTCGCAGAACTCACCAGCGGCAGTGGCGTTGATCGCTGCTGAAGCCAAACGGCTGGGTGAACTGATCGCGGTGATGCTCGACTTTGCCCGCGTCGATGCCGGGCGACTCGCCTTGGCTGTGGACGATCTCGATCCCGAGGCGTTGCTGTTGCAAGCGTTCGAACGCCTGCAGGGTCTGGCGCCGGAGCGTCTGCAATTGGCACCGTCTGTGGAAGGAGATCTGCCCTGTATCCGCGCTGATGCCGATCGGGTGCACCAATGCCTGGCCGCCTTGGTGGACAACGCCCTGCGCTACTCCGAGGGTTCGGTGCAGTTGGGGGTCTCGGCATCCCCCAATGGCGTCACTCTGCATGTGCGTGATCAAGGGCCCGGCATTCCCGTCGCAGAACGCGATCAGGTGTTGGAACGCTTTGCCCGCGGGAGCACAGCCAGTGGCATCCAGGGCAGTGGCCTGGGCCTGGCGATCGTGAACGACTTAATGCGAGCGATGCAGGGCGAGCTGCTGATTGGCGATGCTCCGGGCGGTGGAGCCGATCTGCAGTTGCGCTTCAGGATTTCGGATCGCCCACCCGCGCCATGAAGCCCACGCCGCGCACCGTGTGGAGCAACTGCGCAGTCCCTTTGACTTCCACCTTCTTGCGCAGGTAGCCCATGTAGACGTCGAGGGTGTTGGGGTCGCCAACGAACGGCGCACCCCACACGGCATCCAGAATCGTTTGGCGCGATTGCACAGCATCCGCATTTCTCACCAGGAACAGCAACAGCTCAAATTCCCGCTGGGAGAGAGCAATGCTGCGCTCGCCCCGCTCCACGCGGCGTTCGATCGGATCCAGCAGCAGATCTCCGAGGGCAATGCCGCTGGCCTCTCCTCGTGCCTCCTGTTCGTAGCCGCCACGGCGCAGCCGGGCCCGCACCCTGGCGTGCAGTTCCTTGAGGTTGAACGGCTTGGTCAGGTAGTCGTCCACCCCCGCATCGAGGGACTGAACCCGCTCGTCCACATCGTCGCGGGCGGTGAGCATCAACACCGGTGTGGTGTTGCCGCTGCTGCGCAGCCGGCGGCAGAGCTCCACTCCCGAGAAGTCCGGCAGCGTCCAATCCAGCACCACCAGATCGAACTGTTCCTGGCGCCAACGCAGCAGAGCGTCCTGGCCGGTGTCGCAGCCGATGCACTGATGGCCGGCGCTGCTGAGTTCGTCGATCAGGAACCGCAGCAGTTCCGGGTCGTCATCGACGATCAGCAGCCGGTTCGGCTCCGGGCTCACGGGCTGGATGCAACCACTTCAGGCTAAGTCGGCCCACCTGCGGGGAATGCTTCATCCAGTGTTGGTTGATGTTGGATGCGATTGCCCGATCCACAGCAGCGGGGGTTTGCCTTGCCCCTAGCGCTCACCACTTCGGCACTGCTGCTGCTGAGCAGTTTGTCGTTGCAGACCCTCGCTCTGCACGCGCGCCAGCGCAGCCGTCAGGCGCTGGCCATCGCCCAGACCCGTGATGCCGAGCGGTCGGTCGCGATGGCCTTTCAACAGCACGCTGTTGGTGACCATGCCTGCTTGTTGGCCTTGCCCTCCTCGGAGTGGGAGGGTTCAGAGCGTTGCCCTGGGATGAACCCTGGGCTGCTTCAATCGGGCCGCGTTGCTGATCGCGATTGGCAACTGCGGGAGTGGCAACCCCACGGCGCGATGGCTGGAACGCTGCAACTGCATTGGAGTGACGGCTCTAAGAGCCGGCTCGATTTGAAGCTGCTGCAATGACGCTCGCGGAAGTTGTCGTCTCCGCGGTGATCCTGGGGATCAGCAGCCAGGTGTCCCTTCAGGGCTGGTCGCGCACCAGCCAGGCCGCCTCCACATCGGCCCGCACCGATCAGCAGGTGCGGTTGCTGGAGCAACGGCTCCTGGCCAGTCGGCGTGCTTTGACCAGTGCTCCCTTTGCTGCTGTGGATTGCCGTTGGGATCCCGAGGCTGTGGTCGGGGTTCTGGAGGGCTTGCCCAAAGACGCCGACCTCGAGGCGTCATGGCAGTTTCAACCCTCAGGGGATGGCCTCTGGCTCGTCATCGAGCTGACGGCCTCTGAAGCTTCCATCCCGTTCAAGCGGAGTCAGTTGTTCACCCCAGCGGGGCTGGGGCATTGCCCCCGGGAGGCCAACGATGCCCTGTGATCTGATGCGCTCTGACGGGTCGAGGAGCACTCGGCCCAATGGCTTCAGCTTGGTGGAGTGTCTGCTGGTGGTGGCGCTGCTGGGGATTTTGGCGACCTTGGCGATTCCCAGCTCCAGTGCCGTGCAACGGCGCTTGGAATTGGAGAGTGGCCTGCGCCGCTTGCGGGTGGGGCTCGACCGAGGCCGGATGGCCGCCGAACGGGACCACCACCCCTGTGCCCTGCAGCTCAGCGCGACTGGTTGGATGGCACCGCTGACGGGCGATCTGCCTGCGTGTCGGGTCGGAGTGACGCCCTTGGCGGAGAGCGGTGCAGGAGCGTTGGAGCTGCGCAGCAACCTTCCTGACGCCGTTCGCTTCAGCACCAATGGCTTGGTGCTCGATGGAGGCCTGGTGGTGTTGTCCCATCCCGGCCAGGCTCAGGCTCTATGCCTGGTGATCGGCTTGCCCCTGGGCATCAGCCGCAGCGGTGTTTATCGAGGCGATCCCGGCGGCTCCCTGAGCAGTTCCCTCTGCCAACCCAGCGATGCGTAAGCCCCGCGCTGCACAAGGCTTCACCCTGGTGGAGTTGATGCTGGCGGCTCTGTTGGGGTGCCTGCTTTGCGGCGTGGCGTTTCAGCTCTTGGTCGCCGAAACCCGCCAGGGAGGCTCGCTGGCCAAGCGTATGCAGCTGAAGCAATGGCAACGGCGCACGCTGGAGTTGGTGAAAAGTGATCTGGCGCGGGGCTCCAGTTGGCGGGTCGACCCTGATGCTTCAGAACATTGGCCCTGTGCTTTGGCCGGTCGGCAACCCAAACTCGCCATCACGCCACGGAACGGCTCGGACCCTGTTGTGTACAGCCTTGGACCCGCGCCATCGGCCATCTGGCGCGGTGATGTGTTGATGCGCTGCGGGCCTGCCTTTGATCTCCACGGCGGGATCCGAAGCGGCAGCCACTATCAGAACCGTGTGGTCTTGGATGCTGTGGATCGCTTTGCACTCCATCAGCCGTCGGGGCTGCCGGTGCTGCAGATGGAGTTGGAACAACGCACTCGCCATGGAGGCCGGGTCCGTTCCCAGGGCGTCGGCTAGGGCTCAGGGATCGGCTTCGGCTCCGGTGCCATCAGGAAGAACACGGTCAACGCCACTTCAGAGAGCGCCAGGAAGAGGTGGTCCAACCAGCCGAACTCCACGCCCATCCCCATGGCGGTGATCCAGCTGTTCACCACCACCATCACCGTTGCAAAGATGGCCAACACCAGCGCAGGCAGAGGCTGCAGCAGCCGCCGTTGATCCCACAGCGTCCAAAGCAGTGGCAGCAACACCACGGTGCAGACCCCATGCAGGATGCGCATCGATACATCGCTGTGCATGTGCGGGGTGATGGCTGCCCAGAGGTTCACCGGGATCAGCAGCGAACAGAACACCAGAAACGGAATCATGACGGCAGGATCACGGTGAAGCAGCTGCCCTCGCCAAGGCGGCTTTGCAGTTCAATCCTGCCGCCCATGCCCTCCACCAGCAGCTTCACAACAGATAGACCTAAGCCGGAGCCTGTTTTGGCCGGTGCGTTGCTGCCGCGCTGAAAACGCTCAAACACCGTGTTCTGCTCGGACTCAGGGATGCCGATGCCTTGATCGATCACGTCGATCAAGGACGTGCTACCGCTGTGCCGCAGCACCAGGCGGATCGGACTCTCGTTCGGGGAATACTTGTCGGCGTTCTCGATCAGATCCAGCAACACTTGCCTCAGCCGGGGTGGATCGGCCTGGGCCATGGCATCCCGGGCCGCTGGATCCTCAGGAAGCTCCAGCAGCAGGGGGCGGCTCAAGGTGTTGCGGGCCAGATCCGCCACCTGTTCCAGTTGGTCGGCGAGGCGCACTGGTTCATTGGCGATGGCCAAGCGGCCGGAGTCGCCGCGGGAGAGGTCCAGCAGATCGTCCAGCAGCCGTCGCATTCGGATGCTTTCCTCCTCGGCGGTCTGCAGTCCTTTCACCTGGCTGGGACTGAGATTGTCGCCTCGTTTGATCGTGCGATGCAGATAGCCCTGCACGATGGTGAGGGGCGTACGCAGTTCATGGCTCACGGCGCTCACGAACTGGCGTTGATGACTCCAGGACTGGGCCAGCCGTTCCAACAGGCTGTTGTAGGTGCGGCTCAGCTGCATCACCTCGATCGGGCCCTCACCCAGCTGCAAGGTCGCGTTGGCCAAGGTGTCAGCCGTGAGTTGGGAGGTGGCGGCATTGAGCTGGTCGAGCGGCTGAACCACTCGCCGCACCACCCAGCTCACGCTGAGCAGGGTGATGGCCAGGCAGCTGCCCCAGACCATGATCATCAAGCCCAGGTAGTTGTTGAGCGCCTGGAGATTGCTGCTCACGCTCTGAGCCATCCAGAGACGTGAGCCATCAGGCAACTGTTTGATCAGTTCCGTCAGCAATCGTTGATTGTTGATGTCGATCGTGCGCTGCAGCCCGGGCGCACGGCCAGGGTTGGACGCCATCGCGGTTTGGATCGCGGCGTCCGAAAGGGATTGGTGGATGCGGGGTCGCACCAGGGTTCCGTTGTTGCGTTCGATCCAAAGGGTGGTGTTCACGCTGGAGTGAAACAGCAACTCCTGTTCAAGCCGTGCTGGGTCGCTCTGCAGACCACTGATGGCTTTGTCGCAGAGATCGATGCTCTGGAGGGCCAGTTGCCGGTCGTTGGCCAGCAGATTGCGCTGACCGATTAACAGGCCCACCGAGGACGCCCCGGTGAATCCCAGAAAGACCACGAGATAGGTGGCCAGCTGCAGCTGGCCTTGGAGGCTGCCGAGCAGCCGTTGTCTCCAGCGGTAGCGGGACGCCATGGCTTCATTCTTCCGCGGTTCGGGAGACAATGCATCTGCCTGAGGCCAACTAGCCCGTGACCCGCAGCCTCTCCACCCGCATGGCCCGTTGGGGCCTGGTGATCGTGGGGATCTACCTGTTGGTGGCGTTGATCACGCCCTTGCTGGTGGCTGCTGGGATCCTGCCGGATGCCAACGCCGGCCTGGAGAATCCGATCTATTCCGGGCCCAGCTGGACCCATTGGTGCGGTACCGACCGGTTGGGCCGGGATGTGTGTGTGCGCACCATGGCCGGTAGCGGTGTGGCGCTTCAGGTGGTGCTTCTGGCGGTGGGTCTGGCCCTGCTGGTGGGAGTGCCCCTGGGCATGGTGAGTGGGTACTTCGGCGGCGCTGTCGATCGCCTGATGGTGCTGCTGATGGACACGCTCTACACCCTGCCGGTGCTCTTGCTGTCGGTGGTGTTGGCGTTTCTGCTGGGCAAGGGCATTCCCAATGCCGCGGCTGCGCTTTGTGTGGTCTACGTGCCGCAGTATTTCCGCGTGGTGCGCAACCAAACCGCCCAGGTGAAGAGCGAATTGTTTGTGGAAGCCGCCCAGAGCCTGGGGGCGGGGCCGCTCTGGATTCTGCGCCGCTATCTGTTCCGCAACGTGATCACCTCCGTGCCGGTGCTGCTCACCCTCAACGCCGCCGATGCGGTGCTGGTGCTGGGGGGACTGGGATTTCTCGGCCTCGGCCTGCCGGAGACCGTGCCCGAATGGGGCGGGGATCTCAACCTGGCGTTGGCCGCGGTGCCCACCGGGGTGTGGTGGACGGCGTTGTTCCCCGGCCTGGCGATGTTTGTTCTGGTGCTGGGGCTGTCCTTCCTTGGCGAAGGCATCGAAGCCTGGGTGAGCGGCGGCGAAGCCCGGCCCGCGTCAGACTGATGCCATCGGCACGGGTGTGATGGCCTGGTGGATCAGCTTGATGTTGCTGAGCATGGCCGCGCTGCTCTGGAAGAAGAGCAGCGACAGCATGGATGATGTGATCGCGTTGCTCCAGCGGATCCTGGCCACCACCTTGGTGTTGGTGGTGGTGCTGGTCAGCCGCAATCTGTTGTTGGAGACGGCGGTGTTGATCGCCGCGGTTCAGTTGCCTGGGGTGCCGCGGCGGCCGCGTTGAGCTCAGGCCTGTTTCGGGGCCTTCACCTCTCGGATCGAAATCCGGCAGGAGCTCGGGAAGATGGCGTGGGCTGCTTCCACGGCATGGCTGAGATCATCGGACTGGAGCATTTCCTCGCCCCACTCGTGGCCGCAGTGATACGTGACCGCGTACTGGTGCAGCTGTTTGTTGTCCATTGCTGACAATCCGCTGCTTTGGTTATGGCCCAGGGTTCGCGGAGATACAAGTGTTTTGTCGGATCAGCAGCGCAGCTTCACAGTCCGAGGCAGCTCTTCCATCAGTTCGCCCTCCTCACTCAGGGCGGGATAGGGCCGTTGCTGCTCTTGGCACCAGCGAGCAACCTCGGGGTAGGACCATTCGAACAGCAATTGTTGGTACTGCTCCGGCTTAAGCCCTTCGCCTTGGGTCGGCGCCAGGCCGGCCACCTGGCGTTGGCGCAGCGCCTCAAACAGCAGGGTGGCGGTGGCGACCGACACGTTCAGTGACTGCACCATGCCGCGCATGGGGATGAACAGCGCTTCATCCATCAGATCCCTGGCCTGATCGGTCAGGCCCCATTTCTCCGCCCCGAGCACGAAGGCTGTGGGTCCGGTGAAGTCGCACTCTCGGTAGTCCTTGGCATTGACTCCGAGATGGGTTCCGTAGAGGCGGAACCCCCGCTCTTTTAAGCAGCGGATGGCTGTTTCGGTATCGGGGTGGTCATGTAGGGGGACCCATTTCTGGCTGCCCTGGGCCGTGCTGTTGAAGGTGCGCGGACGCCCGTCGAAACTCACCGCGTGGGCTTCAAGCGCCCCGACGGCATCGCAACTGCGCAGGATGGCGGAGAGGTTGTGGGGTTTCTCCACGTGTTCGAGCAGCACCGTGAGGTCCGCCATGCGGTGGTTCAGCACGGATTTCAGCCGCTCAAATCGTCGCGGCAACAGGGGCATGGGCGATGAATCGGGTTAGAGCAACAGTTGGGGGCCCTTTCATGCTTGGAAGCCTGGCAAGACAATCAAGAAGTCTGCGGTTCTGTCGTTATCCAGACCCCGCTTAAGGATCCCTCTGTTGAACCGTACGTCTCCGGCAGCGCCGGAGAATGTCTGGGTTCTGATGCATGAAAGCTCCCATCAAAGCCACGCAGATTGATGGAGTCGTCTTCATCCACATTTGATCAGCGTGTTTGGAGCGAGGTGGCTCGCATCCCCCACGGTCGCTTGGCGACTTATGGCCAGATCGCTGATTTGATCGGTGCCTACGGCTGCGCGCGACAGGTTGGCTGGGCGCTGCGTCGCCTCAAGCTCCCATCCACCGTTCCCTGGCACCGCGTGGTGAATGCTCAGGGTCGGATCGCGATGAGCCTCAGCCGTGAGGGAAGTGACTGGATGCAGCGGGAGTTGCTGATGGCAGAAGGCATTCCGGTGGATGCGGAAGGACGCTTGCCCCTACGCCAGTTCCTCTGGCACCCGGACGCCCATGCTGGAGCTTGATGCGTGGTGTTCTTGGCTGATTCGGCTCCGATTGGACTGCTGCCGCGCCGCCTCGCCTGGGATGTGTTGCAGGCAGTTGCGGCTGGGGCCTATGCCGATGTGGCGTTGGAGCGGTTGCTGCGGGAGCGGGATCTCAAACCCTCGGATCGAGGCTTGGTGACCGAGCTGGCTTATGGCGCCATCCGTCAACGCCGCTACCTCGATGCCTGGCTGGATCGGCTGGGCAAAGTTCCCGCGTCGAAGCAGCCGCCCAAGCTGCGCTGGCTGTTGCACGTGGGTCTCTATCAACTGCTGCTGATGGAGCGGATTCCAGATTCAGCAGCGGTGAACACCGCCGTTGAATTGGCCAAAACCAGCAAGGGGCTGGCACGGCTGGCTCCCGTGGTGAATGGGGTTCTGAGGGCGGCGCTGCGGGCGCGGGATGCCGGCGAAACCCTTGAGCTGCCGAATGATGAGGCGGCTCAGCTGGCCCAGGCCCATTCCCTTCCAGATTGGTTCACCCAGCTGTTGCTCGACTGGCGCGGTTCGGAGGGAGCCGAGGCAGTGGCGAGCGCCTGCAACCGTGTGCCGGATCTGGATTTACGGGTGAATCGGCTGCGCTCGAGCCCGCAGCAGGTGCAGCAGGCCTTGGCAGCGGTAGGAATCAGCTGTGAACCCATCGTTGATTGTCCTGATGGCCTTCGCATTTCCGGTCACAGCGGCGACCTGCGCCACTGGCCCGGTTATGCGGAGGGCCATTGGTGTGTTCAGGATTGTTCGGCGCAATGGATTGCGCCTCTGCTGCAACCCCAGCCTGGGGACCGGATCCTCGATGCCTGCGCTGCGCCGGGCGGGAAAGCCACCCATTTGGCGGAATTGGTGGGAGATCAGGCTGAGATTTGGGCTGTGGATCGGTCTCCTGGACGGCTCAAGCGCGTCGCGGCCAATGCAGCTCGGCTAGGCCTTGCTTCCATTCATGCGCTTGCAGCGGATGCCACCAACTTGTTGGAAGAGCATCCCCAATGGCGTGAATCTTTCCAGCGGATCCTGATCGATGCTCCCTGCTCTGGGCTTGGCACCTTGGCCCGTCACCCCGATGCCCGTTGGCGGGTGACGCCGCAATCCATCCGCGGCCTTCTGCCCCAACAACAGGCTCTCCTGGATGGGCTTGTGCCGTTGCTGGCTCCCGCTGGATCGTTGGTTTATGCCACCTGCACCATTCATCCAGATGAAAATCATGCTCAGGTGCAGGCCTTGTTGAAGCGTCACCCCTCGCTGCGATTGGAGGAGGAAAGCCAGCGCTGGCCGGATCAAGCCAGCGGGGGGGATGGGTTCTATTCCGCTGTGCTTCAGCGGGTTTAGGCCGTTGGATTAATCCCGGGTCCAGCGGCGTCCTTGGCGATCAACGTTGTCGTCTTGCGAGCGGTTTCTCCATAGGTAAGGCGTCTGGCGACGCGGAGATGCCACGGGAGTGGGGTTCAGCAGTTCCAGTTCAGTCTCTGCAGTCGGTTGAGGTACTTCAGGCTCGGAGGTGGCCTTCGGCTCTTGTTTGGGTTTTGTCTTGGGCGGTTTGGCGATCGTTTTTGGATCGACCGCCAGACGCATTTTTCGTTTCAGCTTGGGTTTGTCAGGGAAGGCGCGGACGGGAATCTCGTCCTTGATCTGAAGCATGAATTGTTTCCAAGCCCATGCGGCCTCGCCGCTCGTACTTTTGGTGGCTCGATCGTCGTCGTATCCGAACCAAACACCAGTTGTGAGCTGAGGAATCGAACCGATGAACCAGAGATCGCGGGTGTTCTCTGACGTTCCTGTCTTTCCGGCAACCTGCCGATCATCGAGTCTCGCGGCGATGCCCGTGCCGCCGGTCACGACCCGCTGCAGCATCCAGTTCATGGTGTCGGCGACATCACTATCAACCGCTCGTCGTCCTCTGTTTCCACTCAATCGCCGACTCCAAAGAAGCTCATTCTTGGGTCCGCGGATTTCCTCAAAGGGGCTGGGTGTGAAAAACACACCGCGATTGGCCATGCCTGCATAGGCCGCAGTCATGTCGAGGATGGTTTGCTCGTAGGCCCCGATAGCCATGGGGTAGTACTTGCCGAGAGGACGCTCGGTGCCGATGTTGAAGTTGTTGGCAATGTCAATGACGGCATCAAACCCAACGATGTCTTGCAGTTGAACAGCCACCGTGTTGAGTGAATTCTTCAGAGCATCGGCCAGGGAGATGTTGCCGTAGTACTTGTTCCCAAAGTTTTTGGGGCAGTAGCCATTCCAGCAACGCTTTGCGTCAAACACCTTGGTTTCGGGTTTCATTCCCCGATCAATGGCTGCTGCATAAGGAAAAAGCTTGAAGGTTGAACCTGGAGAGCGCAGCGCCAGGATGGTGCGATTGAACTGACTCCTGGAGAAATCCTTCCCGCCCACCATCACTCTCACCAGTCCGTTGCCGGGATCGATCGAAACCATCGCCCCTTCAGTGTCGAATGGTGCATTGGCTCGAACAACCTGCTGAGCTTTTTTTTGCCAGTCGAGATTGAGGCTGGTGCGAACTTTGACCCCACCAACTTCAAGTTGTTCGGGAGTTAAAAGTTTGGGCAGTTCTTGGGCAATCCAAGTGGTGAAGTAGGGCGCTGCACTGTTGAAATATTTTGGTGTTGCAGGCTTAAGCCCCAGGGGGCTGTTGCGACCGCGCTCCGCTTCGCTGGTGGAGATGAACCCGGCCTGCGCCATCCGATCGAGAACGATCGAACGCTGTTCCCTCGCTAGATCAGGGTTGACCAGGGGGGAATAGATCGATGGTGCCGGGGGCAGCCCAGCGATCATCGCCGCTTCCGGAACCGTGAGCTGATCTGGGGTTTTAGAGAAATAGATCCAGGCCGCATCGGCGACGCCATAGGCGCCGGATCCCAGGTAGACGTAATTGAGGTATTGCTCGAGTATCTGCTGCTTGCTCAGCTGGCGTTCCAGCTTCATCGCCAGAGCCGCTTCCTTGAGTTTGCGTGTGATGGTGCGGTCTTGGCTCAGGAAGACGGTTCGGGCCAGTTGCTGGGTGATGGTGCTCGCCCCTTCCCGGACAGCGCCCTGGCGGACATTGGTGACAATGGCGCGGGCAATCCCCCAGCCATCCACCCCGTCATGCTGATAGAAGCGCCGATCTTCCGCGGCGATGAAGGCTTCTGCCACCGTTTGCGGCATCGTGCCGGGCTTGACCTTCTCGCGGGTCGCTGGCCCCAGCTTCTGGATCACCTTGCCGTTGGTGGAGAGCAGGGTGATCGTTCCCGGTCGGTTGAAGCTGGCAATTCCCCGGGCATCTGGAAGAGTGGCATCCACCAGCTCTGTCAGAGCTCTCGTGCCCAGTGCAGCCCCCACTCCCACCGCAGCTGCAGTGCCTGCGATCAGAGCCCATTGCAGGCGGGAACGGTTCACATCACCTGGGTCAGGGGGCTGTGGCCCACAGCCAATGCGGTCACCAGCATTCCGAGCACCAGGAACGGCTGGGCGCTGGCTTGATATTTGACGTCAAAGGCCACGGGGTCTCTCAACAACCAGATGTCTTGGAAGGTGATCTGAGGAACAATCAAGAGAACCAACAGAACCGCTGCGAAATGTTGGCCGATCCCAATCAAGACGGCAACCATCGCCAGCTGAAAAACATCAATCATTCCCGCGCTGATCCAACTAGCACGTTCGATCCCGAAGACCACAGGCAAGGATTGAAGGCCGAGCTCGCGGTCGCCTTCGACGCTCTTGAAGTCGTTGACAACAGCGATGCCGAGTCCAGCGAGGCTGTAGGCGAGGGTGAGGAGCGCTGTGCCCCAGGTGAGTTGACCGAACAGGGCCTGACCGGCCCACCAGGGAAGGGCGATGTAGCTGGCCCCAAGGGCGTAGTTCCCCAGCCAGCCGTTCTGCTTCAGCTTCAGCGGAGGTGCTGAGTAGATGTAGCTCACAAAAGAGCCACCCAAGGCCAGGAGAAACACCACTGGGGTGCTGTGCCCAGCCCAGCGGTCGAGTCCGTAAGAGACCCCAAGGCCTGCCAGCAGCAACACCCAGATCTGCAGCTTGACCTGGCCCAGAGGAATCGCTCCCGAAGGAATCGGCCGATAGGGCTCGTTAATCGCGTCGATCTCGCGGTCGTAGTAATCGTTGATGGTTTGGGTGAAGCCCGCGAGCAGGGGGCCGCTCATCAACATGCAGGCGAAGGCGGCAAGCACGTGATCCAAACGCCACTGGTAGTTGCCGCTGGCGGCGGCCCCACAGATCACGCCCCAAATTAGGGGGATCCATGTGACCGGTTTCATCAGCTGCAGCCGCAGCTTCCAGATGTTGGTGGTGCCGGAGGCACCTTTCATCCCAAGCAGCTGACGCGCGTCGCTCACGGAGACTGTCCTCAGGAGGCGGCGATTTCGTCTTCGAAGAACCAGCTGGTGGAGCCATCACTGAGCTCGACCACCACACCGATTCCCTTGCCGTCGACAGTGCGGAAATCCTTCACCGTGCCGTTGGCGTCCTTCTTGAGAAGGTCCACCATCGCCTGTGGAATGCGATCCCGCACGCGGGTCACGCGAACCTTGGAGCCGATCGAGATGACGTCACCCTGGGACATGGCCTGCGAGGCTTGGAGAGTGGCGCAACCTTAACAGTCGCTTTTGCGCCGAATCGATGGTTGCTCTGCGTCTGATTCCCTGCCTCGATGTCGCCAGTGGACGGGTGGTGAAAGGTGTCAATTTTGTTGGCCTGCGCGATGCCGGTGATCCGGTGGAACTCGCCTGCCGTTACAGCCGTGCAGGGGCTGATGAATTGGTTTTCCTCGATATCGCGGCCAGCCACGAGGGGCGCGGCACCCTGATCGACATGGTGCGTCGCACCGCTGAATCGGTCACGATTCCTTTCACAGTGGGCGGTGGGATCAGCACCGTTGAGGGGATCACCGAGCTGTTGCGGGCCGGTGCCGACAAGGTGAGCCTCAATTCTTCGGCGGTGCGTCGGCCTGAGTTGGTGCGGGAGGGGGCGGATCAGTTCGGCTGTCAGTGCATTGTTGTGGCTATTGATGCCCGTCGGCGCGATGCAGGTGGGTGGGATGTGTATGTGAAGGGAGGACGTGAGAACACTGGTCTCGATGTTGTGGAGTGGGCGAAGAGGGTGGCGGGCCTCGGGGCCGGTGAGATCCTGCTGACGTCGATGGACGGCGATGGAACCCAGGCTGGATACGACCTCGCCTTGACCCGGGCCGTGGCCGATGCCGTCCCCATCCCGGTGATCGCTTCCGGAGGAGCTGGTTGCATGGATCACATCGCTGAAGCTCTGGATGTGGGCTCCGAGGGAGGGCATGCCTCTGCAGCGTTATTGGCTTCTCTTTTGCACGATGGCGTTCTAACGGTGGAACAAATCAAGCAGGATCTGCTTTCCCGTGGCCTGACGATTCGTCCATGAAGCCTGGTGATTCCGCGGCAGTTGAACAGCTGTTTGACGCGGTGGCTCCGCGCTACGACCGCCTGAACGACGTGCTCAGTTTTGGGCTGCATCGTCAGTGGAAACGTCAGCTGGTGCGGTCCCTCAAGCCAGTTGCTGGTGAACAGTGGCTGGATCTGTGCTGTGGGACGGGAGATCTGGCCTTGGAGCTGGGGCGCTGTGTGCGCCCCGGCGGCGCGGTGACCGGTTTGGATGCGGCCGCGGCTCCACTGGAGCGGGCCCGCCAGCGCCAACGCCAGCAGCCTTGGTTGCCGGTGTCCTTCCAGCAAGGGGATGCCCTGCAAACCGGATTGACCAGTGCCTGTGCTGACGGCGCAGTCATGGCCTACGGGCTGCGCAATTTGGCGGACCCTTTGCAGGGGCTGAAGGAACTGCGACGGCTGCTGAAGCCAGGGGGACGCGCAGGGGTGCTGGATTTCAATCGATTGCCGCAGAGCGGAGCGGCGGCTGCGTTTCAACGCTTCTATCTGCGCCGCCTGGTGGTGCCCGCCGCCGCTTCAGTGGGTTTGCGCGAGGAGTACGCCTACCTGGAGAGAAGCCTGGAGCGCTTCCCTGATGGGTCTGAGCAGGAACGGCTGGCACAGGAGGCGGGATTTGCTGAAGCGGTCCATCGCGCTGTTGTGGGAAGACAGATGGGGGTTTTGACCCTCAGGGCGTGAATCTTTGGCTGTGTCGCTTGCGACGCGCCCCGTCGCTGACGTAGAAAAGCTAAAGAGAAAGTTAAGGGGAGGGTCCGGTTTGGCGTTTCCGCTGCCGAAGCTGCTGCCCCGCATCGAAGAGCTGCTCCAAGAGGTCGAGTGGCTGGATGGTCTGATCCTGATCACGGATTCCGATCGCACCTGTTTCGTCTCTTTCTCTCAGGTGGATCCGCTGCTGCGCCGCCTGCGTCAGCGACCCAAGGGCCCGGAAGTGGCCGAAAAACTCTGCATGTCCCTGCTCGACTGCCATGGAAAGGGAGGGGCAAAGCCTGTCCTGGTCTTTCAAGGGGACGGCAGTTTCTGGCTCGGAATGATTGGCCCCAGCGGCAGCAATCCGCATCGCCATCACGCCATTGCGCACCTGCGCCGTTGCCTGGCCTTGGAGGGCTGACCGGTCACTGGGCAGAATCGGAACTCAGGTAGCCCCGGCCCAGTGCATTTTCAGGACATAACTACCACCCTGGTTCAGATTGTGTGAGGGACTGGGAAATTTGCCCTAGCAAACCCTGTTATCAACGCTTTATCAACGTTATTGTCCGTTGATGGGTTTTCTGACGAGTCTTCGGGGTGGTCGTTCGTCGTGCTGTTGATGGATTCAAGGCGCTTGCAGCGGTCGTGCAGAGATCTGCGGTCTCCTTGGGTGTCGTACCCCCGCTACTGCTGCTGATTCCTTCTCCAGAGGCGAATGAGAGGTACACACGGAACTTCCCCCCGTTCTTCTACCGCTGCGATAACGGGCAGACCTTGGTGTCCCGACTGCGGTACGGCGACCAAATGGGAACGGGCAGGTTGCTTGCCGTATATCCCTATCCCATTGAGGAGCGTCAGGAGGTTCTTTGGATCACCAAAGGAATGCAGTACGTCACCGTGGGCGGTCAGCATTTCAACTGCAAAGCATGGAACAGTTGGGAACAAAGGGACTATGAGAACACCAGAGGAATTCCAGATCCATCTGCATTGAGAAAGTACGTTCAGCGTGATGAACCCAGGCGATTGATTTGTACTGGTGGAACTGCTGGGAAATCAGTCCAGTATTGGGTTTCAGACTTTATTGATGGTGGTTACCGTCATGGATTAATGGTTGTTGATGGTAATGAACAGTTTGGGCAATGGTTTTTCAGAGGTCAACATGCAAATTTCAATCACAGGGGTAAGTATTATCTTATCCAGCAAACGCATCGTCCCAGAAGACTAGATAATGGTGAGTATGAGGACAGAGTAAAAGTGTCGCATTATCTAATTAAAGATAATGAGTATCACAATATGTCCGTCTGTGAGGTTGAGGAGGATTTATGAGCGGAGCATGTATTGAAAAGATTTCTTTGGCGGGAGGCAAGTTTGAGATCTGTCGCTTTGCTAATTCTCCTCGTATCTGGTATTACAGGCAGTATGTGAATGATGGTGGTAAGCGGACTTATATCAAGCGTTCGCTTAAGACTGATGATCAGGGTGTTGCTGAAGAAGAAGCATGGACTTACTGGAGCAAATTAAAAAGTATTCAAACTGATGGCGGGAGTATTACCTCAAAGTCAATTCAGGTTTTGATGGATGACTGGATTGAGCAGAACCGCAAGCGTGTTGAAACTGGAGAGATTCAAGAATCTACATGGCGCAGTAAGAAATCATTTTTTACCAATAGTTTGGTCAACTACTTTAAGAGTCGTGGTGTTAAGAGGATTACTGATCTTCAGTCAGATACATTTAATGACTTCCGTTATTGGAGAACTCTTGAAGGGTGGAAGTTCTATCGCGGTTCTAATCCGAACCAACGGAAACCTCCAACAGATGGAACTATTAATTCTGAAATCGGTTTGATCAATGAGTGGTTTAATAACTATCTAATACCAAAGGGATATGTTGTTAAGAAACCAGTGATCAAGTTAAAAACTCTTGAATATGATGATCTGTCTGCAAACCCTCCGATTCCAGTAAAGCAGTGGGAGATGATATGGCGCTATTTGAAGAGTTGGTCTGAATCAAAGGTAGGTGTGAACAGACCTGAAGTCCTTTACTGGCGTCAATGCTTCAGGCATTACATGCTTTGCTCTTATAACTTGGGCAACCGACCCTCTGAACTCATTGGTCGCTTTAATAAGAAGAAGGGAGTTCTTGAGCGTGGTGTTCTCTGGGAGAATATTGAGATTATTCCTCAAACCCGTTGGTCGGAGAGTCAGAAGAAGGAGGTAGAGGATAAATCTATCTCGTTGGTAAACATCCTTAAAACTAAAACAAAGGTCCCTCGCGAGGTTCCATGTCGTGCTGCAGAACACTTTGAGCGTTGGCGGGATTTCGCTGTCCGCTGGCGAGAGGAGAATGGGTATCCACCACTCAAAGGTAATGACCTAGTCTTCTTAAACCCAAAAACTAATAAACCTTATTCGTACACTATGTTCAGTAAGGCATGGTCAGAATTAAAATTAAAGATAGGAGATAAGTTTGAGGATGAATATACCCTCTATTCAACTCGTAGTAGTTTCGTCACTAACTTGCTGGAGGAGGGCGTAGCTGCTGACGACGTTTGTAAGTTGACTGGTCATAGTTATAGCGTTATGAGACGTTTTTATGATCGCGCACAAATGAGGAACAGGATTCCTGAAGTTACCAAGCGTCGTTACGGCAGAAAGGATCAGAACCCATATGGCGCTTATAAGTTGGTTGATGATTAAAGAAATTAAAGATTAGTTGAATTGCTGATTTCTCATCGGTTTTGTTTTTGTCAATTTTATAAGTGGTGTTAAGCATCAGTTTTATTTACTTTTATGATGGATGTTTTGTGTTTTTTGGCAATGATGACATCGTTGCACTTGACTTGTTTCAGCAGGAAGAAGAATGCCTACTTCAAATCAATTGTTAAATCATCTTTGAAGAATACTACGCCCTTTGCTGAAATCAATTGATGCCCCCTGCTGATCTCCCAATGAAATTTTAGAATTACCCCGGGCGTAATAAAAATTGGCATCTTGTGAATTTATACTTATTGCTTCAGTGTAATCAACTATTGAACCCTCGTAATCTTTTAGTTCATATTTTGACTTACCCCGAAGGTAATAAGCATTATCATTTTGAGGATTTATTGTAATTGCTTGAGTGTAATCAACTATTGAACCTTCGTAATCTTTCAGTTCATATTTTGACTTACCCCGAAGGTGATAAGCATCATCCTGAGGATTTATTCTGATTGCTTGCGTGTAGTCTTTTATTGCCCCTTCGTAATCTTTCAGTACATACTTTGAGTTGCCGCGACTGTAATAATAAACATCGTCTTGAGGATTAATCTTGATTGCCTGTGTGTAATCATTTATTGCTCCTAGGCGATCCTTTAATTCATGTTTTGAGAGTCCGCGACTGTAATAACTGTATTCATTTTGAGGATTTATTCTAATTGCTTGTGTGTAGTCTTTTATTGCTCCTTTATAATCTTTTGATTCGTATTTTGCGTCACCTCGCCATACGTGGGAATCTCCGTCTTGAGGATTGATTTTAATTGCTTGGGTGTAGTCGTTTATTGCTCCTTGGTAATCTTTTAATTCAAATTTTGAAGTACCACGATAGAAATAAGCATTTCCATCTTGAGGATTTATTCTAATTGCTTGCGTGTAGTCGTCTATTGCTCCTTGGTAGTCTTTTAATTCATATTTTGAAGTACCACGATAGTTGTATGCGTCTGCATTTTGAGGATTAATTTTAATTACTGCCGTGTAGTCTTTTATTGCTCCATTAAAATTGCCAGTATTGAAATTTGACTCTCCACTCAAAACATATCTGTTGTAACTTTCTTCCCTTCGTGGTGCAAAGATTGCTGTCATTATTGCTGCGGAAAGTATTAATAGAATGATTCTTGCAAACCATTTTGCCCATCTTTTGTTTGAGGAAGCAAGAACTGGTGCAATTCCAAATGCATTCCAAGTCGGTTGCCTCTCTGGTAATCCTTTGTTTTGCCTGTAAAAATTTTCCTCATCCATTTTTTAGATTGTAAAACAAAATTTATTTCTCATTTTACATGTGTGTTGAATTTCCTTCCGCTTTCTAACCATGACAAACCACTGAAGACGCCCTGTGGTTCGGAACGATGCCCTGGTGGAGGCGGCAGATCGTCAGCGGCACACTCAAGAGCGTCGGGTAGTGCTCGTAGTGCGAACAGTAGAGACATGCTTGAGCACCCTCGCCAGCGCGAGTTAGGTGCCCGTAAGGCAGGTATCCCCATTCCTCTGGATCAGTCATCGGGCGTTAGGCGAAAACCTAATAGTAGTACTCATATACCAACGACAAGTGACTTCAAGCGATGTCGTCCACTTGTCTCATTTCTCGTCTCAGCAAATCCGTCAAACCCAAAGTGCCCACCACAACTGGAATCCTTGGTTGATTTTCTCGGGATAGTTCAACCAAGTGCGGAGAGCATGACCCTCTATTGCAGAGAACGTCGTATACTTGGGTTGTTCGCGCCCTTCGCGCCGTGTCTGTCTTCCACAAGGTCAACCGCTCGGGCAAGGCAAAGGTCCTCTCTGATGAAGAGCGGGAATTGATTTTTCGGCAACTGCCCGAGAAATACCGCCTGATTGCCGAGACCCTCTACTGGTCTGCGGGCAGGATCAAAGAGGTTCTCACTATCCGAGTGCGGAATCTGGTTCCCGATCGGGAGATGGTTGTTCTGGAGAGGCAGACCACCAAGACCAAGGAAACCCGAGAGATCTACTTGCCTGCCCACCTCATGCAGAAGTTGCTTCTGCGTGCTCGTTGCCTTGGTCTGGGTCCCTCTGACTATTTGTTCTTCAACGAGTCACCCACACAAGACCGTGGATGCAGGAAGCATCTGACGGTGCAGTCCTTTGATAAGGCGCTTCGTCATGTCTGTGATTGGAACAACCTTCGCGGAATCTCCTCACATAGTTTCCGTCGTACTCAACTGACGGAGTTGTATCGCGATGCTTGGTCGTTGCGAGAGATCCAGCACATCAGTGGGCACCGCTCGCTGCAATCCCTTCAGGAGTACTTGGAAGTGGATAAGGAGGAGGTCGTGAGCAAATTCCGCCAACGCATGGCGTCCACCTAACTCCCAATGATCAATGCCTAGTTTCGTCGCCAAGGTTGATTACGTCATCAGCACCCAACACAGTTATTCCCGCCGCTCCTGGACTATGAGTCTTTCAGGGCAGTTTGCTGGTCAAACTGAAAGTGCTGTTATGAAAAAACTTCGTGATCGTCATGGATTTTCCCAGGAGATAACGATCACGTCAGTTGAGTACCGTTGATCGCTTCCTTTTGTTGCTCACTGGGACAAGAACTTCTTCTACAACTGATCGCTTGAGAACCTTGTCCCATTCCCACTCAACTTCGTTGTATAAATCCTTTTCCTGTTGGGTCAACTGTTCGTAAGATTCATACTCCCAGAGTAAGCAGGGTTTGCTGTTAGTAATTTCTCTGAAGTCTGCAAGTACATTAACGCCATATTCTTTTTGCAATTTAACTTCAAATCGGTTTCGCGTTACTGCTCCAAGGTGTCCAAAGAAGTCACGATCATGAACTGTTGGTTTCCCATCGTCATATGTTCTGTTAACAACTGTCCAGCATTTACCCAGATAAACTTCTTCTGGTGAATGATGGTAATTAAGGTTAACCTCAACCTTGTACCATTTGTCGTGCTTGTTCGCCATAGTTTTTGAATATAAAATACTTTAGTTTAAATTAAAGAAATAATTGAATAATTTGAGCGTCCAAAAAAGACGCTCTCTCTTTTTTACTCCTACCGTAATCCACGCCAGGAGTCATCTCTATTTTTGAGGTCTCGTATCTTCTTTGATCTTGGGTCATCGCCCTCTGTACTTGGGTTCTTGCTCTTTCTCTTCTTCTGATTCTTCTTCTCGTTCAACCATGCTTCATGCATTTCTTGACGCAACTCTTTGAAGGTTTTAAGTCTGCGCTTCTCCTCATGGAAATCTGCAATACCCCCAACGTGAATCAGGTTTGAATCATCTTTTGGTCGGTCCCCCATTGGTGGATTTACAAGCGTTGGGTCGTGTGTTTGCCGTCTGCCCTTCATGGTCTTAATTCGTTTTTTATAGTCCTTCTCCTTTCTGTCGGGTGTACTCACAATACTTTTCCCCCTGTTCTTTTCATCTTCAGATAAATCTCCTCAATAAGGTCTTCAATGATGGGACTGATCTTCTTGTTACCGTGCCTCTTCCCAATTTCAAGGAGCATGGACATGGTTGTGTCGCTAACGGGAATGTTCTTCATTTGATACTTGCTTTGTATTCTTGTTCTTGTTTGAGTTGTCTGTGAATATTTCGCTTGACCCACCCAGATTTAGTGGTGTAATTCTTCTTGCAGAATTTATCAAATTCACTTAAGAGGGCAAGTTCTTCTGTTGTAAAATGGATGCTAATATTTTTTCCTGTTGGAAGTGCGTGCATAATTCTGTGTATTGA
Organism: Synechococcus sp. UW69; assembly: GCF_900474185.1. NCBI lineage: Bacteria > Bacillati > Cyanobacteriota > Cyanophyceae > Synechococcales > Synechococcaceae > Synechococcus > Synechococcus sp. UW69. The sequence goes on along the minus strand of NZ_UCNW01000008.1, from coordinate 471,285 downwards.
AGTGTTTGTATTTTCTTATCTAGTTCGCGCCCCCATTCTTCAAAAAAGTTGTGTAACCAGGACCATTGCGGATCCTGAAGTTTTTCCGCGTAGTCTGCGCGAACTTCTACTAAATAAGAGTACGAATACTTTCTTCTCTTGCGAGATGTGGACATGGTGACCCCTCTGGTAATTAGGGGTCATTTTTTATGTCCTCAACTCATAACCCCAGTTTTAAATAATCTTGTATAAATAATATGGTAGGACTACATTGTATTTATGTAGTTTTACCTTTGAGAGGGCGTAGTCTTCATGAAATGGAGTCTTGGGTACCGTCCTCAACCTAATTTAAAAGGGCATTTATTTAACCCCCGTGAAACCGTGGTCTTGGTAACAGGATCACGGTTTTACTTTCAATATTTCATCCAGTCCTCAAGGGTGACCTGGACCTTTTCCGCGACGTGAGGGTGTTGTTCAGCAACTTCCCGCAACCTTCTGCGGTAGTTGAAGCGTTGACCTCTGCTCTCGGTCTTCAGGTACTCCAAGGCGATCTTGTGGATGTAGTCATGAGCATGAAACGTCCAGAACTGATCTCGTCCTCTCCTCACTCGGTTCAAGAACCCTGTGAAGTCAGACATCTGACCTTGAACTAGTTCATCTAGCGACTTGAGTTTGAACAGGGTCTTCAGTTCCGTTGGAGCACCGTCCCAGGTGCTCCGAAGATCCTTCATGAGTGTTCCCACCATGACGTTGGAGCGATCTTTGTTCCTCCTCTGGCGCAGTGCGACTGAAGAGTTCTCCTCCTCATGAACCACCTTGAACCCGTAGGTCGTCGCGAGTTTGTCTAGGTCGTCCTTAAAGCGGTTTAGGTGCTCTGGATCCAGGTCGGGCGGACCCAAGACTGTGCTGATTGGTCTGAACTCTGTTGGGACTGTTCCCGTGGATCCCTGGAAGCGGTATTCCTTCAACCAACGAGCGAGGACTCCTTGTGAGACCTTCGGGTGAAGAGCACCACTATCAAGTGCTTCCTTCAGTTCCTCGTCTGTAAGGCAGTGAACCTGGTGGATCGTTGTGTAGGAGGTGGGTAAGTGCTCCTTCAGTGGAGGCAGACGGTCATCAAGTCCGATCTGAAGGAGTTTTGACCAGATCTTCTGCCCTTTGCCCCACCGATCACGGAGGTCTTTGAAATCGGGGTCACTAAGGGTCTCCTTGGCGCTCCTGATCGTTTTGCCGATGAGAAGAACCCCTTCAGATGTATCCATGGATCCTGCAGCGAGGATCTCCAGGAATCCCGTGACCGAGGTTGCTGCATCTGCTTTCTTCATGACCTCAAGGTATGACGTTCTCTGCACTTGATCAATGACGTTCTCTGATATTGGTTGTCGTTCCTAGAGGAACCTCAATCCCCAGACAGCAACTACTAAAAAACCTGCATTCTTATTTGCAGGACAGGTCTTGGTGCAGAGATACGACAGTCTCTGTGCAGAAATGTTGCCTTATATTGAGACTGTCTCGGACCCAGCACATGACGGTCTCTGCAAGAGAATGTCGTGCTATGCTTTGGTCCATGAAGCGAAAGGGTTCATCCGCCCTGCAGTTTCGGGACAAACAAGGCGAATAGAGCAGCACTTCATAGAACCGAGCTGAATACTTTTGATTCGTCCAACAAACTTACTCAAATTACTTATGGAATTAGTTGTTCAATACATGCATCGCATTGAACTCCCATGCGATGAACAATCAACCAGCATCTTTAAGGTGAAGACTTACTGGAGTGCCTTTGGATCTGATATCGCTGCTGTTTTTGGATTAGATGAAGATGATCCTGAAGAACAATACAAAGACCCTTGTGATGTCTACAAACTTATCGCCCATAGCGGTTTATTTGAACATGAACCTTCTGATAAAGAGGAGCATTATCATTTTATGGTGTTGGATCATTTGTTTCTTAAAGTAGGTGATCATATATCTGATACACCCTCTGGCGATTGGTATTTTAAGTGTTCATATTGCGCTGATCAGGATGAGATCAAAAATAAAATACTCAATTATTCAAGTTGAGTAACTGATTGCTTTTTTCCACAACTAGACGCTTGTGCAGAGCAGAGTATCCAACTCTGTACTTCTGCATGAGCATCTCTTCAAGGTCAGTGATGTATTCCTCTCTGGAGGAGTAACTGATGTGCTTCTTCTTCGGTGCTTTCTGGATGATGTTGCTCATTAGTATCCCTGCTCTTCTTAAGTGTATTTAGGTCAGATTGCCTTGTATGACTTGATTCAGGACTCTTGAGGAGTCATTTTATTTGTTTCTGTTCTTCTTTTGAGCAGTGAACTTAATGGTTGTTGGAATTTGAGTTTCTCTTGAACAGTGGTCTTGAGGATCTAGTTCTCCAGTTTCCTTGAACAGTGAACTTAAGGACCTTAAGGACTCTAGAACTCAATCACTGAAACTTGCCAGAGTTATTTATACACTTACTCCCCACTTTCTCCACACTATTAACAAATCAACACAAATGAATATCCCCAACTACTACAAAAAAGATTTTTTGGATGACCATCAGAAGCGTCCTTATATCCGTTCTTTGGATGAACAGATTATTGAGAGTCTGCATCCGAGACCCCAATGCACCATCACTGCGAGAGGACTGAAGGTTTTCAAGAGCAAGATGTGTCCGTACTGCAGTCATCGCTATCCATCAGGGGCATCCAAGCGCAATAAGCAGACCTCCTCGTTCTTCTGGACCACTAACCCCGACGGGTATCGCTTCAAGTGCCTTCGCTGTGGTGAGAGCAAGACCCTCCATCAGTACCTGGTGGATAACGAGGGTTCTGCACTCGCAGAGCACTACCAGTGGGACCGATTAAGGCATGGATGCACTGGGAAGGACCAGAACTGCAAGAACCCAGATCCCGATCTGATGAGGGCGTACAAGTCCTGGGCGTTCAGCAGCGTTGATAAACCGCCTGCCTTTGAGGATCGTCGCGAGTTCTACAGGCAGCAGCGGCAGCGCCAGAAGGAACTCAACTGGATCCAGAAGCACGGATGCCCCCCGCCCAGGGACAAGGGCGATTGAGGGTCCTCCTGGGTGTCTCTGGGTTTCTGCTCCAGAGATGTCGTCATGTTTAGGGGTGGTACGGCGTTGATAACTCCTTCATTTGGGAAAATGAGGGGGTTGGTCAGCGGGTTATCAACTCGTTTATCAACAGACCACGGAATTACTGGGGTTTTGCCTCGGTTATCAACGAGTTATCAACGACTCGCATCTCCCAGAACCCCCTTCACTACTAGAACAGACCGACATATGCACTTCCAGGACATCATCAGCACGCTTAACCGGTTCTGGGCGGACCAGGGGTGTCTGCTGCTGCAGCCCTACGACACGGAAAAGGGTGCCGGCACCATGAGTCCCCACACGGTGCTTCGTGCCATAGGCCCCGAACCCTGGGCCGTGGCCTATCCCGAACCCTGCCGCCGCCCCACCGATGGTCGCTATGGCGATAACCCCAATCGGGCTCAGCACTACTTCCAGTACCAGGTGCTGATTAAGCCGTCTCCCGATGGCATTCAGGAGACCTATTTGGCTTCGCTCGAGGCTCTGGGCATCAAGGCCGCTGATCACGACATCCGTTTCGTCGAAGACAACTGGGAATCCCCCACTCTCGGGGCCTGGGGAGTGGGCTGGGAAGTCTGGCTCGATGGCATGGAGGTCACCCAGTTCACCTATTTCCAGCAATGCGGAGGCATTGACTGCAAGCCGGTTTCCATTGAGATCACCTACGGCCTGGAACGGCTGGCCATGTACCTCCAGGACGTTGAAAGCATCTGGGATCTGAGCTGGAACGGCAAGCGCAGCTATGGCGAGATCTGGTTGCCGTTTGAAAAGGGCCAGTGCCATTTCAACTTCGAGGCCGCCAATCCTGAGCGGCTTAAGCAGTTGTTTGCCATCTATGAGGCTGAAGCCTCTGATTTGATCGAGCAGAAACTGCCTGCGCCGGCCCTGGATTTCGTTCTGAAGTGCAGCCACACCTTCAACCTGCTGGAAGCCCGTGGCGTGATTTCCGTGACCGAACGCACGGCCACCATCGGTCGTATCCGCAACCTGGCCCGTAAGGTGGCCGAGGGCTGGCTGGCGGAACGGGAGGCCTTGGGCTTTCCGTTGCTGGAGGGGGGAACTCTCGAGACAGCGGCGTAATGGTGTCTGAGTCGACGTCTTTCCGTTGATGGCGTTGCCCTCTGCCTACTGGTACTCCTTGTGCTTCGAGGATTGCTGTGGGGAGCGCCGACGCCGAGTCGATCTGATCCATCGCGCCTGATTCAGACGCCGTCAGTAGCGGTGGTGATCAGTGGTCGATTGGTCGCCGACGTGCGGCGTTTCCCCTCAGGGTGTTCTGTCCTGCTGGAGGTGGATCGGGTTGAGGGCCACCGGGCCATGGGGCGCACTGAGTTGCAGCTCCCTAACTGCGCTTCAACGCTGCTCCAGGGCTGGCGCGTCCAAGCAACTGGGGTTCTGCGGCGTCCGATGCCTGGTGCGCACCCATTGTTGCCGGGATCGGCGGAGCGTCTGGCCCGCCAAGGCAGTTGGACTCGACTCAGGCTCGACAGCATCGAGGTTCTGCGGCGTCCACCGACACCTTTGGTTGATCTGCGGCGTGATGTTGCCCAGCGGCTTCAGAAGGCCGTAGGGCCGCGGCGGGGCGCCTTCCTGTCCGCCCTGGTTCTAGGCAGCGCCCAGGTGCAGCTCCCCGAAGACGTGCGACAGGCGTTCCGCGTTGCCGGCTTGTCCCATGCGCTCGCTGCATCGGGTTTTCACTTGTCAGTGCTGCTGGGCAGTGTGCTGATGCTGGCCCGCCATTGGGCCCCTTGCCTGAGGCTCCCTCTGGCTGGTCTTTCGCTGCTGCTGTTTGTCTGTCTTGCCGGGGCCCAGCCATCAGTGGTGCGGGCGGTGCTGATGGCTGCGATCGCATTGCTGATTCGTGAGTCAGGCCATCACAGCCGTCCGCTCGGCGTGCTTCTGCTGACACTCAGCGGGATGCTGCTGTTTCGGCCTGGCTGGGCCCTGTCGATCGGCTTTCAACTCAGTGCAGCAGCAACCGCTGGATTGATCCTTACGGCTCCACGCCTGGAGCAGGCTGTTCAAGGTTGCCTGCCTGATTGCTGTCGCGGCGTTGCCGCGGCGCTCTCCATCCCCATCGCGGCTCTTCTCTGGACGCTGCCCCTGCAGTTGCTGCACTTTGGTGCGATGCCGCTTTACGCCTTACTCGCCAATCTTCTGGTTGCTCCGCTGCTGGCACCTCTGACATTGCTGGCCATGTTGTCGGCGCTGTTGGCGTTGGTGTTGCCTCCGTCCGTTCTGCCCCTGCTGCTGTGGCCGGTGCAGCAGATGGCGGGGCTGGTGATGGCCATCTCGATTTGGATCAGTCAATGGCCTGGAGCCCAACTGCTCACTGGGCGCCCCCAGGGGTGGGTTGTTGCGCTGCTGGTTGTGGGCTTGTTGCCCTGGCTGCTGAGGGCAAGTGCTTGGAGCCGGCGCTGGGCCCTGCTCCCAATGGCAACTGCCTTGCTGGCCCACGGCTTGTTGCAGCTCTCCGATGGCCTCCTGGCGGTCGAGCATTTTGGTCGCCACTGGTTGCTGGCTCGTCATCGTGGGCGTGCTGCTTTGGTGAGCACCCATGGCGATGATCGGAGTTGCCGAATGGCCCAACGGATCGCCACGGTGCATGGTCACTCCCGCCTGGATTGGGTGATGTTGTTGGATCCCGTGGCCACGGATGTGCTCCCCTGTTGGCAAGCGCTGGCACACCACGTCGAGGCCCCTCAGCAGGGCCGCCCTCCAATTGCCAAAGGCAAGATGCTGCGGAGTGATGGCTTGTCGGTGCACCGCCCGCAGCACCGCACGGGATCACTGGTGTTGCGGGCGGGATGGCAGCGCTGGCAGTTGCTGCCTAGGCCTCAGGCGTTGTGGACTCAGCAGGGGCAACAGCGTTCAGGTTCCCCGCAGGTTTTCACTGGAACATGGCTTGGCTTCAAGCCTTCTGCACCGCAGCGCCGTTGGCTTCTGCAGCATTGGGCTGGCTCGCGGTTCATTGGCCTCTAAAGTTCCTACACGTCTTCGGACGTGTGGAGAGGTGGCAGAGTCCGGTTGATCGCGCACGACTCGAAATCGTGTAGGGGTAACACCCTCGTGGGTTCGAATCCCACCCTCTCCGTATCTAAATAGTCCTGATCGCGTCGTAGATGGAACGGCACAGGTTCTCCTCCTCCTGGTCGTTCATTGCTGTTGCTGCTGCTGCTGAAGGATCCGCCGAACCATTGAGTCAGTCATCCCCATGGCGGAAGCAATGGTTCCGTATCCATCACCCCTCTGACGCATCTCCATCACTGCTGCTGCTAATCCCTTCCTTGCTGACCTCAAGTCACTGGGCAAGGTCGTCATCGGATGCCGCAACCGCTATCGGGACGAGCAGTTGGACATCGTTGGGTGCGGTGAAAAGGTCCGAGACCTGATTGAGGAGCATGTCCGTGCCACGGGAGTTGATCCCCGTGTCCCTCCCACCAAACTCTTTGATGTGGAGTTTGAGCAGGTCCTCGCTGCTCAGACGAATGACAGAGCGAAGGCGTCAGAGGTGGAGAACGCCATCAAGGCGCACATCAAGGTCAAGTTGGACGAGGACCCTGAGTACTATCAGTCCCTCTCACTGCGCTTGCAGGAGATCATCCAGAAGTGTGAGAACCGCTGGGAAGAGTTGGTTCAGCAACTTCTGCTGTTCCGTGACGGCATGGAGAAGGAGAAGACCCAGCAGGACGCTGACCTTGGTCTCTCAGATGAGGAGGGTGCCTTTTATCGGGTGCTGATGAAGGAGGTCACAGAGGCAGTGGGCGATGGAGCGATGGACGAAGAGACCCACCAGCAGGTCCTAGATCTGACCAAGGAACTGGTCGCAGAGTTCCAGGAAGCAACGCAGATCGTTGGGTTCTTCCAGAAGGACGATGAGATGAAAACCATCAAGCGTCAGATCAAGCGGTCCATCCTTGATCGCTCTTTTGGAACCAAGGAACTCATTGCTGAGGTGACTGATCGCTTCATGGACCTCGCCAAGGTCAGATTCCAATGACCGCTATCCCCGAGGAGGTGCTGGGTCTGAAGGTTGAGGTGGTTCGTTCTTTAAGGCGAACTGCTGCTCTCCACATCGTTGGCAGCGACCTCCAGGTGCGTGTCCCTCAGGATCTTGGCGACGAGCGGGTGGCAGCAATCCTTCAGCAGAAGCGCCCTTGGATCGTCAGCAAGGTCGCTGAACTCAAGCGAATGCCACCCCAGAAGACCAAGGAATTGGTCAGTGGCGAGTCATTCCCGTACCTGGGTCGCAACTACCGCTTGAAGGTGCAGGACGGGCATCAAGTTGGGGTCTGCCTTTCTGGGGGATACCTCCAAGCAACGATCCGCCCCACTGAGCAGGGAGAGCAACGCCAGCAGCGAATCCAGCAGTATCTGGACTCTTGGTACAAGACCAGAGCACTAGAGCGACTCACGGATAAGACGAATCGCTATGCCGAGCAGATCGGCGTGTCGCCTTCAGGGATCAGTGTTCGCAACCTCAAGTCCCGTTGGGGATCATGTGATTCCCGAGGTCAGTTGCTCTTCAACTGGAACATCATCAAGGCACCTCATGCCATTGCTGACTATGTGGTGGTCCATGAGTTGTGCCACCTGGTCCATCCCAATCACTCCAAGGACTTCTGGGCGTTGGTAGGGCGGTTTGACCCTGCATACGCTGATCACAGGGATTGGTTGAAGATCTCGGGGAGGTCACTGCTTTGAAGGACTACTTCCGAGTGATGTTGGGAAGGGGGAGCATGTATGCCGAGGTCTGCCGTCAGCAGGGTTTTATCGGTGCTCACTTCGGCATTGACCAGGACCTGACAATTTTTTTGGGTGGTGAGCAAAGGCAGTTCACCCAGCAGATCAGACCGATTTACCAGGAGGTGTTCCCAGAGAAGAGCAAAGGATCTGCAGGTCTTGCCTGTGGATTCCTGTGGACCATCTCAAAGGGGATTCAGGTTGGCGACATCGTGCTGTCCCCAAACGGGCAGGGGCGTTATTTCGTTGGTGAAGTGACAGGTGACTACCGCTATGTCGCTGGCAACGAGCAACCACATCAGCGTCCTGTCGCCTGGCATGAGGAACTTGTTGATCGTTCCGATCTGAGCGAATCGCTGAGGAACTCTGCGGGGTCCATCGGAACGGTCAGCAATGTCTCCAAATACAGGGAGGAATTAGAGCAACTGATCAAGGGTGAGGCGAAGACCCAGGCACTCGTTAGTCAGGACCCAACCGTTGAGGACGCCACGGTCTTTGCTCTGGAGAAGCACCTTGAGGACTTCTTGGTCGCCAACTGGTCCAGCACTCCTCTTGGAAGAACGCATGACCTCTACGAAACGGAAGAGTCAGGCGGGCAGCAGTTCCCAACGGATACGGGTCCAATCGATTTGCTCGCCATCAGCAAGGACAAGCAGGAGTTGCTTGTCGTCGAACTGAAGAGGGGACGTGCCAGCGATGCGGTGTTCGGACAGATCCAGAGGTACATGGGGTACGTCCTGGAGGAGATCGCTGAGGACCACCAGCGGGTTCGGGGCGTGATCATCGCTTTGGACGATGACAAGCGGATCAGAAGAGCACTTCAGATCGCCCAGGGCATCGAGTTCTACCGCTACGAGGTCAAGTTCAACCTGATCCCTGCCTCTTAACGCTCAAGGGTGGATAGACGAGATCGCAAACCCTCCAAGTGCCCCAAGTGCAGTCACGCACCTGTGGCGAAGATCCTTTGGGGGATGCCTGTTTTCACTCCGCAACTGGAGAAGGATTTGGAGGCAGGCAAGGTCGTTGTGGGCGGGTGTGTCCTCAGCGGTGACGACCCTGCTTGGCAGTGCTCCAGTTGTGGACATCAGATTTGGCGTCATTGAAGGAGGCGCTTCCTCCTTGGTTGCCACCAGCGGCACTTTCAGTTTCCGAAGGAGCGATAGGGATACCGCTCCTTTTTTTGTGCCCTTGAGGAGTAGTTCCGCTCATGTCCTGGTTCTCTGAAGCGCCTTAGAACGGGAATGAGGTCAGAGACCGCTGAAGCAGTAACCAGGTCTCAACGACCTTTAGGGGGGTCCCGCACCCCCCTTTCAAATGCGCGCTTCTACGGATGGCACCAGGTCCGTGGCGTGGCGATCATCCGCTCAACCTTCTTCGGAAGGGGTGAATGCGTCATCGAGGGAGGGACTAGGGAACCCTCCTTTTTCTTGGTTGCCTCACACCAGCGACGTTTTGTCGTGATGGCGACGACTCGTAGGTATTTCTTCCGTCATCTTCGACTCGTTCCCTTCGGTGAGGGGACGATGCGTCGTACGGGGAGGGATTAGGGACCCTCCTTTTTTTTGGCAGTTCGTAAACGGCGCCCACGCCACCCCTGTTGGTTTGAGGAGGGTGGTGCTGCTGGCGAGTCCAGCACCTTCGACGCATACGTCCCCTTCGTGGCGGCATTCCCTGCCGCCTTTTTTATTGCTTACGGACGACCGAACCATGAACGGTCCTCACCACCACTTCTGACGGTTCTCCCACTCCTCATCGCCAGAGACCAGGAGGAAGGTGATGGGGCGTCAGAACGAGAGGACGGGACCTCTGAGGTGTGGGCACCTCGGGGGTCTTTTTTTGAGGTTCCAGGTGTTCCCACCAGATGTGTTGGTGGAAGTGTTGGTGGAAACGGCAGACGATTTCAGTAAAACGTCCTTAACGGTTCCAAGGAGTCCTATCTGATCCCTAAATCTACGAACACCCTCTCCGTTTTTTATTGGTTGGCGTAGAGCAGTTGGGAAATTTGTGAATCGCTTCTGGTCTTGAAAAACATTTTTCAAGAAGGCGGTATAGATTTTAAAAGCGATTGCTCAAATGTATTGGCAATGCAGTTCGTCTGGATGTTGTAGCCTTGAATCACTTTAAGCCACTTCTTGTATTCCCTGTGATACAAGAAATTAGATAAATTGCTGCTTAGTTTCCCTGAAAGGGCTATCAATGCTGCTCGCATGGATGGTTCATTGTCGGTGTGGAGGCGATCAAAGATGCGCTGGCGCCATTCTTTGGGTGAGGTGTAGAGAGTAATGATGTCGAGGCGTTTGGCGCGCGTTGAAATCTGTCGCAAAAGCTTCAAGTTGCTGTGGTGGTTAATGCTGGTCAGGTCGATATGAAGCAGTAAGCAGTATTTCAGCTTTCGTGTTTTTTGTTTCTTGAAATTGGCTGGATTCATCAGCCGCTGCATGCGTTCAACGGTCGAACGTTTCAGGCGTTGATTTGGATCGCAGTCCAGGTGTTTCAGCACCTTCAAGGTGAATGGATCATGTGGCGGCTGGCTCATCTTTCGGATCAACTGCGTTTTGCCGGAGCCCGATGCACCTGCGATCACGATCACGTGGCGAGCGCGCCGCCCATTGGTCTTAAGTCTCATGGCGTCCTATGCCTTCTCGCCGGCTGCAATTCTGCATGTCGGAGGCCGTCTTTTCCTTCTGAAGACTTCCGGTGACTTTGGCGTTGCTTCGCTGCAACGCCTCGAGATGGCTCCAGTTGATCTTCCTAGGAGTGGAACAAGAGCACCAATCCCTGTTCCACTTGATGGAACTCTCGTTCCTCTCGGCTGAGATCGAGGCCCACATTGAGCCCCTCTTTAAGTGCATCCTCAAAGGGGGGTGTTGATGGTGGAGCACTGTCAATGCAGAGCGCAGCGATCCCCACTGCCGTTGCATGCCAACGGAACCGGCTCGTCGTGCCGATGTCCGGTTCGTTCAACGCCTCTTCCAGGAGGATGTTGATGGTGAGGTTCGTGCTGGACATGGACATGTGGACCAGCATCGTGACCTCGGCAGGGTCCTGCAATCAGCTGAGAGACTTCGTATCGTTCGCATCATTCCGGCTGGATGCCCTCGGCTTCGGACCAATTCCCGCAGCGGATCGCTCTGGTTCACGAGTGGTTCTCACCACGCTCGGTCGGCGGAGCTGAACGTGTTGTTGAGACGATCGATTCCCTGCTGCAAAGCCGCGGCTGCGAGCCACAGCTGGCCGCCCTAATTGATGCCGAATCCTGCCGGTCTGGCAGTTGGTTGCAGGGCCGATCCGTCTTGACTAGCCCGATTCAAGGCCTGCCTTGGGGGCGTAGCCATGTGCAGCAGTACCTGCCTCTGTTGCCTTTTGCTGTGGAACAGATCGATCTCGGCGCAGCTGAGCTGGTGATCAGCAGCAGCCACCTGGTGGCCAAAGGTGTGCTGACCGGGCCGGAGCAGTTGCACATCAGTTATGTGCATACACCGGTTCGTTACGCCTGGGATCAGATGCACGCTTATCTGCAGCGCTCGGCGCTGGCGCGGCGCGGCCTCGGGCCCTTGATTCGCTGGCAGCTGCATGCCCTGCGCCAGTGGGATCAACTCAGTGCTCAGCGTGTGGATCACCTGATTGCCAATTCCCGTTTCACAGCACGCCGAATTCGCAAGTATTGGGGGCGGGAGGCCAGCGTGATCCATCCACCCGTGGAGGTGAATCGTTTTCGCTGGGATGCAGCTCGGGACGATGTTTACCTCTGCTTGTGCCGTTTGGTCCCTTACAAGCGGGTGGATTTGGTGGTGGAAGCCTTTAACCGGTTGGGACTGCCGCTCCTTGTGGTCGGGGACGGGCCGGAGCGTGCTCGGCTGGAGGCCCTGGCAGGGCCAACCGTCACCTTGCTGGGCCGCCAGTCCGGGCCACAGGTGGAGGAGCTCATGTCCCGATGTCGCGGGTTTGTTTATGCCGGGCTTGAGGATTTCGGCATTGCTCCTGTTGAAGCGATGGCCGCTGGCGCTCCGGTGATCGGCTTGGGGCGTGGTGGTTTGTTGGACACGGTGCGTTGTGCAGCGGCCGGGGTGAGGGAGCCCACAGGGGTGCTCTTCCCCGAGCAGACCGTCGAGTCGCTTGTTCAGGCTGTGGAGTGGTTTGAGCAAGGCCGGATCTGGCGTTCCTTCGATTCGGAAGCCATCCGTCAGTGGGCCGAGCGCTTTAGGCCCGAAGCATTCGCCGCACGCTTTGAATCTGCTCTGCAAGCGGCCTGGCAGGCCCATCGCCGCGGCTGTGACGTTGCAGCGAGTGACCCCGCGGAGATGCCAGGACTCCGCCTGTGACGTTGAGTGTGGTGAGTCCCAGGTTGAGCCTTTGACCTCGGCCTCTCGGCCCTCTTTGCTTCAGACAGCAGGACGTCCTGCGCGCCGCGGCAAGTACAAGCCCCATCTTGCGCTGATCTCAGCTCCCCCCTCGGCTCTGCCGGCTGTCGCTCTGATTCGCCATCAGAACCGGTGGGGCCGAGTGTTCAAGCGCACTGGAGACATCGTTTTTTCTCTGGCCGTTCTCGGCCTGGGCTCCCCAGTGCTGCTGCTCCTGGCTGGCTTGGTCAAGCTCAGTTCGCCCGGCCCGGTGTTCTACACCCAGCGTCGGGTGGGCCGGGGTTACAAACGTTTCGGCTGCATCAAGTTCCGCACCATGCGCGCCGATGCCGATGCTGTTTTGGCCCGCGTTCTGGAGGCGGATCCATCTCTGCGGGCTGAGTTTGAGCGTGACTTCAAGCTGAAGCGTGATCCCCGGATTACTCCCTTGGGTCGTTTCCTTCGCCGATCGAGTCTCGATGAGCTGCCGCAGTTTTTGAATGTCCTGTGCGGTGAGATGAGTGTGGTCGGCCCTCGCCCCATCGTTGATCAGGAACTCAGCCGTTATGGCCCATACATGGATGAAGTTGCTTCAGTTCGTCCAGGCTTGACGGGGCTGTGGCAAGTGAGCGGTCGTAACAATCTGAGCTACAAGAAACGCGTCAAGCTCGATCTGGCCTACGCGCGTGGTCGTTCGTTCAGCCTCGATCTCGCCATCATCCTGCGCACGTTTGGTGTGTTGCTTCTGCCGATGGATCGGGGCGCTTATTGATTGATTCCTGCTGAAAGGTGTTTAGAGACTGATCACCAGCTGGCTGATCACAAAAGCACTCAGCCAGAGGGTCTCAAGACGCCCTGATGCGTTGAGCACACATCTGACGAGGTGCACGTTGGCCGTTGGCTGGCCAGCCCCAAGCACCGGTTTCAGAACCCGGCGCTCTCCATAACGGTTTTCCCCGCCAAGTTGGATCCCGATGCAGTGGGCGTAAATCGCTTCTGAGCGACCTGCATTCGGTGATGGGTCTGCCGCTCCATCCCGTTCCGCTAACTGCACCCGTTGCGCCCAGCGCGTCCATGGAGGACAGACGAGGGGCAACGTCAGCATGACCAGACGGCAGGGCAGCCAGGTGAGCAGATCATCCAGGCGTGCACCCGCCGTTCCCAGCCAGCGCAGGCGACCCGTGCGATAGCCGAGCATGGAATCGAGCGTGCTGCTGGCCTTGAAGGCCCAGGCCAGAGCAAGTGGTCCTGGGCCTGAGGGCATGCCCATCCAGAGCAACGCACCGATGCCCATCCAGAACAACGGTGCGAACACGCCATCTACAGCGTTTTCTGAGGCTGTTTCGGCTGCAGCTCGGAGCAGCCCAGCTTGATCCAAGTTCTGCACGTCTCGTCCAACGATCCAGCCCAGCTTCTGGCGTGCCGGTTCGAGGTTGCCATCTGCCGATGGCGGAAGGGCGTTCAGTACCGCCAGCACGCTGTCCGTCAGGCTGCGGGCCGCCAGGGCGCTGGCAAGGCTCAGGGTCACAACTGCGATGCCAAGCCACTGCCATGGGGAGGGAAGCCAGAGCAGGCGCTCCACGCTCCAGCCCGCAAGGGCGCTGCCAGGCACCAGGATCAAGGTGATCAGTCCACCCCCGAAGCGCAGCTTGATGGGATGCTCCCCAGCCCATTGCTCGACCCTGCACCGCAGCTGCCGGATCCACCAGCCCATCACCACCACGGGATGGAGCATCCGGCTCGGGTCACCGATCAGCTGATCCAAGAGGGCTGCCCCGAGGATCAGCAGGCTTCCCATCGCTCCTGAGTTCATTGGCGGGGACCGCTCAGGAGCCAACAAAAATCCCCGCTCACTACCGAAAAGGCAGCAGAGCGGGGGGTGTGGTGAGTGCTGGAGTGAGATCCCACCGGGCGTTCAGTGTTCGCGCTGAATCAGGCGTCCTTCAACCAGCTGAACATCGAGCGGAGTCCCTTGCCCACCTTCTCAATCGGATGCTGTGCATCACGGTCGCGCACCTTTTTCATTTCGGGCTTGCCGGCTTCGCACTCGGCCACGAAGTTCTTGGCGAAGGTGCCGTCCTGGATGTCAGCCAGAACGCGTTTCATCTCGGCTTTGGTGTCGGCGGTGATCAGCCGGGGGCCGCTGACGTAGTCGCCGTATTCCGCGGTGTTGGAGATCGAATCGCGCATGGAGGTCAGTCCTCCCTTCACCATCAGATCCACGATCAGCTTCACCTCGTGCATGCACTCGAAGTAAGCCAGTTCGGGCTGGTATCCAGCTTCCACGAGGGTTTCGAAGCCTGCCTTGACCAGCTCGGACAGACCGCCGCAGAGCACAGCCTGCTCACCGAACAAATCTGTTTCGGTCTCCTCCTTGAAGTTGGTTTCCAGGATGCCGGCACGGGTGCCGCCGATGCCTTTGGCGTAGGCCATGGCCAGGCCCCGTGCGTTACCGGACGCGTCTTGTTCGATCGCGAACAGGGCAGGAACACCCTGACCGTTCTGATATTCCCAGCGCACGGTGTGGCCAGGGCCCTTCGGGGCAATCATCACCACGTCCACATCGGCAGGGGGTTTGATCAGCTCGAAGCGGATGTTGAAGCCGTGAGCGAAGCTGAGCACCTTGCCTGCATTGAGGTGGGGTGCGATTTCTTTCTCGTAGACGTCCTTCTGGAACTCGTCAGGCAGCAAGACCATGATCCAGTCGGCCTTGGCAGAGGCATCGGCCACGCTCAGAACCTCAAGTCCATCGGCTTTGGCTTTCTCGGCCGACCGGCTGCCGTCATAGAGGCCCACGACCACATCGACCCCTGAGTCCTTCAAGTTCAGGGCGTGGGCATGACCCTGGGAGCCATAACCAATGATGGCCACGGTCTTGCCGTTCAGCAGACCGAGATCGGCGTCGGAGTCGTAGAAAAGCTGGGCCATCCGGGGCGGGCTTGCGCAACAGTGCAGTGGACGAGCTTACGCAGCGGCCTGCCCCGTTCAGATCAGGCTTCGTTGGGATGTGAGATCACGCGGTCGATGAGCCCGTACTCCTTGGCTTCCTCGGCGCTGAGGAAGTAGTCCCTGTCGGTGTCCTTCTCAATCTTTTCGAAGCTCTGCCCACTCATGTCAGCCAAGGATTGGTTGAGCATCTCCTTCATCCGCAGGATCTCTCGTGCCTCGATTTCAATGTCACTGGCCTGGCGCCGGCTGGTGCCGCCAAGGGGCTGGTGAATCATGATCCTGCTGTGGGGCAAAGCGACACGTTTGCCTTTCGTTCCGGCCGCCAGGAGGAAGGCACCCATGGATGCGGCGAGGCCGACGCAGATGGTGACGACTTCGCTCTTGACGTACTGAATGGTGTCGTAGATCGCTAGTCCAGCTGTGACGGAGCCGCCGGGGGAGTTGATGTACAGGTAAATCGGCTTGCTGCTGTCTTCCGAGTCGAGATAAAGCATCTGGGCCACGAGGCTGTTGGCGATGCCGTCATTGACTTCAGAGCCAAGGAAGAGGATCCGCTCCACCCCAAGACGGGTGTAGATGTCGACCCAGCGCTCCATCTGGCTGCCTGGGAGGCGGTAAGGAACGCTGGGAGTACCGATCGGCATGGTTCAGGACGTTGAAAAGAGAAGTGCAAGTGGGGCGGATCAGATGCCGCTGGTCAGACGCAGCTGGTCAGACGCCGCTGGTTAGACGGAGGTATTGCCGGGCAGTTCTTTGCGGCTGCTGAGCACGCGGTCGATGAGTCCGTACTCGACGGCTTGTTGGGGTGTCAGGTAGCTCATCCGGTCGGAGTCCTTACTCAGCTCCTCCACGGATCTCCCGGTGTTGGTGGAAAGGATTTCAAGCATGGCTTGCTTGTTGTGCAGCACTTCCTTGGCCCGGATCTGGATGTCCGTGGCTTGGCCGCGGGCACCGCTGCGGGGCTGGTGCAGAACAATGGAGGAGTGGGGCAGAGCAGCCCGTTGGCCTTTTGTTCCTGCTGAAAGGATCACCGCTGCCGTACCCATGGCTTGACCGATGCAGATGGTGTGCACCGGGGGTTTGACGTAGCGGAGGGTGTCGCAGATGGCGAAGGCTTCGGTCTCAAAGCCGATCGCTTCTCCTGAGTACCAGCTGGTTCCCGTGGAGTTGATATAGAAGTAAATCGGCTTTTCTGGGTTGTCGAATTCCAGAAAGAGCAGCTGAGCAATGATCAGCTCAGTGACATCGATTCCCATCTGACGCTTGGCATCGTCGTCAGAAAACAAGGGCAAGCCCAAGTACACGATCCGCTCCTTGAGTAGGAGGGACGGAAGGTCGGGAGGTGGTGTGCGCATCACGGCGCTGTCGCCGTAGTACGGGGCCGAAGTTGTCATCTCCACCATCGCGGTGAGGCGAGCCTAGCCGGGGTCAGCGGGCTTGCGGTGGCTGGTTTTGGCCGGTTTTCCCTGACTTTTCGATTTGGTTGAAGTCTTGGTGTCGGTTGTTGCATCTTTGGAGTCCAGACGGGCGAACACCATCCGACCCGTTGGCGTTTGCAGGGCACCGGTCACCACCACAGGCTTGCGTTGGCCGATCAGCGATTTTGCATCGTTGACCACCACCATCGTTCCGTCGTCGAGATAGCCGACGCCCTGGCTCTCCTCCTTGCCCTCACGCACGATCTTGAGTTTGAGTTCATCGCCGGGTTGCACCTCAGGCCGCAACGCGATCACCAGCTCACTCAGATTCATCACCTTCAGTTCTTTCACCTGGGCGACCTGCGCCAGGTTGAAGTCCGCGGTTACCAGGGTTCCGCCCGTGTCAGAGGCCAGCTGCAGCAGACGGTCGTCCGTTCCCTTCCCGTCGTAACGGGTGCTGTTGATCACAAGCCGTCGCCCGTAGGTCTCCCGTAGATCTTTCAGCAACTTCAATCCACGCCGGCCTTTGGCCCGCTTCTCAACATTGGTGGAATCCGACAGTTGCTGCATTTCATCGATGACTGATTCAGCGACGATCACCTGTCCTTCCAGCAAGCCGCACGCAAGCATTCCGCGGATCCGACCATCGATGATCACGCTGGTATCGAGGATCTTGGCCGTGGCTGGGGTGAGCACCCCATCGGCCACCAGCAGGGCTTCCGTGCTGGCGGGATTGAACAGGCGCAGCAGCGTGCGGCCATGCACCTCAGCCAGGTTGCTTCCCAGAATCCCGAAAAAGACATTGCTCACCACTGCCAGCAGCGGTTTGAGCAGGGCAATTCCCCCGGAGAACGGAAGCAGTAGAACGGGCAACAGCAGCAGATTGGCGACCAGCAGCCCGAGGATCAGGCCGACAGCCCGGCTCACCAAAAGATCGGTGGGCATGGTGCGCACTTGCTGCATCAAGCGCACTCGGAGCCTTTGAAACACCAAGCCGGCAATGACTCCGATGCCGCCTCCCGACCCGCTGAGAATCAGCCGGAGCCGTTCGGCATCAGTGGTTTCGGTGACCAGTCCGTCTGGAAGCAGATGAACTCCCATCCATCCGGCGGCTGCACCGGAGACCACAAACAGAAGAAGGATGAGCGGATCCACCATGGGTTCAGGTCGTGGCAGCTCAATCCGGATGCCAGAAGCATGCCCTATCCCATCCCTCCCCGCAGCGCTTATCTCCACATTCCCTTCTGCCACCGGCGCTGTTACTACTGCGATTTCGCGGTTGTTCCCTTGGGGGATCAAGCCCGTGCCGACCAGGGGCCTGGCAGTCGCTCCATCCGCGAGTACCTAAGCCTTCTGCATCGCGAAATCGCTGCTGCACCAGTCGGTCCGCCCCTGTCCACGGTCTACATCGGTGGCGGGACGCCATCGCTCTTGTGTCCGGATCAGATCGCTGCACTGCTCGACGCCTTGGCGGAAAAGTTCGGGCTTCAGCCCGGTGCGGAAATCACCCTGGAAATGGATCCGGCCACCTTTGACTGCGCGCAGCTGTCTGCGGTTCTCTCCCTCGGGGTGAATCGCATCAGCTTGGGAGGGCAGAGCTTTGACGACTCGGTGCTCGAACAGCTGGGGCGGCGGCATCGGCAGCACGACCTTCAGGCGTCGATCGACTGGCTGGTGCAGGCCCGGCGCGACGGAGTCCTCCAGTCCTGGAGTCTCGACCTCATTCAGAACCTGCCGGGTCAGACCATGGCCGCGTGGGAGGAGCAGTTGGATCAGGCCATTGCCAGTCAGGCCCCCCATCTCTCGATCTACGACCTTTCGGTGGAACCGGGCACCGTGTTTGATCGCCAACGCACGCTTGGTGCGCTGAAACTTCCGGATGACGACCTCGCCGTTGCGCTGATGGACCTAACCACGCATCGGCTGGCTGCTGCAGGCCTCAGCCGTTACGAGATTTCCAACCATGCCCGGCCTGGCCATGCCTCACGTCACAACCGGGTGTATTGGAGCGGTGCCGGTTGGTGGGGATTTGGAATGGGAGCGACATCAGCGCCCTGGGGGGAGCGCTTGGCGCGACCACGCACACGGGCTGCCTACGCGGCATGGCTCGACAGCCGTCCTGAGGAAACCGTCGCCGAGGTTGGTCTTCCACTGGATGACCAATTGTTGGTGGGACTGCGGCGCCGGGAAGGGGTGACGCTGCATGGCTTTGATGCAGATGCACTGGTCCGTCGCTGGCAGCCGTTCGTTGAGCGTGGGTGGCTGCAGCAGCGGGCAGGGCGTTGGTGCCTCACCGACCCCGAAGGAATGGCTGTCAGCAATCAGGTGCTGATTGAGGTGATTCTGTGGTGGGAAGAGGTTTCGGAGAGGACTGCTAAGGCCACAAGTCAGTCATATCCATTGATCTGATCAACAAGCGGCTGCTGTTGCGACTCGTGTCAGCGACTTGGGCGAGACACGTCTGTATGGCTGCTTCACGCAGCATGCTCATAAAAAAAGAGGTAGGCCCCTCAGCCCACCCCCAAACGACGTATTGAAGGCACCACTGCCTTCGAACCAATCTTCGCTGACAGGCGACCCTTCGCTGGGTATCAAATGCACCAAATTAGGCATTAATTACTAGCCAAATCTCCTCAAGTTGACTGTGAAGATGAGCTGGGCGCCAGCACCACTGCAAGCGCTTGGGAGGCTGAATGTTCGCGGGTTCCCTCGCCCGCGTCTCCCCAAACGCTTAAATCAGCCGAATCAGGTCTCGATCAAAGTCTCCTATCACTGATAGGTAATCAGGTAGAGATCAACGAGAGTTGGTTCCACTAAAGAAAAATTTCGACGAGTGCACATCTTTTGCCTGGCGTTGCAGTGCATCATCTGGTCAGGCAGATCAAGAAGGATCACTCATCAACTCTGAAATATTGGGCATGGGATCCGCCTTCCCGTCAGCAATTGCGCGAGCGCGAAGGTAAAACCAGCTCTCCGTATCGCCCTTGGCTTCCATGCTCTCAGCGATGGAGATCCAATTGTTGATTTCAGCTTGATCCATGGGGAAGCAAATAAAAAATCTCCGGAACCCCTCAGAACCAGAGATAGTTCAACTGTCTGGTTGCAGCTCAGCTGTCAGACCCTTGGATCTTAAAAATCGAGAGCAGGCAACGGAGGTACGGATGACCGTTGCCACCGGCCCCATGAGTCGTGGCTGTTTGTATGGGCGTACCAAGGGGTTCGGTGTTCGTGGATCCCAGCAACCTCGTCGTCAAGCTTGCAGCCCTCTTCTTCCGCGTCCGTCGCCGGCACTTCTTGATCGTTGGCGGCGCTCATGTTGAGCAGGGGGACTGGTGGATGCCTCAACCGTCAATGGCGATCCAGGGGTTGAAATGAGTCTTCTGACGGATAGGCCGGCTTGCATGTCCTGCCTATCAAGGAACAAGTTGCCACAAGATCATGGACATGATGTTTTTCATTGGCATGAACATCGCTCTTCTCGGGTTGCTCGTCTATGGCCTGCTTACAGCCAGGCAGAAAATCAAGGCTGGCCGTAAAGAGATCATCTGAAGTATCAGCCCACAGACTGATCCTTCCTGGGCTGAAAACCCCTGACGTTCTTGCTGGCATCAATTAGTCCACAACGGCGTCAGCCCTGTATTTCACCATCGGTGCGGCACCACCACAGCCGGCTAGAGGTACTGAAGCTGAACGAATGTCTCGTTTGTAGCTCACTTGCAACCGGATCGATTCTTTTAATCACTTAGCCACTCATCTCCAGGCTTCGCATCAGTCGAAGCCGTTGAGTCGAAGCCGTTGTGGCGCAGTGCTTTTAGGCTCTGATTGGAATTATTGATTGTCATGGGTGTTTCCTGTGATGGGTGGAGTTTGGTTCCGGGTCTGGTTGACCCACCCCTTCAACGCCTCAATGAACAGTTGGCGCCCATCCACAAGGGCCGGACTGAACGGAGGTTGTTTTGTTGTTAGGCCCAGCAGGTCTGCCGTGACGCGCACCTGGCCATCGCAGCTCTCACCGGCTCCGATGCCGATCACGGGAATGCTCAGGGCTTGTTGCACCTTGCTCGCCAGCTCCGACGGGACATGTTCCAGCACCAGAGAGAAGCAGCCCTTCTGTTCCAGAGTTCGCGCCTGATCCAGCAGGCGCTCTTGGCTGATGGCATCCGTGGCCTGACGGCGATAGCCCAGACGATGCACGGCCTGTGGGGTGAGGCCAAGGTGCCCCATCACGGGAATGCCCATCCGCACCAGTCGGTCGATCACGGTCACGACCTCAGGCTCCGCCCCCTCCAGCTTCACTGCGGCAGCACTGGACTCCTTCAGGAGTCGGCCTGCAGCCGCCACGGCACGGTCTTCGCCGCACTGGTAGCTGAGAAAGGGGAGGTCGCAGACCAGCAGGGGTTGATCGGCCGGCATGGCTGTCAATCCCCGCGCCACCGCCTGCGTGTGATGGAGCATCTGATCCAGGCTCACAGGGAGTGTTGTGGCATGGCCTAGCGCCACCATGGCCAGTGAATCGCCAATCAGCACCACATCGGCACCGGCTGCTTCTGCGAGAGACGCAGAGAGGCTGTCCCATGCAGTGAGCACGGCGATGGGGTGGCCCTTCTGCTTGAAGCGGGTCAGATCAGAAGGACGCATGCAGCTTCAGAACCCCTCGGGGGCTCATTGCTAGCATTCTGCCGACTCGGACCCATGCGGCTCCGACGCCCAAATCTGGTCAGAACCGGAAGGGAGCAGCCACACGGGATGCTCAGGGCAGGCGTGGATTCCGGGTCACCACTTTCAGACCGCTCGATTGAGAGTCAGATTCCTCAGGACTTTCAATCGGAGCTGTTGTTCTGCTGCTGACGGCGACGCAGGAATTCAGGGATTCTGGCGCCGTTCTCTTCAGGTTCCGCTTGGGTCGCCATGGCAGGCATGGAGCGGCTGCGCTCACTGCGGTAGGGCTGCTTGTTATCGAATCCTGTGGCGATCACCGTGACGTGAATCTCTCCTTCGAGCGCTTCATCCACCACGGCGCCCACGATGATGTTCGCCTCCGGATCAACGACGTCGTAGATGACTTCTGAAGCGGTGGTCATGTCCTCCAGGGTCATGTCCTTGCCGCCGCTGATGTTGATCACACAGCCTTTGGCCCCATCGATGCGCTCTGTTTCCAGCAGTGGACTTGCGATCGCAGCCTGGGCTGCCTCCACGGCTCTGGACCGGCCAGAACCGATGCCGATGCCCAGCAGTGCTGTACCTGCTTCGGTCATCACGGAGCGAACGTCCGCGAAGTCAACATTCACCAGGCCGGGGCACGTGATGATGTCACTGATGCCTTTGACGCCCATGCGCAGGACATCATCTGCACTGCGGAATGCCTCTTGAAGAGGTGCTCCGCCGATGGCCTCCCGCAGCCGGTCATTGGGAATCACGATCAGGGTGTCCACATGCTCGGCCAATCGAGTGATTCCTTCGTCGGCCTGACGCATGCGACGGCGGCCCTCGAAACTGAATGGCTTGGTCACGATGCCAACGGTGAGAGCCCCGACTTCCCGGGCTACCTCAGCCACCACAGGTGCGGCTCCAGTTCCGGTTCCACCGCCCATACCTGCGGCGATGAACACCAGATCAGCTCCCTGCAGTGCGTCGTGCAGATCAGTGCGGGATTCTTCGGCTGCCTTCTGACCGATGGTGGGGTTGCCTCCGGCGCCGAGTCCCCGGGTCAGAGTTTGCCCGAGCTGTAGCCGTTGCTGGGCCTGGGATTGGATCAGAGCCTGGGCATCCGTGTTCAGAACGCGATAGCCAACGCCCTCAAGATCGCTGAGGATCATGCGGTTGACAGCATTGCTGCCGCCCCCACCAACGCCAATGACCTCGATGCGGGCGGATTGGCTGGGCTGGATTCCAGCTGCCGTGTAAGACCCTGAGCCGCTCACCATCTCCATCGTCGAGGCTGAACCAGTTGGTTGCGTTGCATTATGTCCCTGAAGCCCTGTCCTGGCTTCAACAGATCACAAACCAGGCGCTGAGGTTGTGGTCTCCAGATTTTCAACGCTCTGGTCTCAGGGTTGCGACTTGGCGTTCTGGGGGGCGGGTGGATTCGCTAACTGCAGTTCCGGACGGTCGGGATCGCTGAGATCAAGACTGCTTTTCCGGGCTTGGCGTAGATGCTCCGGCAACGTGTTGTTGAGGTGGATGATCGTCTCGATCTGGGTGTTGAGCAGGGATGGTTCGCCTCCGAGATCAATCCTGCCCAGGCTCGTTGTGACAAGGCTGATGTCTCCGTCGGGGTGCACCACGATGCTTTTCAGCATCCCCTCGAAGCGATCCCGTTGTTGCAGCAGCTCAGCGACATAGCCGCGTTGCTGTTCGTTCCAACCGCGCACCAAGATTTTTGTGAGCGGCTGCGGTGATGCGTCATTCAGGCTCATCCACTGCCCTTTGGCATCTAACAAGCCTCGTTCCCGCCCAGCGGGACCCTGACGCACAGCCTGGGCGATTGGGATCTGTGGCTTCAGGTTGACGATGAGGCGAGCGGGCAGCATCTGGCGCTCCACCTGAGCGCTGCGCACCGGCAGGGAACGAATCAGCTCTTGTTCAAGCGTCCTGGGACTGACCTCCAGTAGGGGTTGGGGAAAGCGCAGATTGGCCGCCTCGACGACTTGGTCCGTCTCAAGGGCAGCGCCACCCTTCAGGATCACCGCCTCAGGGCCAGGCAGGGTCCAGCCATGGCGCAGCAGGATCCAAGCGAATCCTCCGCTCAGAACAAGCATGGCCACGAGGCGCCAAAACTGAACCAAAAGGCTCAGGCGCCGTTGACGGCGCAATTCCCTGCGACGGGCCATCTGGGCTGAGATGGGCCGTTCAGATGCTTTGTGTTTGCTGATGACCCGGCTCAAAGGTCGCACCGGGCCCGGGCCATTAATTGCTCACCCCAGCTGCGAGCGCGGTCGGCGTCGGAGAAGGGAACATCCATCTGCAGGCCTTTGCCGATGAGTCGCAGCCGACAGCGCCCCTGGGATTCATCCGTCAGGGGGGCATCACCGGAGGCAAGTGACATAAGTTCCACAAGCTCGAGCCGGCAGACATCAAACGAGCCCTGATCCTGAAACTTGCCAGCCTCAAAGCTGCTCCAGTGCAGTTCCCCGTCTTTCAGTCGGGCACCACCGCATCCGTCGAGCTTGGCCAGTTCCGAGCCTTCGGCCCAGGCACGAAACAGGTTTTGGCGCCGCCGTTCCAGCCATCCAAGCGAGGCCAGCAGCACAAAGGCCAGCAATAGAGGAAACCAGAGCAGTCCGTGGCTCATGGGTCAGGCGAAGGACGCTGCGTTCATTCTCCTGCTGTTTGGATCAGTTGGTGAACCAACTGGTCGAGTGTTACGCCACTGGCCGCCCAGAGCATGGGGAACATGCTTTGCGCCGTGAAGCCGGGCAGGGTGTTGATTTCGTTGATCCAGAGCTGATCGGTGCTGTCGTCGTAGAAGAAATCCACCCGACCCATCCCGTTGACGCCAACGGCAGCGCAAGCCTGCAAGGCCTGAGCACGGATGCGGACACTCACTTGATCGGGCAGGGGAGCTGGGATCAACGTGGTGCTGCGCCCAGCGGTGTATTTCGTGTCGTAGTCGTACCAGTCCGCATCAAAACGAACCTCGCCGACCACCGACGCCTCGAGCGTGCGCCCCCCCAGCACGGCGCATTCCACTTCCCTGGCGTTGACGCCCTGCTCCACCACCAGCCTTGGGTCGAGCGCTGCTGCCTGGTTGAGGCCAGCCTCTAGTTCCTGGCGCGAACGGACCTTGCTGATGCCCACAGAGGAACCAAGATTGGCGGGCTTCACGAAGCAGGGGTAATTCAGTTCTGTTTCGATCCGATCCAGGAGAGCGGATCGGCTGTTGGGCTCCTCGAGTTCGGAAGCCAGCAGCGACACGTAGGGCACTTGAGACAGCCCGGCGCTGGCGAAAGCGGACTTCATCGCTTGTTTGTCCATGCTCACTGCTGAGCCAAGAACTCCGGCACCCACGAAGGGTTTGCCGGTCAGCTGGAACAACCCCTGAATGGTGCCGTCCTCTCCATTGGGACCATGCAGGACCGGATACCAGATGTCGACCGCATCGCAACCCTCAGGGAATCCTTGGAATCCTGAGGGAGGCAGCGGCGGTGTGAGCTCCGGAGCGGTTTCGGAGGCCAGGGTCGTCTCGGCGAGATCCGTTCCCCACCAGCGCCCATCACGGTCGATATAAATCGCCTGGACGACATAGCGATCTGTGTTCCGTCCGCTGCGCAGGCCGCGAACGACGGTCGCCGCAGATCGGATTGACACGTCGTGTTCTCCAGAGCGGCCTCCAAAGACGAGCCCGACCGTGATGGGACTGGACGGCATGGCTGCTGCGACCCCTGAGCAGTGGGAGCGCCAAAGGTATCAGCGTTGAGCTCAGCGGGGCAGGGGGCTACCGCTGAGTGAAAAGGAGCGAACGGCATCAATGCGTACTTGCACAAGATCGCCGGCTCCATAGACGTGACCATCCGGTCCGGTGGCACTGAAGAAGGTCAGGCGATTGGTCCGGGTTCGCCCCATGAGTTGCGATGGGTCCTTGGGGTTGATGCCTTCCGCCAGCACTTCTTCGGTTCGGCCCTCGTAGCGGGCATTGGCCTGGCGGGCGCAGCGTTCAACCAGGGCATTGATCTCGCGCAGGCGTTCCACCTTCACCTCCTCCGGCAGCTGGTTGTCCCAGTTGGCGGCGGGGGTGTTGGGCCGTGGTGAATAGGCCGCCGTGTTCACCTGGTCGAAGCCGATCTCCTCGATCAGATCGAGGGTGCGGCGGTATTGCGCATCGGTTTCGCCGGGGAAGGCGACGATCACATCGGCGCTGAGGGAGGCGTCGGGCATGCGTTCGCGGATGCGGTCGATGATCCGCCGGTAGCGCTCCACGGTGTAGCCCCGGGCCATGGCCTGCAGAACGTCGTTGTCGCCGCTCTGGAAGGGAATATGAAAGTGCTCACAGAGCTTGGTCAGGTCGGCACAGGCATCGATCAGCCGCTCGGTGAAATAGCGCGGATGGCTGGTGGCAAAGCGGATCCGTTCAATGCCCTCCACGTCGTGGACGTGATGGAGCAGATCGGTGAGGGTGTGCTGGCGGCGACCTTCTGGGGTGATGCCCGGCAGATCCCGGCCGTAGGCATCGATGTTTTGCCCCAGCAGGGTGATCTCCCTGTAGCCCTGGGCAGCGAGCCCCTCCATTTCCAGCTTGATCGCCTGGGGCAGTCGCGATTGTTCTTTGCCTCGTACCGAAGGCACCACGCAGTAGGTGCAGCGTTCGTTGCAGCCGTAGATCACGTTCACCCAGCCGCAGATGCTGCTGTCCCGGCGGGCCGTGGTGATGTCTTCAAGGATGTGGTGGTCTTCGGTGGCGACCACCTGCTGGCCGCTGTCCACCTGAAGCAGCAGGGTCTCGAGGCGATTCGCGTGCTGCGGTCCCATCACCAGATCCAGCTCCGGCACCCGCCGCAGCAGTGATTCACCCTCCTGCTGGGCAACACAGCCCGCCACCACCAGGGTGAGATTGGGGTTGCTGCGTTTTCTCTGGGCCTGTCTGCCCAGGTAGCTGTACACCTTCTGCTCGGCGTTGTCCCGGATGGTGCAGGTGTTGTAGAGCACCAGATCGGCATCCAGTTCGGCCGACGCCTCCCGGTAGCCCATGGCCTCCAGGATTCCCGCCATCCGTTCGGAATCCGCCTTGTTCATTTGGCAGCCGAAAGTGGTGATCCAGTAGCTGCCCCGCTGGGGCTGGGCGGTGGCGTTAGTGGCGAGGGGGGCGGAGGCGACCAAGACTCGAGCTCAAGCCTTCTCAGTGTGAGTCACAGCGGTGTTGTGTCAGTTTGGGGATTGGTGCTCGGGTGTTGATGGGCTGGGCCCTCAGGCGGTTTTCGCTCACCAAGGCTGTGCCCCTCACGATCAGCAGGGGTACCACAGCATCTGTGGTGCGCTTGGAGCTCACGCTTGACCGGGATGGTCTGATCGGTCGCGGTGAGACGGGTGGATTCGAGACCGGTCATCGTGCCTTTGCGCTCGAGGCGGTGGAAGAGGAGCTGCTTGCGTTGCTGCCGCAATTGGATGCTTTGGATCCCGACCGTCCGCAACGGTTTGAGCCCCTGCTGACGCCCTTGAGTCCGCCGGCCCGTTGTGCCATCGACCTGGCCTTGTGGGACTGGCATGGGCAACGGCTTGGCCACCCGTTGTGGCGCCTCTGGGGTCTCGATGGAGCGACCGGGGTCGCCACCAGCGTCACCCTGGGACTGGCCTCTGTGACTGCCGTGCTGGAGCGTCTGACGCGCTGGTGGACGCAGCTGCCGGCAACGCGGGTGAAGCTCAAACTGGGCAGTCCCGATGGGTTGGACCATGACCTGAGCCTGCTCGAGGCGGTGGCCCAGGCCATCACGGACCAAACCCAGCGGCAGGGCGTAGCGATCGAACTGCAGGTGGATGCCAACGGCGGTTGGAGCGTGGATCAGGCCAAGCGGATGCTGGAGCCCCTGGCAACACACCAGGTGGTTCTGCTGGAACAACCCCTGGCTCCCGATCTGGATCCGGCGTGCGATACGGCGGGCTTCGCGGCACTGCATCCGCACTGCCCAATGCCTCTTGTGGCGGATGAAAGCTGCTGGGATCTAGAGGATCTGCTGCGCCTGGCACCGGTGGTGGATGGCGTGAATCTCAAGCTTCTGAAGACCGGTGGGCTTAGTCAGGCTCTGCTGATGGCCCAGGTGGCGCAGCGGAAGGGGTTGGACCTGATGGTGGGCTGTTATTCCGATAGCTCACTGCTCAACGGTGCTGCGGCCCAGTTGCTGCCCCTGATTCGTTGGCCCGATCTCGACAGCCATCTCAACTTGGTTGACGATCCATTCGCTGGTCTGGATCTGCAGGACGATCGCTTGCACCCTTCATCGATGTCTGGCTTGGGGATTCGCCCCGCGGCAGTCAGGCCTTGAGCTGCACTGCTATCGGTGTGCGTGAAAGCACAGCAGCTTTATGAGCGGGATTCAGGCGCCGCCAGGATTTCGAGAGATGCGCTTGGTGCTGCTCCAGCACGGCGGTTTGGCCAGTCTCACCGGCAAGACCGGGCTGGCCATGCTGCGCCACCGTGCCGGCCCGATCGTCGCGGTGATTGATCCAGACCATGCCGGCCAGCCCCTGCAGCAGGTCACCGGCATCGAGCGAGACGTGCCGGTGGTGGCGGATTTGGCCGCGGCGCTTCCGTATCACCCGGAGGCAGCTGTGGTTGGCTTGGCTCCCTCTGGTGGGCGGCTGCCGGATCCTGTTCGCCACGATGCCCTGGCGGCGTTGCGCGCAGGACTCCACCTCGCCAGTGGACTCCATACCTATCTGGCCAATGATCCGGCATTGGCAGAAGCCTGCTGGCCCAACCGCTGGATCTGGGATCTCCGACGGGAGCCGGAGGCTCTCGGTATCGGCCAAGCAGGGGCTGCAGCGCTGTCCTGTCGACGCCTTTTGGCAGTAGGAACCGACATGGCGGTGGGCAAGATGAGCGCATGCCTGGCTCTGCTGGAAGCGGCCCAGCGATCAGGGATTCCCGCGCGATTTGTTGGGACGGGGCAGGCGGGAATTCTGATCAGTGGCGAAGGGGTTGCCCTTGATGCTGTTCGGGTGGATTACGCGGCGGGAGCGGTGGAGGCGGCGGTGCTTCGGGCGGCGGATGCTCTGCCAGAGCAGGGCCTCGTGCTTGTGGAGGGGCAGGGCTCGCTGTGTCACCCCGCCTCAACCGCGACCCTGCCCCTGTTGCGGGGAACTCAGCCAACCGCCCTCTTGTTGGTGCATCGGGCCGGCCAGCAGAGCATCGATCGGTTGCCTCAGATTCCTCTTCCCGACCTCGCAACCTTGGTGAGCACCACAGAGGCCTTAGCCAGTTGGGCACGGCCTGATGATTCAGGCGCTTCAGCCAAGGTGGCTGCCGTCGCCCTCAACACGGCACGCCTTGATGAGCATCAGGCAACGGTCGAGATTGATCGGGTGAGTCAAGTTCTGGGTTTGCCCTGCACCGATCCCATTCGCTGGGGTGCCGAACCTCTGCTGAGAGCCTTGGTCGATCGTTGAAAAAGGGCGAGCGAGGGGATTCGAACCCCCGAATAGCGGCGCCACAAGCCGCTGCCTTAACCACTTGGCGACGCCCGCCGCGTCCGTGAGAATCTACCAACACGAGCCGCAGCCAGCCTGGTGTCCCCTTCATCGCGTCCGCAACGTGTGCCTGCACTGGCGCTGTTGACGGGGGGTGTCGCCATGGCCGGTGTGCTGTCGCTGGTGTTCTCCAATCCGTCCATGGACGATTACGAGGCCCATGCCGGAGCTCAGTTGGTCAAGTTGGGCACCCAGGAACTGTGCGAGGCACCGAACCTGCCCATGGTGCTGCGTCTTTGGATTAGCAATTGCCCTGAGTTGATTGCCTCTCAGCGGGATGCTCTGGCGGCGCTGGCCGGTCAGTTCACCACCCGTCGCAACTTAGGGGTGGCCAGCTTGTATTCCACCAGCATGGAGGGCAAGCAGTTGTTGCCGGGGCTGCGTCTGCCCGGCTTCGATGTGCTGAGCCTTGGTGTGGCAGGTCGTTTTGTGATCCTCAGAACCGACGCCATCAACGGTGCAGAGGAGTGACGGATGCCCAGTCGCTCCAGTCACAGTCTGAGAGTGGTGTCCTTGAGGCTTGGGTTCCCCTGGGGCTGGTTGATTTCGACCCTGCGACACCCCTGCCAGCAATCCAGAAACAGGGGCTGACGCCTGTGCGGCTCGCCTGGCATCAGGGACGTCTGCTTGAGCCCAGGCCCCTGACGGCTGATCAGTCGCCACCATCGCGGATGGTGCTGCCGCGATTGGTGGACTGCCATGTTCATTTGGACAAGGCCTACACCTGGCAGGAGCACCCCAACCTCAGCGGCAGCTACGGAGGTGCCCTGGACGCCAACCTGCAGGAGCACAACACCCGAACCGTGGCATCCATTCTCCAGCGCGGGGAGCGAGCGTTGGAGAGGGCATTCGGCCATGGACTGCGTGCCATGCGTAGTCATGTCGACAGTGGTGGTCCTGGTGCCGAGCCCAGCTGGGAGGCACTGCTCACCCTTCAGCAGCGCTGGCGCAGCCGCATCGATCTTCAGCTGGTGGCGCTTGTTCCCCTGGAGTTCTGGTGTTCAGCTGAAGCGGAGGATTTGGCACGTCGCGTCGCCGCCAGTGGTGGCTGCCTCGGCGGTGTTCTCACCCCTCCCTGTGGATCGGCTGCGGTGACTCATCAGCTGGAGGAGTTGTTGCGCCTTGCCGATCGCCACAGCTGCGGCGTTGATTTGCACATTGATGAGGCCGACCATGGCCCGGCCGAGGGCATGGTTCAGCTGCTGAAGGCTCTGCGGCGCGTGCCCGTCCAGGTTCCTGTCACCTGCAGCCATGCCAGCAGTCTTTCTCTGCTGCCGCCTCCACGCTTGGCAAGGTTGGGAGAGCGCATGGCGGCAGCACAGCTCCGCGTGATCGCACTACCCCTCACCAATGCCTGGTTGCTAGCGCGATCGGACGACGCCACCCCGCTTCAGCGTCCGCAAGCCCCGATCCGTCAGTTGCAACGCTGTGGCGTCACGGTGGCGGTAGCGGGTGACAACGTGGCCGACCCCTGGTTCCCCGGAGGCGATTTCGATCCATTGGCCCTGCTGGCCGCGTCGATGCCGTTGACCCAGTTGTTGCCGTGGCA
Organism: Synechococcus sp. UW69; assembly: GCF_900474185.1. Taxonomy (NCBI): domain Bacteria; kingdom Bacillati; phylum Cyanobacteriota; class Cyanophyceae; order Synechococcales; family Synechococcaceae; genus Synechococcus; species Synechococcus sp. UW69. Next base: position 441,017 of record NZ_UCNW01000008.1, on the reverse strand, counting down.
GCGCCTGGGCCTGGCCCCCTTCACGACGGCACCGCCGGCCATTCTTCAACTGGAATGGGATGGGGTGCTGCGGGCTGGTGCTCCTGCGGATCTGATCTGCATGGAGGGCCAGGGATGGTCGGATCTGATGCGATGTCCCCCGCAGCGCCAGGTTCTCGTAAACGGCCACTGGGTGTCGTCTCCGGGCGCTAGACCCTGACCAGAGTTCAGCACCATCATGGGTCGCGCCGAAGCCTTAATCGCCCTGCGGCAAGCCCTCAGCGTTGTCCCTGATCTTGAGCTGTTGGCTGAACCAGCAGACCTTCAGCGTTTTTCCCGGGATGCCTTCGAGTACTCCCCGGTTTTGACACCACGACTGGAACCATGTCGTGCTGACTTGGTGGCCCGGCCTCGCACTGTGGAGGCCGTTGAACGGCTTGCCTCAGCCTGCGCCGAGCATCAGGTTCCCCTGACCCTGCGCGGGTCCGGTACGGGGAATTACGGCCAATGTGTGCCCCTGCAAGGAGGCGTGGTGATGCTCACCACATCCCTGTGTCAGATCCGATCAATTGATGCGGCGACGGGGGTGGTCACCGTGGAACCGGGCTGTGTGATGCGCGATCTGGATCAGGAGCTGCGCAGGTATGGGCGCCAGCTGCGCTTGATGCCGAGCACCTGGCGCAGCGCCACCATCGGTGGCTTCGTTGCTGGGGGCTCCGGTGGCATCGGTTCGTTGCGCTGGGGCTTTTTGCGCGATCCAGGCCATTTGCTCGGGATGGAGGTTGTACCGCTCCGTCCCGATGCCCAACGCCATCAGATCGGCGAGGTGGATGCCGAAGCGTTGAACCATGCCTACGGCACGAACGGCATCATTACGGCCCTCAGATTGGCCACCGCTCCAGTGGTCAACTGGCAACAGGTGAGTGTGGACTGCGAGCGTTGGGAGCAGGCGATTGAGTTGATGCATAGGGTCGCGGTATCCGCCTTGGATCTTCATCTAGGAACCCTGCTTGAACAGCCGCTTCTGTCGCGGATGCCCAGTTGGGGAGGTCCTGCCGTATCTGCCCACAGGTTGCTGTTGCTCGTCGCGCCGGATGGGCTCACCAGCCTGCAACGAATGGTGCAGTCAGCCGGGGCCACCCTGCGGGATCTCGGGCCTGAAGATCTCTCAGGGGGCAATGGATTGCGTGAGCTGAGCTGGAATCACACCACCCTGCATGTGCGGGCCTCAGAGCCGGGATGGACCTACCTGCAGATGCTGTTGCCGCAGCCGGAGGCTCCAGCAATTGCAGCGTTGAGGCAGCGGTGGGGAGACGACCTGATCTGGCATCTCGAGCTTGTGCGCCAGCAGGGCTGTCCACGCTTGGCCGCCCTGCCGCTGGTGCGGTGGCGGGGGGCTGAGCAGCTGGACCGATTGATGGACGACTGCAGGGCAGTGGGTGCCGTGCTGTTCAACCCCCATGTGATCACGGTGGAGGATGGCGGCCTTGGCGTCATCGACGCTGATCAGGTGGCGGCCAAGCACCGCTTTGATCCCGCTGGCCTGCTCAATCCAGGCAAGCTGCGGGGCTGGGAGGAGCGCCTCTGACGATCAGCATCCGAGGCTGTCGAAGGTGGCGACTCCGGTGCTGGGGTTGATGCCCTCCGCCTCCCGACAAAGCCGGCGTTGATCATCACGATCGAGCAGGGCGTCGGTGAAATCAGCCCCCTCGATCTGGGCATTACTGAAGCTGCTGCCTGACGCGATGATCCCCGTGAGCACGGCGTTGCGTAGATCGGTGTCCACGAAGTCGGCGCGATCCATCAATGCATCGGAGAGATCAGCATCGCGGAAATCAGCTTCGGCAAAGGCCCCCTGGGTGAGGATCGCCCCATGGAGGTTGGCGCCTTGGAAATTCGCGCCGCGGCCAACGGCTCCTGCAAAGGATGTGTTGGCCAGGTTCTGTCCCTGGAAATCTCCGTTGCTTTGGTTGGTGAGCGTGTAATCCACCTTTTCCTGGAACAAGGCCCTGTCCTGCAACCCCGCCCCGGCGGAGGTGTCTAGGGCTTGGGCCGGAGTTCCCATCAACAGGAGGGGCATGAGAAGGCTCAGCAGCCAGGAAATTCGCAGCACAGTCCACGCGCAAGCTGCGTTCACTCTGCCGTTACAACGCCGCGAGCGAACAGGTCCCCGATCAGATACAGCGATCCGGCAACAATTGGCATCGGCGTTGGCCATCCATCGCTGTTGAGTTGGTTCAGCACAGTTTCAAGGCTGTCGGCCTCTTGCAACTGGTTGCCGCGGTCTGGGAGTTCCTTGAGGAGGGCCGCTCGGCACCAGCTTTTGTGGCCCGGTACTGGAATGATCCAGGCTTGGTCCTGGGGCTGTAGCAAGGCCTGGAGCATGGCGGCAGCATCCTTGTGGGCCTGAATGGCCAGGATCCAGACCACACCTATGGATGCGCTGGTCCAATGAACGCGTTCCTCGGCCAGCTGCACCGCGGCGGGTGGATTGTGAGCTCCGTCAAGGCGAAGCCGGTGTTCCCTCCAACGCACGGTCTCCAGACGACCGGGCCAGCGGGCTGTCGCGAACCCCTCACGGATCACTGCCTCAGGCAGGGTCCAGCCCAAGCTCGACAAGGCCTTTAAAGCTCCAAGGGCTACAGCGGCGTTGCTTCTCTGGATTTCTCCTGCCAGGCCCAGCTCCCAGGATGATTCCAGGGGCTGCACCCACGTCAGGTTGGCCTGCTGCTTTCGGCACGTCTCGTCCAGGACGGTCTGCACGGCGGGATCTTGTGCCCCGCTGATCACGGTGGCGTACGGGGGGATCGCCGCCGCCTTCTCCATCGCGATGGCGGTGAGGTTGTTGCCCAGGTGTTCGCAGTGATCCAGTCCAATGCTGGCGACGGCAATCACGGGCCGGTGGGGATGCGCTGTTGTGGCGTCAAGCCGTCCCCCCAGGCCTACTTCCAGCACCATGAGTTCACAGGCGTGCCGTTGAAATTCCAAAAATGCTGCGGTCACGAGCAGTTCAAAGGGGGTCAGCCGATGCCGTTCGTTGAGGGGTTGGAGAGCCTGCAACTGGGATCGCAGCGTTTCAACGGCAATCGGCTCTCCCTGGATCCGAATCCGTTCGCACCAGCTCACCAGGTGCGGGGAGGTGGTGACCCCGCAGCGGAGTCCTGCGGCACAGAGGGCTGATTCCAGAAAGCTGACGATGGACCCCTTGCCGTTGGTGCCAAGCACCTGAATCGCGGGAACCGCCTGACATGGATGGTCAAGCTCGTGGAGGGCCGCATGCATGCGATCCAACTGCAGATCCATGCCACGCAGGTCGAAGCGTGGGATCAGATCAGAGAGCTCATCCACTCAGCTGAGGCTGGAGAGGGTCGCCGCCAGACGGCGCAGCAGTTCGCGGATCTCGCGCTGGTTGATGGTCAGGGGGGGAACCATGCGCAGCACGGAGGGCCCGGCCGCTACCAGCAGAAGGCCTTGATCAATGGCGGCTTGAGCCAGCTGAGGAGCCTTCCAGCTGCTGCTTTCACGGATCACGATGCCTTGCAGTAGGCCCCAACCCCGCACTGTTTCCAGGTGCTCTGGGAAACATTTCACCAGTTCTTGGAGTCCGTCGCGCAGCTGTTCACCGCGGGCTGTGACGTTGTTGAGTAGCCCCCGCCGTTCGATCTCGGTCGCCACCGTCAACCCGGCCCGGCACGCGAAGGGATTGCCGCCAAAAGTGCTGGCGTGGTCTCCGGGTTCGAACACGTCAGCTGATGCGTTCACCAGCAGGGCGCCGATGGCATGGCCACCCCCCAGCCCCTTGGCCAGGGTGAAGGCGTCAGGGGTAATGCCCAGTTGTTCGTAGCCCCACAAGCGGCCGCTTCGTCCCATGCCCACCTGCACCTCGTCGAGAATCAGCAGGATGTTCCGTTGTGTGCAGATCTCGCGCAAGCGTGAGAAGAACGCGCGGTCTCCGGGATTGACGCCACCTTCCCCTTGGAGGGGTTCCACCAGCACAGCCGCGATGGAGGGGCCGACTTGTTCATAGCGGTTGATCAGGGCTTCTAGGGCCGAGAGATCGTTGTAGGGGAAGTAATCAAACCCGGTCACCATGGGTTCAAAACCCTTGTGGTATTTGGGTTGACCAGTGGCTGTAACAGCAGCGAGGGTGCGGCCATGGAAGCTGGCTGCCGCCGTGAGGATCACGGGCTGTTGAATGCCTCGACGTTGATGGCCATGTTTACGAGCCAGCTTGATGGCGGCTTCATTGGCTTCGGCGCCGGAATTGCAGAAGAACACGCTGTCGGCGCAGCTGTGGTTCACCAGCCAGCTCGCTAGCTGCTCCTGTTCAGGAATCTGATAGAGATTTGATACGTGCTGGAGTCGTCCCAGCTGTCTGCGCAGAGCGCGATGCATTGCCCTGTCGCTGTGGCCCAGCGTGCAGGTCGCGATGCCAGCGACCGCATCGAGGTATCTCCGACCTTGCGTGTCTTTGACCCAACAACCCTTCCCTTTGGCCAAAGCCAGAGGAAAACGGCCGTAGGTGTTCATCACAGCGGATGGATGGGAGCCGGGGGACTTGAACCCCCAAGACCAGTGGCCGGCTGATTTTGAGTCAGCTGCGTCTACCAATTCCGCCAGGCTCCCGCACAGGGATTGTATTGATTGAAGGGCCCCGCTTCAGGGGATGTTGCGCTTCACCTCAGCACCCACAGCGCTGAGCTTGCTTTCGAGGTCGTCGTAACCCCGGTCGAGGTGTTTCAGGCCAGACACCTCGGTGATGCCTTTGGCTGAAAGGCCTGCCAGAACCATGGCCGCGGCTGCACGAAGGTCGGTGCCAGTGACGGGGGCCCCGCTGAGCTGGGCCACTCCCTCAACGATGGCAGTGCTGCCCTTGAGACGAATGGACGCTCCCATGCGCTGAAGTTCGGCCACATGCTGCAGACGGTTTTCGTAGATCTTTTCGCTGATCACACTTGTTCCTTTGGCCGTGCACATCAGGGCCATGAACGGTGCCTGAAGATCGGTTGGGAACCCTGGGAAAGGTTGGGTGGTGATGTCCACAGCGGTGATCTCACCTGGTGTGATCGTGACGGACCTCCCGTTGATATCGATGGAGCAGCCGCAGTCCCGGAGCTTCTGGATCACAGCGCTGAGATGCTCCGGAATAACGGGCTCTACCACCAGTTGTGAGCGAGTGATCGCTGCAGCCATCAGGAAAGTTCCTGCTTCGATCCTGTCGGGTATGACCGGATAGTTGCTGCATCCTCGGAGCTGTTCCACCCCTTCAATGGTGATCACCGGGCCACCAGCTCCGGTGACGCGAGCTCCCATGGTGTTGAGCAGGTTGGCCAGGTCCTGCACTTCAGGCTCCTGGGCGGCGTTTTCAATCGTTGAGACCCCTTCCGCCAAAACGGCGGCCATCAAGATGGTTTCCGTGGCTCCGACGCTGGGACAGTCGAGAACGATCTGAGCTCCTGACAGGCGTTTTTTAGTGCCCGGAACGGACGCCGTGACGATCCCATGCTCCACATTGACGATGGCGCCGAGGGCTTTCAGGCCGCGGATGTGTTCGACGACAGGACGTGCTCCGATGCGGCATCCCCCTGGAAGGGGAACCCGGGCATGTCCCAGCCGTCCCAGCAGAGGTCCGATGCTGAAGAAACTGGCGCGCAGGCTGTTGACCAGTTCGTAGGGCGGAGCTGAACCACTCAGTTCGGAGGCGGTAAGGCGAATGCGGTCAGAGGCTCGATCAACCTGCACTCCCAGCGATTCAAGGATGGCACTCATGCCATCGATGTCTGTCAGGGCAGGAATATTGGTGAGTTCAATGGTCTCTTGACTCAGGAGGCTGGCCGTCATCAGCACCAGCGCGGAGTTCTTCGCCCCGCTGACGCGAAGCGTGCCGTTCAGGTCGTGGCCGCCACTGACGTTCAGGCGTTGCTTGAGACTCTCCTGAGACGCTTCTGCAACAGCCATCATCAATTGCCCGATCCCCGATAAGAGGATTTTGCCAATACTCTCTGAGACCGTCTAGACGGCCGGCGTTCAAACTGGACAGTTTGCTTCCAGGGTGTTGGATCTAGGGATCGGTGATGCCCTATGTTCATCCGGTCGAATCTCGACACGCCAGCGGATGTGGCGGAATTGGTAGACGCGCTAGTTTCAGGTACTAGTGGTGGCAACATCGTGGGAGTTCAAGTCTCCCCATCCGCACTAGTTTGTCGGAAGTCAAGCTTCTCCCGGCAACAATGATCGTTCTCAAGATCTCCAACGCCTCGGAGGTGGTTGCTTCCAAGGTTGGAAAGTTCATTGAGCTTCTAACCCCCGACTCCATCGACCACACGACTGTGGAAGATCAGGTCATTAAAAAGCTGATTGAAAATCTTGCGGCGGAAGGGATTAAGGGCGAAATCGCAGCCATTAATGGGCTTGAGCTCGAAGGCGAAAATCTCAGCGTTCACAAAGGCTTGAACGTGCGTAAACACGCAGAGTTCTGATTCGTTCTCTGGAATCCTCCTCCCCCCTGATCAGCAGCCGACGCAATCCCTTGGTCAAGCGTCTTAGAAGCTTGGCTACCCGTGTTGGGCGTGAGGCCGAAGGGCTGTTGCTCCTGGAGGGCACCCATCTCTTGCAAGAGCTTCTGGCGCGAGGGAAGGCGCCGGAGGAAATCATCGCAACGGAGGTCTGGCTGGAGCGTCATCCGGAACTCGCCGAACGTTGTTCCCAGGCGCGATGGCGGATTGTCACCGATGAGGTGTTGCGGGCAGCGCTAACAACGGTCACACCCGATGGCGTTGCCTGTCTGAGCCCACTGAAGGCTTTGCCCACCGTTCCGTCGGTGTTGGACTTCGTCCTGGTTCTGGATCGCATTCAGGATCCCGGCAATCTGGGCACGTTGTTGAGGACGGCGCTTGCCGCTGATGTGAACGCGGTCTGGATGGGCGGTGGTGTTGACCCCCTGGGGACGAAAGTTCTGCGGGCGTCTGCTGGTGCTCTGCTTCAACTGCCGCATCAACGCTTTGGCCCCAGCGAAGAGATGGCGATCCAGCTGCTTCAGCAGCAACTCCAGCAGCTGGTGGCGTCGGGATTGCAGGTGGTAGCCACCCTGGTACCGGATCCGACGAAAGGTGATCCCCCATCTCCCTACTGGGATCTCGACTGGAGACGGCCGACGGCGCTGGTGCTGGGAACCGAGGGTGCAGGCCTGCATCCGGATCTGCAGGCCTGCTGTACCCATGCCGTCACGCTTCCCCACAGCTCACGCGTTGAATCCTTGAATGTGGCGTCTGCCGCGGTTCCTCTCCTCCTGGAGCGGCGAAGAGCGACAATGACCGCCACATCGCAGCAGTTCGGGTGAGCGACGCCAGCTTCGACTTCGACGTCATTGTTATTGGTGCCGGCTATGGCGGCTTCGATGCCGCCAAACATGCCGCCGACCATGGCCTGAAGACGGCGATTGTTGAATCCCGCGACATGGGAGGCACCTGTGTGAACAGGGGCTGCGTTCCCTCCAAGGCGTTGCTTGCCGCCAGCGGAAAGGTGCGGGAGCTGGCGGACGACAAGCACCTATCGAGCTTCGGCATTCATGCCGCTCCTGTGCGTTTCGAGCGGCAAAAGATCGCTGACCACGCCAATCAGCTCGTTCAAACCATTCGGACCAACCTCACCAAGACCCTGGAACGGGCTGGGGTGACGATCCTCAGGGGGCATGGCCGTCTCGAGGGCAGCCAGAGAGTCGGGCTGCGGGAACCCAGCGGCGTCGACAGGGTTCTGACCGCAAAGGACGTCATCATCGCCACAGGATCGGACCCCTTTGTGCCACCTGGAATCGAAACCGATGGGCGCACGGTGTTTACCAGTGACGAGGCCATCAACCTGGAGTGGCTACCCCGCTGGATCGCGATCATCGGCAGCGGTTACATCGGCCTTGAATTCGCTGATGTGTACACCGCCCTCGGTTGCGAAGTGACGATGATCGAGGCTATGGACAAGGTGATGCCCACCTTTGATCCAGACATCGCCAAGATCGCTGGGCGTCATCTGATTGATGGTCGCGATATCGATGCCCGCTCCGGAGTCCTGGCCCGCAAGGTCACCCCGGGTTGCCCCGTGAAGATCGAACTGGCTGATTTCAACAGCCGTGAACTGGTGGAAACCCTTGAGGTGGATGCCGTTCTGGTGGCCACGGGGCGCGTTCCCAGCAGCAAGGGCCTCAACTTGGAGTCTCTCAATGTGGAGACGAACCGGGGCTTTGTTCCGATTGACGACGCCATGCGGGTGCTGGTCAACGGTGAGCCGCTGCCACATCTCTGGGCCGTGGGTGATGTGACCGGCAAGCTGATGCTGGCGCACACCGCTGCTGCGCAAGGCACCGTGGCGGTGGACAACATCCTTGGCCACGCGCGCGAGATCGACTACCGCAGCATTCCGGCAGCCACCTTCACTCATCCTGAGATCAGCTCTGTGGGTCTGACCGAAGCGGATGCCAAAGCCCTGGCCGAGAAGGATGGGTTCCAGCTCGGGTCCGTTCGCAGCTATTTCAAAGCCAATTCCAAAGCTCTGGCTGAACTGGATAGTGACGGCCTGATGAAGCTGCTGTTCAACAAGACCAGCGGTGAAGTGCTGGGGGCCCACATCTATGGGCTTCATGCCGCTGATCTGATCCAGGAGGTGGCCAATGCTGTCGCCCGGCGTCAGAGCGTTCGTCAGCTCGCCACTGAAGTGCACACACACCCCACCCTTAGTGAGGTGGTGGAAGTTGCTTACAAACAGGCTGCCGCCCAGTTGGCCGCCTGATCCCACGCACCCGTTTCTCGTTCAAGCTTTGTCCTGATCCATGGAGTTCCGCCGTCGTCCCCCCAATCCCAAGGTGAGGGTTGCTCATCTCGAATATGCGGTGCCTCACGATGAAGAGGAGCCGCGTCACATCCTCGAGAAAATTGTCTGGGAAAAAGACCGTGAGATTGATGCGGCCCGCGACAAGGTCCCCCTGGACAAGCTGAAGCAGCAGATTGCCAAGCTGCCTCCTACGAAGGATTTTCTTGGAGCTCTTCAAGCTGCCGCCAAGAAACCGGCGGTGATTGCTGAGGTGAAAAAAGCGAGTCCCAGCAAAGGAGTGATTCGCGAGGATTTTGATCCGGTCGCGATTGCCAAGGCCTATGCCGCCGGCGGCGCGAGTTGTCTCTCGGTGCTCACCGACAAGACCTTTTTTCAGGGGGGCTTCGATGTTTTGGTGGAGGTTCGCCGGGCCGTCGACCTTCCTCTGCTCTGCAAGGAGTTTGTGCTCAGTCCGTATCAGCTGTTTCAGGCCAGGGCCGCGGGGGCTGATGCGGTGCTGCTGATCGCTGCCATCCTGTCGGATCAGGATCTTCGTTATCTGAACAAGGCCGCAGCGGCCTTGGACCTCACGGTGCTGGTGGAAGTCCACGACGCCACTGAACTGGACCGGGTGCTCAACATTGGCGGGTTCCCCTTGATTGGAATCAACAATCGCGATCTCACCAGCTTTGAGACGGATTTGGGTACGACTGAGCGGCTGCTCAACGAATTCGATGACCGGTTGAAGCAAGAGGAAGCGCTGCTTGTGAGTGAGTCGGGTCTGTTCAGCCGTGCTGATCTCGATCGGGTTCAGTCCGCCGGTGCAGGTGCGGTGCTTGTGGGGGAAGCTCTCATGCGGCAGCCGGATATTGAGGCGGGTCTGGTGCAACTGATCCAGGCTTGATAACGCCGATGGCTTCTTCCTGCTGATGTAGAATTGAGACATTCAGGCGGTTCTTTGTGCTGATTAGCCTTTTGACCGGCATTGCCGCCGGGGCCGTGCATGTGGTGGGTGGTGCAGATCACCTGGTGGCGATGGCGCCCTTCTCCCTGAACAAGCCTCTGTCGGCCTTTCGGCATGCCATGGCCTGGGGGGCCGGTCATTCCGCCGGAGTCGTGGTTCTGGCCCTGATCGCCATTGGCCTCAAAGACCTGGCCCACGTGGAGGCCATGTCGTCTTGGGCGGAATTCCTTGTGGGTGTGGCCCTGCTGGTGGTGGGTGCTCTGGCGGTCCGCACCGCGTTCGGTCTTGAACTGCACACCCATGATCATCTTCATGACGGTTCCCATGAGCATCGTCATCTCCACCTGCATGTGCGCGGTGCCAGCAACCACCGCCGTCACGTCCATGCATCCTCAGGGCTGGGCTTGCTGCATGGATTGGCGGGTGCCAGTCACCTGCTGGCGGTGATTCCTGCCCTGGCTCTGCCGCCTCACGCTGCTGTGGGCTATTTGGTGGCTTATCTGCTTGGATCCATCGGCGCCATGGTGGCCGTGGTTTCGGTGGTGTCCTTCCTCACCCTTCGCAGTGGTGCCCGGCTGATGCCTTTCCTCGTGGGTGGCACCGGAGCTCTTTCGATCATCACTGGGGCGATCTGGCTTCAGAAGACCTCACCGGTCTTGTTCTGACCCTCTGGTGGTGAGACGAGCCACCACCTCCCCGATCAGCAAGCTTGTCGCCACCGTCCCGAGTTGGCGGCTATCGGTGCTTTCGGCTTGGTTATCTCCCAGCAACCACAACCCGTTGGGTTCAATTCTGTTGAGGCGTTTGATCAGACGAATGTCCGATCGGTGAGGATGCCATGTCACGAGCACGGATCCCAAACGCAGGGTCGAGTTCGAGTTCAGACGGCTGACCAGAACACGGTCTCCCGGTTCAAGGGTGGGCTGCATCGATCGCCCTTCGATGCGTAGCAGCAGCCGACGGCCACAAAAAAGCAGCAACAGATCCCGAAGGCCTGCTGCTGCGATAGGGGCATTGGACCTGTTCGAACTCAGGATGCGGTGACCCAGGCGTCGGAACGACACTTGGACTGCCAGAACATGCCGTGGATTTTTTCAACGGCGGCCATCAGCTCCTCTGCCTTGGCCTGATCGATGTTCACCTTGCAGGCGCTGCAGAGCTTGGCTGCTTTCCAGAAGGTGTCGTGCAGATCAGGGAAGGTGGCCAGGTGGTCGGGCTTGAAGTAGTCGGTCCAGAGGATCAACAACTCTTTCTTGGTCTTCTGTGCTTCCTCTTCCTTAATGGCGACGTAGCGACCGAAGGTGTTGTTGTAGGCGGCCAAAGCAGCCGCGTCACCCGCGGCGGGGGCCTCAAGGCCCTTCAGCTTCTTGGTCATGGACAGCACTGCTTCGGCTGCCACACGAGCGGAAGCCGGGTCGTAAACACCACAAGGACCGTCGCAATGGGCTTCTGCCACGGGGGCAGGAAGGGCATATGCAATGGCGGAAAGGGCCGTGCGCAGCATCGGTTCAGAGCGGAATTGGCTTGGGTTGAGCCTAGCTTCCGCTCACTTCTTCACGTCGAGCAGTTCCACCTCGAAAATCAAGGTTGCATTGGGAGGAATCACCCCACCGGCGCCCCGGGTGCCATAGGCCAGGTCGGAGGGGATCACCAGCTTGCGTTTGCCGCCCACTTTCATTCCGGCGACACCTTCATCCCATCCTTTGATCACCCGGCCAGCACCAAGGGGGAAGCTGAAGGGGGTGCCCCGGTCGTAGCTGGCATCGAACTGCTGTCCGTCCTCCAGGGTGCCGCGGTAGTGCACCACCACCGTCTGGCCTGCACTTGCCTCCTCACCTGTGCCCACCTCCAGCTCAGTGATTTTCAGACCACTGGCTGTGATGGTGGTGTCAGGGGCATCGAGCGGGCCGCCGAGGGCCGAAGCGTCGGCGCGAGCGGAATCGTTGGCCATGGCAAACAGGGTCGGATTGGGGTCGTCGGGGTCGAGTTCGAAGCTCAAGGCCCGTTGTGGTTTCGAAGCCTCGGACCGCACGGCAGCTGGCTGTACGGGGGCGGCGTCAACAGTGGAGGGGGCCACGATCTGGCTGACCAAGGCCAGGAGAAGGCAGGCCACGCAGACCGTTGTGCTGATGATGATGTCGCGCACGGAAAGGCTTCTGTTGCTCTAATTCTGGCCTCTGGTCCGCATCGCCGGTGTTCACTCAGGCCGGTTCATCTGCCGCAGCTGCTGCTCAAGCCGATCAATGCGTCCTCGCAGTTCATCCACTTCCTTCTGACTGGGAACGCCAAAATCTTGGAGCAGGTTGTCGCGATTTCTTTCCAGGTTGCGCCCCATCTGCTGCTCCAGTTCGGGCGTTTCACCGCGGAGTGCCTTGAGCACGTCATCCACCAGGGCGGAGGCTTCATTCGGATCAAGCCGGCCACTGCTGACCCAGTTCTGGGTGACGCCTCGTAGACGTTCAGCGACGAGGGTGGTCGTCCCCAGGCCGCGCAGCAGCAACTGCTGAAGAGGATTCGCGGGATCCATAGCGACAGGCGGGCGGGTCCGATCCAGGATGCCCCCGGCCGGGACTGCTGACCATGGGCAATCACCAACTGCATCCCGGATGGCGCGCTCTGCTCGGGGGCGTTCTGGCTGGAGTGGCTCCATCCCTGGGCGGGCCACTGCTGATGGTTCCTGCTCTGGCGCTGCTCTGGTCCGTGGTTGAGCGCCCCCGTTGGTCGGCTTTTTGGGCTCTGCTTGCCGTTTTGATCAGCCACGGCTGGTTGCTGGCCCTGCATCCGCTCACCTGGATGGGAGTCCCCACCGCGCTCAGCCTGCCTGTGGCGCTGTCCCTCTGGCTGGCCTGCGGCATCCTTGCCGCTCTGCTCGTCGCCGGGTGGTCTGTTCTGGCGCGACTATTACCTCGCCACTGGCCGTGGTTTTGGCGGCTGATGCTGCTGGCTGGGCTCTGGGCCCTGGCTGAGCTGGTGCTGTCGGGGTCACCGCTGTTCTGGATCGGCGTCGGCGGCACCACCCTGCCCTGGGACCGCCCCTTGGCGGGGGTGGCCCGCTGGTTCGGCTCCGGAGGGTTGACGTTGCTGCAGTTGTGGTGGGGCTGTTGCCTGCTGGCGCTCTTCGAGCAGCCCGCGGCTTGGCGACGCTGGGGTCTGATCGGATTGGCCAGCGTGCTGCTGGCCCATGGGTTGGGGAGCCTGCTGTTGTGGGCGACGCCGCCGTCGGTCGGGTCCGTCGCAATGGGGGTCTGGCAGCCCGCTGTTCCGACACGAGAAAAATTCAATCTGGAGCGTCAACAAGCGTTGCCCACGCGGCTGGTGGATGCGATGCGTCAGCTGGAGACGAACGACGTTGTCGCTGTGGTGGCTCCGGAAGGGGCTCTGCCTGCGAATTTTCTGGTGCCGCCGGAGGCTCCAGACATTCCCCTGATCAGTGGAGGATTTCGTTGGGTGCGAGGTCAGCAACGCAGCTCTCTTTTGCTGTACGAGCCGCCGGACCGGTTTCCCGTCCCCCTGGCTGATAAGCATCGTTTGGTGCCGATCGGGGAATGGATGCCCCCGCTGCCTGCCGGCCTGACGGCGGGATTGTCTGCGGTGGGTGGGTTGGCCCCTGGCCCGGCTCCCCGCACGATGGCCGTGGTTGAGCCCCCGGCTGCTGTGGCCATTTGTTATGAGATTGCTGATGGCCTGGCACTGGCACGCGCCGCTGCAAATGGCGCGACCTGGCTCCTCGCGATTGCCAACCTCGACCCTTATCCCCGTCAGTTGCAGAAGCAGTTCCTGGCTCTGGCGCAGTTAAGGGCGATCGAGAGCGGACGCGATTTGCTCAGCGTTGGCAACACGGGTCCGAGTGCGCTGATTTCGGCTGATGGAAGGGTGGAATGGTTGCTTCCACCTGAGGCCCCCGGCGTGGCGCAGACCTTCATTCAGGTTCGTAAGCGCGCCACGGCTTACTCCCGTTGGATCAGCCCTCCACCGAGCACGACTTCACCGTCGTAGAAGACCGCAGCTTGTCCTGGGGTGATGGAGAACTGCTCCTCTTCAAAGGTCAAACGGCAGCGGTGAGGACGCTCCCGTTGCTGATCCGCCTCGGTGCACTCCAGGGGGACCAGCTCTGCACGCACCGGTGCACTGCGATAACGCACCTGAACCTCAATGTTTTGTGGGACCTGGATGGGGTCGATTGAGACCCAGTTCACCGCGCCCACCACGCAGCTGTCTCGGCCCGCTTCGGCGCGAGGAGCGACGACCACCCGATTCATCGCAGCGTCAAGGCGGATGACGTGAAGCGGCTCTCGCCAGGCCACACCCAGCCCCTTGCGCTGACCAATGGTGAAGTGTTCGATGCCGTCGTGCTCGCCCACAACGGTTCCATCGCCCAGCACGATCTCCCCTTGGCGGGGTGGCAGATAGGCATCAAGGAACGCCCGCATGGATCCGTGGTGGTCCGCCAGGCAGAGATCCTGGCTTTCTGGTTTCTCTGCAGTACGCAGACCGTGTCGGGCAGCTTCGAGCCGCGTGTCGGGCTTCGTTAGTTCTCCCAAGGGAAAAACGATGCGTCCCAAGACCTCCTGGGGAAGGTCGTAGAGGAAATAGCTCTGGTCCTTGCGACCGTCGAGGCCCCGCAGCAACTGATGACGCTGTTGATCGCCCCCATGACGGATCCGGGCGTAGTGGCCGGTGGCGATGCGGGGCAGGTTCCGCTCTTGGAGGGCCCAATTGAGCATCGGTCCAAATTTCACCGACCGATTGCATTGGGAGCAGGGCAGTGGCGTGATCCCATCGCGGTAGCCGTCCACCAGCCGTTGGACGATCTCCTGTTGGAACGTCTCCCGCGTGTCCACCACGTGGTGGGGAATGCCCAGCTGTTCACAGATGCCGGCCGCATCCACCAGTCCTTCAGCGCAACAGGCTCCTTTCCCGCTCATCAGCCAAAGGGTCAGGCCTTCCACCTGCCAACCCGCTTCCACCAGCAGCGCCGCTGTAAGGGAACTGTCGACACCGCCGGAGAGACCAACGGCCACGCGATGCTCTCCAGGCCATTGCCTAAGACGCTCAAGAGCGGCCTCACCAGCGCGGGTTGTGGTGGATCCGATGGCCATGGGCGGCGCAGGGAGTTCTCTCCATAGTGAGGTCCCGGCAACCTGCGAGTGGTGTGGCCTCCCGCTGATTCCGATCATCTGCTCGTGGATGCCTCGTCCATGCGGGGTCTGGAACAGAGCCTGTTCGACAGCGGAATGCCCGTCGCCGCATTGATGGAGAAGGTGGGGCTTGCGATGGCGTCTTGGCTGCTGAAGCGCCGGGATCTGCTGCGGAATGGCGTGTTGGTTTTGGTCGGGCCGGGCCACAACGGTGGCGATGGCCTGGTGGTGGCGAGGGAGTTGCATCTGGCTGGCATTGAGGTTTCGCTGTGGTGTCCCCTTGCCATTCGCAAGCAACTCACCGCTGACCATCTGCGCCATGGGGAGTGGCTCGGTCTGCGGCGCCTGCGTCAAGACCCGGATCCAGCCGACGCAGCGCTGTGGCTGGACGCGATCTTCGGGCTTGGTCAGAGCAGGGCGCTGCCCGACTGCTTGGCAGATCTGTTTCGGTGCCGACAGCAGTTGCAGCCTGGTGCGCTGATCAGCCTGGATGTGCCGTCAGGTCTTTGTTCGGACCACGGAACTGTGTTGGGGGAGCAGGCGGCTTGTGCTTCGGCCACCCTCAGCGTTGGCTGGTTGAAGCGCGGGTTGTGTCTGGACCCAGCCCGTCCTTGGGTTGGGGCGTTGGTGCGGATTGATCTGGGGTTGCCGCCTGCGGTGATGGGCAACGCCGCTGCGGTCTTGCCGCGCCGCCTGCCGGTTGGAGAGGCCTGTACGGCCCCGTTACCAGCGCTGCCGCCCACAGCGATGAAGTACGAACGGGGCCGCTGTCTGGTGGTGGCGGGCAGTGATCGCTACCCCGGAGCAGCACATCTCGCGCTGCGGGGGGCCATGGCCAGTGGCTGCGGCTGCGTTCAGGCCGTTGTGCCGCCTTGTCTTCAATCGAATTTGTGGCAGGTGTTGCCGGAGGTGATGCAACTGGAGGAGGGGCTGATTCCAGACCGGCTGGATGCGGTGTTGGTCGGCCCCGGGCTTGGCAACCCGTCTCGGTGGTGGAACCCGTGGTCGGAGCAACTGCGCACCGTCGCTGGTTTGCTGGTGCTCGATGCAGATGGGATCAATGCCCTGGCGTCCAGTTCGGAGGGGTGGCGCTGGCTGTTGCAGCGTCAGGGTCCAACCTGGCTGACCCCCCACGCTGCTGAGTTCGCGCGTTTGTTTCCTGATTGTGGCGAGGGTGATGCGCTGGAGAGGGTGATCGCAGCAGCGCGCTGCAGCGGTTGTTGCATTTTGCTGAAGGGTGCGCATTCGGTACTGGCGGATTCATCGGGTGCGGCGGTTGTGCTGACAGGCACGTCTCCTCGGGTTGCTCGCACTGGACTCGGCGACCTGCTGGCCGGTTTTGTGACTGGTTGGGGTGCCCAGGTCGTCGCGGCACAGCAGCAGCCAGGGCTTCAAAGCTTTGTTGCCAGCACGGCTTTGCATGGTTTGGCGGCACGTCGTGCTCAATCAAGTGATGCTTCGGCGATTGCGGATTGTTTGAAAATCCTTGCAGCGCGGTGTCAGAAAAAGCAAACAACGATGTTCAACAAAGTCTGAACAAATGACTCTTTTTGTTCACTCGGCTTGCTTCTGTCCACAGAGCTTTTGCTGGTTTTAAATCTTTCGCAAATCTGAAATGTTTCGATTTGCTGTTCTGAATCTGAAGGGTTGCTGAAAACACATCGACATTCTTTCTGTTCGTAGGAAAGTCATCACACTTCCGCAGCACCCATGGTGTCCACCGCATCCAAGCCGCTGGAGACTCAACGTCGGCGCAGCAGCGACCCTGTCAGCTGGTACCTCGCCACCATTGGCAGAATCCCTCTTCTCACACCAGCTGAGGAAATCGAGCTGGGCAATCAGGTGCAAGCCATGATGGCCCTCACCGAAGACGGCTCCCGCGAGTTTGCGGATGGAGAACTCACGACGGCGCAGCGTCGTCTCCTGAGGATCGGTCGGCGCGCCAAAGAGCGGATGATGAAGGCCAACCTTCGTTTGGTTGTCAGTGTTGCCAAGAAATATCAGGGCAAGGGTCTTGAATTGCTCGATCTGATTCAGGAGGGCTCCCTCGGGCTGGAGCGTGCTGTTGAAAAATTTGATCCAACCCGGGGTTACAAATTTTCCACTTATGCCTTCTGGTGGATCCGCCAGAGCATGACCCGAGCCATTGCTTGTCAGTCGCGCACGATTCGACTGCCGGTTCACCTGAGTGAGCGGCTCACCACGATCCGTAAGGTCAGCCTTGATCTCGCTCACAAGCTGGGCGCCATGCCCAGCCGCGTGGAGATCGCTGAAGCCATGGATATTCCATTGGATGAGCTGGATTCGCTGCTGCGCCAGGCCCTCACCACCAGCAGCCTGGATGCTCCCGTCAACGGCGAGGAGGGCCGCAGCTTCCTCGGTGATCTGATTGCTGATTCATCCCTCGATGAGCCGCTCGACATCGTTGAGCAACGTATTCACCACGAACAACTGGGCCGCTGGCTGAGTCACTTGAGTGAGCAGGAGCAGCATGTTCTGCGCATGCGCTTCGGGCTTGAGGGCAACGAACGTCACACCCTCGCTGAAATCGGACGTCTCATGGAAGTGTCCAGGGAGCGTGTCCGCCAAGTTGAACTCAAGGCCTTGCGGAAGCTTCGCAATCTCACCCGTCGACTTCCGAGCGGCATCTGAGCCGGCTCGGATCCGGCTTCTTAAAACTGAACCAGTTCAGCTGAATCAGTCTTCAGCCCAGATGTAGCGCGTGAGTTCCGATGGGTCGGGCTCTGGTGCTGAGAGGGCGAAGTCAACACAGTCCTGAACGATTCCGTCGATCTCCTTCTCGATCGCGCGTAGTTCATCGCTATTCACCAGGCCTGCGTCTGTCAGATCCCGTTCCAGAGCTTTGAGGGGATCACGTTTGGCCCAGAACTGCTTTTCCTCCTCCGCGCGCAGTTCGTCTGGATCAGCGAGGGAGTGCCCACGGAAGCGATAGGTCAGGCATTCCAACAGGGTCGGACCTTCGCCGGCCCTGGCCCGTTCTACGGCCCGTAGGGCTGCTGCCCGCACCGCCAGAACGTCCATTCCATCCACTTCCTCACCGGCCATACCGAAGGAGCTGGCCTTGCGCCAGATCTCTGGATCACTGGTGGCCCGGTCGTGGGACATCCCGATGGCCCACTTGTTGTTTTCGACCACGAAAATGATCGGCAGCTTCCACAGCTGCGCCATGTTCATGCACTCGAAAAACTGACCGTTGTTGCAGGTTCCATCACCGAAGAACGCAGCAGTCACTGAGTTGCTGGAGGCATCGCCGAGGGCATCGCGTTTGTACCGGCTGGTGAAGGCCGACCCGAGCGCCACGGGGATCCCTTCAGCGATGAAGGCAAAACCACCAAGCAGGTGATGCTCCTTGGAAAAAAGGTGCATCGAACCGCCGCGACCTTTGCTGCAACCGGTCTCTTTGCCGAAGAGTTCACTCATGACCTCGCGGGCGGGTACGCCGGCGCTCAAGGCATGGACGTGATCGCGGTATGTGCTGCAGAACCAGTCGTGCTGACGCTTCATGGCACCGATCACACCGGTGCTGACAGCTTCCTGACCGTTGTACAGATGAACAAAGCCGAACATCTTGCCGCGGTAGTACATCTCGGCGCATTTGTCCTCGAAGCGCCTGCCCAGGGTCATGTCCCTGTAGAGGTCAAGGCCCGTGTCCCGGTCCACGCTGGCCCGTTGTGCTGTGACCAGTTTTGAGAGCCGTTCGGCGTGGGGACCAGCAGTCGCAGTGCCAATCGGAGCGGAATCGACAGCGAGGTCCTGACCCATGTCCACCTAATGATTTGAAGTCAACTTTAAGGGCCAGCCGATGAGCGATGGGCAAAACCCCAGACACTGACTAAGATCCGCGTCTCCTCGCAGCGTTGCTGTTGGATCTGCCCATTGATCATTTCCGACTCCTGGGCGTCAGTCCATCGGCAGAGCCAGAAGCGATTCTGCGCCGGTTGCAAACCCGTTGCGACAGTCCGCCGGACCAGGGATTCACCCACGAAGCGCTGCTCCAGCGGGCCGACCTCCTGCGTCGATCCGCCGACCTGCTGACCGACCCCTCCGACAGGGCTGACTACGAAGCTGCCTTGCTACGCCTCAGTGAATCCCATCCGAACGGAACGGTGGGGTTGGATCTCCCGACCAGCAGCGAGGTGGCCGGTCTGATTCTGCTCTGGGAGGCCCACGGGGCTGTTGAGGCTTTTCAACTGGCACGGCAGGGGCTCCAGCCTCCTCAGGCACCAGCCCTTGGCAGCGGCCGTGAAGCGGATCTGACTCTCCTGGCTGCCCTGGCCTGTCGCGATGCTGCGCTGGAGGAGCAGGACCAACGTCGCTATGAGTCGGCTGCTCAACTGCTGATCGACGGCATCCAGCTGCAACAGCGGATGGGCAAGCTGCCCGATCAGCAGCGCCTGCTGGAAGACGCGTTGCAGGCGCTCACACCCTTCCGGATTCTGGATCTGCTCAGCCGTGATCTTGGTGATCAGGACTCACACCAACGGGGCTTGACCCTGCTGGATGAGTTGGTCGTGGCCCGTGGTGGTCTGGAGGCTGCCGAGGTAGATGGCGATCACCAAGGAAGCCTGACTCAGGCCGATTTTGAATCGTTTTTTCACCAGATCCGCCGCTTTTTGACGGTTCAGGAGCAGATCGATCTGTTCAGTCGCTGGTTTGAGGGAGGCGCTGCTGATGCTGGTTTCCTCACGGTTCTGGCGCTGACCGCCGCTGGTTTCTCGCGGCGTAAGCCCGAGTTCCTCGAGCAGGCGCGCGAGCGGATACAAACGCTTGCCAATGCCGACCTCGACCCCATGCCGCTGATGGGCTGTCTGGATCTGCTGTTGGGCAACGTCAAGGATGCCGAGCGGCACTTCGCTGTTCTGCGTGATGCAGACCTGCAGGCCTGGTTCCTGAATCATCCCGGTGACCGGCTCGCTGCCCAATGTGAGTACTGCCGAGCCTGGCTTGAGCGCGATGTCTTGCCCGGTTATCGCGATGTCGACGCATCGGTAGCTGACCTAGATGCCTGGTTTGCCGATCGTGATGTGCAGGGTTACGTCGATCGTCTCGATCGCAAGGCCTCGCGCCAGCCCCTTACCGAAGAGATGCCCCTGGACTGGTCAACAGCAGGGACGGCATCACTCGATTCCTCGTTCGACCTGGGTGAACCGGATCCGGATGCTGAGTCCGAAGACTTGGCCGTGCCGCTGCCGTTCTTGCAGCAACGCTGGGTACGTTCTGCTGCTGCGGCTCTGGCGCTGCTCGGGATCGCCGTTGGAGGCCTCGCCCTCGTCAGACGCAATTTGGATTACGCGCCACTGGTACCGGAAACGATTTCAGAAACCACGGAGGTTGAAGAGAAAGACGTTGAAGAGAAAGACGTTGAAGAGCAAATAGTCGACGTTTTTCCATCGCGGTCGGCCGATGAGCCCGTCGCGAGCCTGAAGCCGGCCCTGCGGCCCTCCGCTCCCTCCAAACCGCTCGTTAGCGATGCGCCGACGGAAGCGGAGCTGCAGGCTTTGGTGCAGGGATGGCTCGATGCCAAGGCTTTGGCTTTGTCCGGTCAGCCGGCGGACCTCTCCGTTGTGGCGAGGGACCCCCTGTTGAAGCGCGTGGAGCGTGAACGGGCCGTTGACGCGGCCGCAGGGCGGTCTAAGTCGATTGATGCCTCAATTACCAGCATCGAAGTGTTGGACAGAAAACCTCTGAGAATTGAGCTGCGGGCCCAGGTGGCCTACAGCGATCGTCTCCAGGGTGCTGATGGTGCTGTCATCGAAGAGACAGCACCGAGTGATTTCAGCGTGACCTATGTGCTCGGCAGGGACGGAACCCAATGGCGTTTGCATGACTACATGCCGGGATCCTGAGTAGCAGGACCGTCGCTTTTTACGATCACTTCATTGATCCAGGGGCTTTACGCCGATGTTCGACGAGCTTTCAGCCCGTTTTGAGGATGCGGTCAAGGGGCTGCGGGGACAGGACACGATCAGCGAGAGCAACGTCGATGGGGCGCTGAAGGACGTCCGTCGGGCGTTGCTTGAAGCGGATGTGAGCCTGCCGGTGGTGAAGGACTTCGTCGCTGAGGTCCGCGATAAAGCCGTCGGCGCTGAAGTGGTGCGAGGGGTCAACCCGGATCAAAAGTTCATCCAGGTGGTCCATGAGCAGCTGGTGGAGGTCATGGGGGGTGATAACGCTCCTTTGGCCAAGGCGGCCGAGGCTCCCACCGTCGTGCTGATGGCTGGCCTCCAAGGTGCGGGTAAGACCACCGCCACGGCCAAGCTTGGTCTGCACCTCAAGGACCAGGGACGTCGAGCCCTGATGGTGGGTGCCGACGTCTATCGGCCAGCGGCTATCGAGCAGCTCAAGACGTTGGGTGCTCAGATCGATGTGGAGGTGTTCAGCCTCGGAGCTGAAGCCAAGCCAGAGGACATCGCCGCGGCTGGTTTGGCTAAAGCGAAGCAGGAGGGGTTCGACACCCTCCTGGTGGACACCGCCGGCCGTCTCCAGATCGACACCGAGATGATGGAGGAGATGGTGCGGATCCGTTCCGCCGTGCAGCCCGATGAGGTGCTGCTGGTGGTGGATTCGATGATTGGCCAGGAGGCGGCCGAGCTCACCCGTGCCTTCCACGATCAGGTGGGCATTACTGGAGCAGTTCTCACCAAACTCGACGGTGACTCCCGCGGCGGTGCGGCCCTCTCGATCCGCAAGGTGAGCGGTCAGCCGATCAAGTTCATCGGTACTGGCGAGAAGGTGGAGGCGCTGCAGCCGTTCCATCCCGAACGGATGGCCAGTCGCATCCTCGGCATGGGTGATGTGCTGACGCTGGTGGAGAAGGCCCAGAAGGAGGTCGAACTCGCCGACGTCGAGAAGATGCAGAAGAAGCTTCAGGAGGCGACGTTTGACTTTTCGGACTTCGTGAAGCAGATGCGCTTGATCAAGCGCATGGGTTCGCTCGGTGGCCTGATGAAAATGATCCCGGGCATGAACAAAATCGACGACGGCATGCTCAAGCAGGGAGAGCAGCAGTTGAAGCGCATCGAGGCCATGATCGGCTCGATGACACAGCAGGAGCGGGAAAACCCCGACTTGCTGGCGGGTCAACCCTCAAGACGTCGGCGGATTGCCAGCGGCAGCGGTCATCAGCCCGCTGATGTGGACAAGGTGCTGGCCGACTTCCAGAAAATGCGTGGCTTCATGCAGCAGATGAGTCAGGGCGGTATGCCAGGAATGGGTGGCATGCCTGGAATGCCAGGGATGGGTGGAATGCCGGGGATGGGTGGAATGCCAGGAATGGGTGGCATGCCTGCTGCCGGTGGCCGCCCCGGTCGCGGCGGACCGCCCAAGCGGCAGCGACCGGCCAAGAAGAAGAAAGGCTTCGGGGATCTGTGAAGGCGGAACGGTATGGTGGTTGTTTGGCGGGCGTTTAGGCGCCGCCGGACCACCTCTTTTCCTTCATTCCAGGGCCACGATGATCAAGCTCCGCCTGAAGCGGTTTGGCAAGAAGCGGGAAGCGAGCTTCCGCCTCGTGGCCTGTAACAGCACCTCTCGTCGGGACGGTCGTCCCCTCCAGGAGCTGGGCTTCTACAACCCGCGGACGAAGGAAACGCGTCTCGATACCGAGGCCATCCGTGAGCGTTTGGGTCAGGGTGCCCAGCCCACCGATGTCGTGCGCACGCTGCTCGAGCGCGGCGGTCTTCTTGAAAAGACCGTGCGTTCTGCAGAAACTGTCGGTAAGGCCAAGCAAGCGGCCAAGCGTGAGGCTGATGCCAAGCAGGCCGCTAAGGATGCTGCTGATGCCAAGGCTGCTGAAGCTGAAGCGGCTGCTTCCGATTCCGCTGAAGCCGAATCCACCGAGGGCTGATCATTCCGGTGTCTGACGACGGCGAACGCGGCCGTTTCGTTCTCGACCTGCCTGATCCCGATGCTGCATTGGCTTTGGCCGGTGAAGCAGAAACAACCCTGCATCGCCTCGAAGCTCTGACAGGAGCCTCCATGGTGTTGCGGGGTCTTCAGTTGGTGATCACCGGGCGGCCGACGCAGATTGAACGGGCCGCTGCGGTTGTGGAACTGCTGCGCCCGATCTGGCAGGAGGGTCAGTCGGTCTCTCCGGTGGATCTTCAATCGGCTCTTGGAGCGCTCAACACCGGCCGCGGCGATGACCATGCCGCCATGGGTGAGCAGGTCTTGGCAAAGAGCCAAAAGGGCAATCTGCTGCGACCGCGCACCCTGCGACAGAAGAAATATGTGGATGCCATGGAGCGCCACGATCTCACCTTTGCGCTCGGGCCTGCGGGCACAGGAAAAACCTTCTTGGCCACCGTTCTTGCTGTTCGGATGCTCACCGAACGCAAGGTGGAGCGTTTGATTCTCACCAGGCCGGCTGTCGAGGCTGGGGAACGGCTGGGGTTCCTGCCGGGCGACCTTCAGCAGAAGGTCGATCCCTATTTGCGCCCGCTCTATGACGCCTTGCATTCCCTTCTTGGAGCCGAGAAAACAAGCGTGCTGTTGGAGAAGGGGGTGATTGAGGTCGCTCCGCTGGCCTACATGCGGGGCCGCACCCTCAGTGATGCCTTTGTGATCCTTGATGAAGCTCAGAACACCACGCCTGCCCAGATGCGCATGGTGCTCACCCGTCTCGGAGAGCGTTCTCGGATGGTGGTGACGGGCGACATCACACAAGTGGATCTTCCAGCCACCGTGCAGAGCGGTCTGGTGGAGGCCTCCGACGTTTTGGATGGTGTGGAAGGCGTGTCTGTCTGTCGTCTCACCTCGGCCGATGTGGTGCGTCACCCTCTTGTCCAGCGGGTTGTCGAGGCCTATGCCCGACGGGACGAACGCAAAACAGCCAAGCCTCAGCGTCGATAGGGACATCCACACTCCACCCCCTTGCCATCGCTGGCAGGATGTGTGGACTCTTTGGTGACCTGGTCGACATGCCAGCAAGCAGCAATTTCCAGGAGGCGATCCGCCAGGCGCAATCCAGCGCCCTTGTCGGGCCCAACGTTGTTAATAAAGCGCTGCCCTACGTCGGTGGCGGCATGGTGCTCACCTCTATCGGGGTGATCGGTGGTCTGTCGATGATGGCCACCCCGCTGTTCATGCCCCTGTTCTGGGTGGCAGTGATCAGCAACCTGGTTCTGTTCTTCGTCGCGCAGAACGTGGCGATGAAGGGGAACAACGCCACAGCCTTGCCGCTGTTGTCGATCTACAGCCTGATTACGGGATTCACCCTGAGTGGTCTCGTGGCTTTCGCTGGAGCCGTCGCCGGTATCGGTGCGGTCGGCACCGCTGCTCTGGCCACCGGCATCACCTTTGTGATTGCGTCGATCGTTGGCCGTCGCATGAGCGATTCCGTCGGTCAGGCCCTCTCCGGCGTGGTTGGCCTCGGCTTGATCGGCCTGATTCTGGCGATGGTCGTCCAGTTCATTGGCGGGATTTTTGCCCCCACCATCTTCCATGGCACCAGCTTTGAGTTGATGATCGCCGGCTTTGGCACCGTGCTGTTCGTTGGCGCTGCTTTCGTCGACTTCTACACGATGCCCCGCTCCTACCGGGATGACCAATACCTGGCAGGTGCCCTGAGCATGTACCTCACCTACATCAACCTGTTCATCTTCATCCTGCGCCTGATCATCGTGCTCAACGGCGGTGGTCGTCGCGATTGACGCCCGCCCAGAATGAATCCCTTGCCCCGGCCAGTTCGGGGCTTTTTTGTGGCTCAGCCCTCTGCCACGGCATAAACGCTGTCTCCGATGGCTTGCTTCTGCTCGGCGTCATATCCCCACTTCTTGAGGAAGGGGACATCCTCGCCGCGGTTGTCGAGGGCTGCGGCCAGCAGTTGCTCCAGGCGCTCTTTCACGTCTGCCGGCTCCAGCAGCCTGAGCAGTTCGATGCAGCGGCTGGTGACCCGCTCCGAACCGGCCTGCTGAGCTGCATCCCCCGAGCGTCGGTGCTGAACGGCCATGGCAGTGCTCATGGCCAGATTGCGGACGCTCAGATCAACCACTCCATCACCAGCGCTGCGCAGTTGCCCGACAACGGCGTCGGGCAACCGATCCATGAGCACACTGTCTCCCGCCAGGCTCACCACGAAAAATCCCCGGGCGCCATCGCGGCTGGCCACCATTTCACCGATGCGGTCGGCCAGCACTTCATCACTGATCTCCTCGTTGTCCCATTGCTGCAGCCAAGCGGCAGTGATCTCCATCGCCTGCTGGAAGGTGGGCTGCTGATCCGGCATGGCCCTCTCGAAATCCTCCCCTCAGGCTATTGAACGATTCAACGGCGGCGCAGACTTGGAACATGCACCCAACTCCGCTGCCAGAGGATTACCGCTCTGGTTTCATCGCACTGATCGGTCGCCCGAACGTGGGCAAATCCACGCTGGTGAATCAGCTGGTGGGGGAAAAGGTGGCGATCACCTCCCCTGTGGCCCAGACCACCCGCAACCGCCTGCGGGCGATCCTCACCACGGAGGTGGCTCAGATGGTTCTTGTGGACACCCCTGGCATCCACAAGCCCCACCACTTGCTAGGGGAACGCTTGGTGAAGAGTGCTCGCAGTGCCATCGGTGAGGTGGACCTGGTGGTGCTGCTTCTGGAGGGGTGCGAGCGCCCTGGCCGGGGCGATGCCTTCATCGTGAATCTGCTGCAGCAGCAGTCATTGCCGGTGTTGGTGGCCCTCAACAAGTGGGACAAGGTGGCCGCAGAGCATCAGACCGAGTCGGAGGAGGCCTACAGCGCCCTTCTGGAGGAGACCAACTGGCCGGTGCACCGCTGCAGCGCCCTGTCAGGAGATGGCTGCAAAGAGCTCTCAGCGGCGATGGCGGCTCAGTTGCCCTTGGGACCTCAGCTCTATCCACCCGAGATGGTGAGTGATCAACCGGAGCGGGTGCTGCTGGGGGAACTCATTCGTGAGCAGGTGCTTCTCCATACGCGAGAAGAGGTGCCCCACAGCGTCGCCGTCACGATTGATCGAATTGAGGAGATGCCGGCCAAGGGCAAAGGAACGGGGCGGACCGCAGTACTGGCCACGGTTCTGGTGGAACGCAAGAGTCAGAAGGGAATCCTGATCGGCAAAGGCGGGGCGATGCTTAAAACGATCGGTCAGGGGGCGCGTCTGCAGATGCAGGTGCTCATCGATGGCCCGGTGTATCTGGAGCTGTTCGTCAAGGTGGTGCCGGATTGGCGAAGCAAACCTGCCCGCTTGGCTGAACTTGGGTACACAGGGGACCACTGAACGCCTGCTACACGTATGTGTGTGAGTCCCTTCCGATGGGGCATGAGCACGTAATGTCCCGCTCATGCTTTCGCTGCTGACGCGCACCAAGAGCTTTCGGGATCCCTGGGTCGGTCACCCTGGTCTGAACAGACGCTGCCAGCTGCATCGACACCGTGTGCAGCTGGCGGAGACGCTTTGCCTCTGGAGACGTCTGCTTCGCCCAGTTCAACTGGCCAGCCTGGAGCGGGATGGCTTTGTGGTGCTGGAGAACTTTCTGCCGCAACACGAGTTTGATGCCTTGCGTGACGAGGTGGAGGCTGTGGTCAGTTGCGCGTCACGCTCCCATCCAGCACCAGACAACACCCGGCCTGGCTTTCGCCCGAAACAACCCTTTCCTGGAGGTTTTGACCGTTTCGATGGTGGAACCCTCAACCGTTTTCTCCACATCAATCCCGAGCAGATGCCTCGGGCCGCTGCCTTCTCCCACGATCAGCGGCTCCATGAGGGATCGCGTCAGATCATTGGGCTGCCCATGAATCCGCGCAAGCTGGACATCTACCTGACGGTGCATGGCGAGGAGACCCGGACGCACGATTTGCAGAAGGATCTGCATCGCGACACGTTCTTTCGTGCTCTCAAGTTCTGGTTTTTTCTGCGGCCGGTGCAACGCCAGGACGGACCCTTCGAATACGTGCCGGGTAGCCATCGCCTCGATGCGCCTCGCCTGCGTTGGGAGCAGGCCACGGCCACCGCTGCCGCTGAACAACGGCGGCAGCCGGATGTCTCTGGATCGTTCCGCATTCGTGAAGAATCCCTGGCAGAGCTGGGGCTGCCCAAGCCCGTTGCCTTGACCTGCCCAGCGAACACCCTGGTGCTGGCGGATGTCTTCGGCTTTCACCGTCGTGGTGCTGCCGCCCAGGGACAGCAGCGGCTTGCGCTTTATGGCTGGAACCGCCCTTATCCCTTTCTCCCCATCAGCTGGTGACCCGGCTGAGAAGATGGGCTGATGAGCGAACAAGCCTTTCCCCCGGAAGACCCTGCCTCCTTTCTGAATCTCTGCGACGGTGAGTGGATGAGCCTTCGCAGCTGTTTTGAGCTGGCTGCCGGAGGTGATGACGACTGGCACAGCAGCGAGCGGGGTGAACTCACTGTCCGCTGCGTGGAAGAGCAGGGGGCTCTCGGTCAACTGCAGGTGCAGGCCCCTGGAGGGACCTGCAGCACCCTCACCTTCGCCGCTGATGGAAAGCTGATCCTGGATGGTGATGCTCCTGGTAGCTGGAGGTTCTGGCCCGACGGCAGCATGGAGTTGAACCTCAGCCGGGCCGACGGGGTGTGTGTGCAGGAGAGGATCTGGTTCACGCGGGTCAACCTGCGCCTGCGCAGCACCACAGCTGTTGATGCGCAAGGAACACCGGTTCAGGGCAGTTTCTGCACGGACATCCGAAGGGTGTCCAAACCCGCGGCCTGAGGCGGCATGGCGCCCTATCGCCTGGATGTGGTGAGTCTGGCGCCGCAGGCGTTTGCCCCTCTGCTGGAGCTGGGGGTGATCGGGCGTGCCTTCAAGGCAGGAATTGCCGAGTTGCACCTGCACAATCCCCGGGACTTCGCCACCGATCGCCATCGCAAGGTGGATGACGAGCCCTATGGCGGTGGTGCCGGCATGGTGCTCAAGCCGGAACCGGTGTTCGCCGCGATGGAGGAAATCCCCCGTAGCTCCCGCAGCCGGGTGCTGTTGATGTCACCACAGGGGCGTCCCCTACAGCAGCAGGATTTGCAACGCTGGTCCTCCGACCACGATCAACTGGTCTTCCTCTGCGGACACTACGAGGGGTTCGACGAGCGGATTCGCGGCTTGGCGGATGAGGAGGTGTCGATGGGTGACTTCGTCCTCACTGGCGGTGAGCTGCCGGCGATGACGGTGATCAACGGTGTTGTTCGCCTACTTCCCGGCACGGTGGGGACGGCTGATTCGCTGGTGGAGGAAAGCCACAGTGCACTCCTCCTCGAACACCCGCATTACACCCGCCCCGCTGACTTCCGCGGCATGACCGTCCCCGATGTGCTGCGCAGTGGCGACCACGGTGCCATCGCTCGGTGGCGTCAGGAGCAGCGGGAGCAGCGGACCCGCGAACGGCGGCCCGACCTGTTCTCCCGCTGGCAGGCCGCAACAATGGATGTCCCTTTCGACCCCCTAGACCCCGGCATGGAGCTGCGCATCGGCAACGGATACGACATCCATCGGCTGGTGCCCGGACGGGCCCTCATCCTCGGGGGCGTGAGCCTGGAGCATCCCGACGGTCTTGGTCTTGATGGTCACAGTGATGCCGATGTGCTGGTGCATGCCGTGATGGATGCGTTGCTCGGGGCCCTAGCCCTTGGCGATATCGGCAAGTACTTCCCACCGACCGATCCCCAATGGAAAGGAGCCGACAGCTTGAAGCTGCTGGATCAAGTGGTGAAGCTGGTCAAAGAGCGTGGCTGGTCGGTGGTGAATATCGATGCAGTTGTGATTGCCGAGCGCCCGAAGCTCAAACCGCATATCGCGGCGATGAGCAGCACGATGGCATCAACCATCGGAATTGCCGCTGACGCTGTGGGTGTGAAGGCCACCACGAACGAAGGCTTGGGTCCAGAAGGACGGGAAGAGGGCATCAGTTGCCAGGCTGTGGCACTTCTGCAGAGGAGCTGAATCGTGCATCGACTCAGGCTTGTTTTGCTTAGGGTCATCGGACCTTGTTTGGCACTGGTTCTGTTGTTGGGAGGGATTTCGGAGGCACGGGATCAGGCATGGGCCGACCTTCAAGTTGGTGTCAAGGTGGCCGTGATTGAGCACCTGCGGCTGAAGGTGCCCCAGGAGAGTCGTGAGGATTGGATGGTTGCGGAACGCGGCAGCTGGGAGCCTTGGCTGAAGCACCAGCCTGGATTTTTGGGTCGTGATCTCTTCTGGGATCCGGCAACTGAGGAGGGGACGCTGCTGATTCGTTGGAGCAGTCGTGAGGCTTGGAAATCCATTCCTCCTGCGGAGGTGGAGAGGGTTCAGGCGCGCTTCGAGATGCTGGCCTGTGAGCACACGGGACAGAACCAGGGCAACCCCTTTCCCCTTGTGTTTGAGGGAGAACTGTTGCCGCAGTGAACATCCCTGATGCTCGTCTTGATCTGCGGCGCCGCCAGCGGTTGGGCATGGTTGAGGCCATCTGGGGGGAACACAAAACGGCCGATCAGATCATCGCCATCCTCGAGACCTTTGCCACAGCAGGAGAGTTGGGGCTCGTGACCCGGGTGGATGCCAAGAAGGCGGCACGGGTGTTCGAGATGTTGCCGGAGGTTGAGCTGCACCCTGATGCCCGCTGCCTGACCTTGGGCTCTCTGCCTCCTGCACCACCGCCTCCTGCTGAGGTGGTGGTGCTGAGTGGAGGCAGCAGTGATCGCACTGTGGTGGCTGAAGCCGCTCTTGCCCTGCGTTGCCATGGCATTGGCGTTGACCCTGTGATGGATGTTGGCGTTGCCGGATTGCATCGCCTTCTCGATCAACTTCCCCGTTTGGCAACGGCTCGGATCCTGATCGCCTGCGCAGGGATGGAGGGCGCCCTCCCGACGGTACTGGCCGGTCTTGTCTCCCAGCCGGTGATTGGCGTCCCGGTCTCGGTTGGTTATGGGATCAGCTCAGGGGGGAGGACCGCTTTGGAAGGGATGCTCGCCAGTTGTGCCCCCGGGTTGACGGTGGTGAATATCGACAATGGCTACGGTGCCGCGATGGCTGCATTGCGGATCCTCAGAGGAGTCGAGCCCGCTGAATTGGGCTAATTGTTTAGGCGGCAGCAGCAGCAGGTGGATCAATCTGGCCCAGTCGCTGCAGCTCGGCAGAGTTGCGGTCGCACTCCACGCGCAGCAGTGCATTTACAAGAGCATCCAGATCAGCCCGAGCCAGCTCGCCATCTTGTTGCCATTCCATGGAGCGGGGGTCGGGGGCCAACGCCGGAAGTCCAAATTTGGTTATCAGCAAATTAAGACTGATTCCTGAGAAGGAATACCCAGAAACCCAGAAAATCGGCGAAGAAAATCTTTAGTTCTTCAGAGGTGCTGCAGATTGGGGTAGGCGGTGACGAGGTCGTTGGCGCTGAGCACATCACCGCGCCCCTCCGGTTGCCAGATCACTTCGAGGGCCATTAATTCAGTGGAGGCTGTGGAACCGAGGATGCGCAAGGTCTGGCGTAGATCTTCCCCGGTGTCAGCTCCACCGAGCTTGGCGGTTGCCGTTGACGCGACGAGAAGCGTCACGACGATGAATTCGTTGGTGGCATCTGCCTCGCCAGCGCTGCTGCTGGTGTCGCTCATCCGCTGACCACCGACATTGCTGGTGAGCTCAGCGTCCAGTTTGCTGCGCTCGTTCATGGAGAGGCGATTAAAGGTCGATTCAGCGGAGCTGAACGGAACACTTCCACTCTCTGCATTGGCGTAGACCCAGAGGTCCGGTTGGCGTAGCAGGGCCAGGGTTGTTTCCTGAAGCAGCCTTTGGAGGCCGGCTGAACTGCTGGTGTCGGAGGAGGCAGCTAAAGAGCGCAGATCGTCCTGAAGGGATTTGGCACTGGCCAGCAGCCCCACTTGCACCTGAATCATGTTCACGTTGCGCGGTATGGCTGGAGCCGCAGCAGCACCTCCGATGGCTGGGGCGCCGCCGCCGCCCCGGACGGCGTTCACCAGCACACCCGCGATGGCCATCAGGATCAGCAGCCCGAACAGACCACCGCCACCGAATCCAAAGATCGGAATGATGAAGGGGAAGCCCATCCCTCCACCGCGGTAACCACCGCCGCGATACCCACCGCCATAGCTACCGCCGCTGGATCGGGGCATCGAAGGAGCGCGGAAGCTGCCCCCGCCCATGCGCCCACCGCGGGCTGCATCAGCCGGCTGTGCCTGGAACAGGCAGAGTCCCACAAGCACGAGCGGCAAAAGTAGTGATGCGAGCAGTCGTCGGGGTTGTGTCAACAGTCGGGGGGTGGCCACAGCAGCGCCCACAGCATCAATCCGGCGACTCTAGGAACCACCACCCACGATGGTGACGATCTCAAGGGTGTCGTCATCCTTCACCACGATGTTGTCCCAACGGCTGCGGGGTGCGATCACGCCGTTGTGCTCCGTGACCACCAGCTTGGGGTTGTTGGCCAGCAGGGCAACAACGGCCGCCAGGCTGGCGGGTGTCGGCGCTGGATCCAGCACGCGGGTTTCACCGTTGACCATCAGGGTGAGAGGCATGGCTCAGAACGTGGCGTGGTCCAGGTGCTGGAGCAGTTGCCGCGAGGCCTGCCCGGTGTCATCTGCATGCATGATTGCGCCGATCACCGCCGCGCGCTGGCCCCCGGCCGAGAGCAGTGCCGGCAGGTTGGCCAGCGTGATTCCACCAATGGCAAAGACGGGGCGTTGGCTGATCGCAGTGGCCTGCGCCAAGAGTTCCATGCCAACAGGGGATCGCTCGGGTTTGACGGCCGTGGAGTGGATGGGGCCGAAGCCGAGGTAGTCGATCGGCTCCTGCTGAGCTTGATGAACCTGATCGATGCTGTGGGTGCTGCGGCCCAGCAGACGCGCGGACCCCAGCAGAGAGCGTGCCACGTCGCTGGGCATGTCCTCCTGGCCCAGGTGCACCCCATCTGCATCCACCGCGAGGGCCAGGTCAACTCGGTCATTGATGATCAGCAGCGCCCCGAAGCGGTTGCAGAGCTGCCTCAGCTGCTGGGCCGCTTGCAGGCGTTCGAGATCGTTCCCCGCTTTGCAGCGGTACTGCACCATGCTCACCCCGTTCTGCAGGGCGGCCTCCACCCGATCGCTCAGGTCATCGCAGGGGGTTGTGATCAGGCAGAGGCGACAGTCCTGAAGCTTGGTGCGTCGCCTGGCCCGCAGGGTGGCGTTGAGGCAGACCACCTCCAGGTCGTAAAGGCCGTAGCGGATCACAGCGGCTTCAGCGGCCAGGGCAGGGTCGATGTTGCGTCCGTACTCCTCCAGCACCCTCAGTGCTTCCTGCACCCGGGCGCAATTGGCCGCCACCACGTGATCGGGGCTGTGGCGGTCGAGTTGGGCTGGATGCTCCAGTCCGGCGCCGGTGTCGGTGCTGGTG
The DNA here is from genome assembly GCF_900474185.1 of Synechococcus sp. UW69. Lineage (NCBI taxonomy): Bacteria > Bacillati > Cyanobacteriota > Cyanophyceae > Synechococcales > Synechococcaceae > Synechococcus > Synechococcus sp. UW69. The sequence goes on along the minus strand of NZ_UCNW01000008.1, from coordinate 408,802 downwards.
GAGCGGGCTTGCTTGTAGCTGTCGTGATGTAGCCGTCCCAGCCGTTGTCGCCAGTCCTTGAGGCGCACCACCAAGTCCTGCTGCTCTAGGCCGAAGCGGCACCAGTCCTCGACAACCCTCAGGCCTTCCCGGGCACGGTCGAGGTTGGCATCGATCAGGCGTGCCACCCGTGTATCCAGGGATGTCTCGCTAGGGGTCGGATTCATGGCACCCTGTGGGCAACGGTTTCTGCGTCGGTCATGGAGAACGGTGGTTCTGAAAGCACCATGCACGTTCTGGTCTGGGGAATCGTTCTTCTCGGTGGCATCGGCGTGTTCATCGTCTGGGGCCTGGTGAATGCCTATCCGACCGTGGCCTGAGAGCCTGTCTGAAGGATCTTGCGGGCTTGGGCTGCGTCGCGGCCGATCTGGCTGCTGAGCTCCTCGAGACCACTGAATTTGGTCTGGCCGCGTAGGCGCTGCACCGGCTCGACGCCCAGGTGCCGCCCCTCCAGCTCCAGGCTCTGATCCAGCAGGTGCACCTCCACGGCAGAGGGAGATGTGGGATCGATCGTGGGTTGGGGGCCGAGGTTCATCACGGCTGGCAGGCGCTCGCCTGCCCCATCCAGTTGGGCCCAGGCGGCGTAGACACCGAGCCCTGGAAGTGCTTTGCGGCCATCCACCTGGAGATTGGCGGTGGGCCAGCCCAGTTCTCGCCCCAGGCCTCGGCCCCGCACCACCCGGCCCTGAAAGCGGTAAGCCCTGCCAAGCAAGCCTTTGGCTGCCTCTAGATCTCCCTGCTCGAGGGCCGCGCGGATTCTGCTGCTGCTCATCCGGCCCTCACGGTCTTCAACGATGGGCACGACCTTCACCTCAACGCCTCCGCGAGCGGCGAGCCGTTCCAGCATCTCGGCGTCGCCCCGCCGCTGATGGCCGAAGCGGAAGTTGGTGCCCACCGCAATGCGCCTGGCCTGAAGGGTGCTCAATAGAACGGTTTTGACGAACTCTTCCGCACTCAGCTGAGCGAGCTCCCGGGTGAAGGGCACCAGCACGAGCTGCTGGATGCCAAGGGGTTCAAGCAGGGCGAGTTTTTCGCTTGGGAGATCCAGCCTCAGGCGTGCTTCGCCGAACAGCACCTCACGGGGATGGGGCCAGAAGCTCACCACCGAGGGAACGGCCTCCTCTGGGATGCCCTGGATGGCCTCATCGATCACACGACGATGGCCCGCGTGGAGGCCATCAAAACTCCCCAGAGCGAGGGCTGTTGGCCGACGGGCCTCCTCTGGAGAGCAGAGCGGAATCAAGGAGGTGCAGAAGGTGCGCTTTGGTGGCAAGTTTGAACGACCGAGCACCAGGGCATGGCCGACCGCCTCGATTTCCAGAAGTTGTCCTTCGGCGTGCGTCGGATGGGATGGATCCGTTTCTGGATTCAGGTGGTTCTCGGCATCGTTGTGGTGGGTGTTCTCCTGTTCAACAACATTGGCGGCAGCCTGGCCCGCAATTCCGAACGTGCTGTAGGGCTAGGGCCTGGACTGTCGCTCACCTCCCTGGCCTTCCTCGTGCTGCTCTTCAGCCTCTGGCAGGGCTGGCTGATCGTTCGTGCCGGTCGGGCCATCGACAGTGCTGCCCGACCCAGTCGGGGGGAGGTGGCACGGCTGATCAAGCGGGGGCTGCTGGCGGATCTGCTGGGCCTCACCTTCGCCACGATCGGCTATCAGGCCCTCGCCGGCAGTCTGTTCGTGCAGGCTTCGATGCAGACCCCCGGTATTGCCATCGGCGGCCGCGGCATGGCCGACAACCTGGCGATTACGTCATTGGAAATGCTGTCCGTGCTCAGCAACACCCAGGTGCTGTTCGCCCATCTGATCGGTGTGTTGTTCTCCCTGTGGCTGCTGCAACGGGTTTATCGCACGCAATGAATGGATCCCTTTGGCTCCGGTTGCCTCTCCATCAGTGAATTAATGCCTTAAGGCTTTTTCGTGGTTCTGATCTGGGGAGAGAGGCATCAGGTCGAGCCTCGATGATTGGGTTTGGTTGCAAGCCAAAGCTCTTCGCTTGATGTCTTGATGCGCAAATCTCGCTGAACTGTTGAAGGCTGAATTGGCTTGCGTCCAGGACTGTGTGGATCTTCAAAGCAGTCGCTTCTCAGCGATGCTGCAAGGCTTTAAGAAACTAAAGATAACTAATTATTCTTTAATTTAATTTTTTTTCGCGTTCAGAGGAAATTGTTGTTTCACAACTAAGTTTTCAATGCGCTCCTGTTGGAGTTGCGCCTTCAACGGTCTTTCGTGCTCGCAATTGCTTGGCAAAGGCTTTCAGTAATTCTGCTTTAAATGAACGCTTCCCTCTCACCCAAGTTCAGGTTCGGCGCTGAGTCCAAGTCAATGGACGTTAGTTTTGCGTCGTCTCAGGCCCGCAGGGGGATGAGTCCAGCCGCTCTGACGAATGCCGAATATCTGAGGCAATCATGTGCACAGATGCGTATTGGTGTAGGTCCAAGGGACCATGTTGAATGTCCGCATCGGGTCACGTTTGATCGTTTTTCTCCGACAGATGGAGAGGCTCTGCGCGAGTGTATTGATGCCGCATACCGGCAGGTTCTGGGTAATGCACATGTCATGGCCTATGAGCGCTGTGATTCTCTAGAAGCAGAATTCACCGACGGACGTCTTTGTGCTCGTGAATTTGTTCGTCGTCTCGCTAAGAGTGAGTTGTATAAATCCCGTTATTTCTTTAAAGTTTCTGCCTACAGAGGGATTGAGTTGAATTTCAAGCATTTGCTTGGCCGACCACCTCTGAATCAGCAAGAAGTTATTAGTTCAGCTGCGATCCAATCTGAGTATGGGTTCGATGGGCTGATTGACTCCATTATTGATTCTGCGGAGTATTCAGAAGTCTTTGGGGATAATACGATTCCTTATGTTCGATCGTTCACTTCTGCAAGTGGAATGTCGATGCAAAACTTTGTTCGAATTGCGGCTCTTGAGCAAGGTTTTGCAAGCAGTGATCGATCGAAAGGGAGCGATAGCTTGCTCCGTAGCAATCTTGCTGGCGGAGTATCCATGTCTATTCATGTGCCGCCGGCGCCAGAATATGTACAAATGTCTGCTGCATGGCTGGGAGGCAAGCCACCCGCAAATTATGAAAAGCTGTGGCGTGGTTTGGCTCTCGTGGGTGGTGCTCACCTCGCTGGAATGCTGGTGAATGTAGTGTCACAAATGCTTGGCATTCACGCACTCGACCGAATTCCTGCAATGTTCCTTGGTCTTTGATCTGAGCTTTTCATTTCATCCTGGGTGCAAGCCACTTGATCGGTTTGCACCCAGGCGAAGTCAGAAGTCATGGCAAAACACCTGGATGAATTCCTTGTGAAAAGCCTTTGAGTTGTTCACTCGCTGCGGCTTTTCGGCTCAGTCAAGTCTTTCCCAGTGCATTGAGCCCCTGACGTTTGTGCAGAACGCTGATGGTTGTAATCGCCTGTGTGGCTTGATTCTTTGGGACATGTTCAGTTGTCCTCCAGGCGCCAAACAGTTTCTGACTCCCTGTCAGCAACTTTTGGAAAGTCGATCTAGCGCACCAGCTGATCGTTCAGCTTGAGATTTGGGAGGCCACTGAGTGGCCCCCGCCAGAACAGGTCGGGTTGGATCGGCGTGAGGGAAGGAGAATTGGCATGGATCTGGGCTACATCACTGGGCCAATCCCGGGGGCCTTCTCCGGCCGATTCAAGATCCTGCACCGCTTCCCCGGCCAGCCAGTAGTAAGCGCGGCCACGGGGGTCTTCTCGGCGGCTGAATTGCTCGTCGTAACGCCGGATCGAGAGACGGGTCCAGCGCAGTCCACGCATCTCCTCCCTAGAGCAGGGGGGGATGTTGAGGTTGAGCAGAAGGTTTTCGGGCCACTGGTCCTCGATGGCCTGCTCACTCACTTCCAGGGCCAGGTCTGCGGCGGCTTGGAATTGACGCCATTGGAAGCAGGCGCTGCTAACCGCAAGCGATCGAATGCCTTCCAGGGTGCCCTCCATGGCTGCTGCAACGGTGCCGGAGCAGAACACATCTGTTCCCAGGTTGGGGCCGTGATTGATGCCGGAGAGCACCAGGTCCGGCTTCTCCTTCACCAGTTCGAACAGGGCAAGCTTCATGCAGTCGGCAGGGGTGCCGCTACAGGCCCAGGCGGTGACTCCTGGAGCAAACAGTTCGTCGGCTCGCTCGGCGCGGATGGGGGTCTGCAGGGTGAGGCCATGGCCGGTGGCGGACCGTTCCTGATCCGGGCAGACCACCGTCACCTGATGGCCACGGGCTGCAGCAGTAGCGGCCAGGGTTCGGATGCCGTCGGCGAAGACCCCATCGTCATTGCTGATCAGGATCCGCAGCGGGGTCATGGCGGCAATTGCACTGGGATGAACCTAAGCGGCTTGGCTGCTTACAGTCGGCAGCTGTCAGACACGTTCCTGTGAGCGCACCGGTCACCCTGCAGCAGCTCACCGATCAACTCGATGCCCTCGAGCAGCAGGCTGCGGCCGAGATCGCCGAGGCGGCCGATGCCGCTGCGCTTGAGCAGCTGCGGGTCGGGCTGCTGGGCAAGAAAGGCCGCATTTCCGGTGTGCTGGGTGCCATGGGCAAGTTGCCCGGTCAGGAGCGCCCCCTGGTGGGTCAGCGCGCCAATGTGCTGAAAACGCAGGTGCAGACTCTGTTGGGTGAGCGGCTTGAAGCCGTGAAGCAGGCGGCCATGGCGGAGCGGATTGCCAAGGAAAGCCTGGATGTCACCGCTCCGGCTTCAGGGGTGCCGATGGGGCATCGCCATCCCCTAATCACCACTACAGAAGAGATCGTCGATCTGTTCCTGGGCCTCGGCTACAGCGTGGCTGAGGGGCCTGAGGTGGAGCAGGACCACTACAACTTCACTGCGTTGAACATCCCCGAGGATCATCCAGCCCGGGACATGCAGGACACCTTTTATCTCGGGGCTGACCTGCTGATGCGGACCCATACCTCACCCGTGCAGATCCGCCATCTCGAACAGAATCCGCCGCCGGTGCGCATCGTGGCTCCCGGGCGCGTGTATCGCCGGGACGCCGTCGATGCCACCCACTCGCCGGTGTTCCACCAGGTGGAGGTGCTGGCGATCGATGAAGGCCTGGATTTCAGTCATCTGCGCGGCACCGTTATGGCCTTTCTCAAGGCCTTCTTCGGCGACCTGCCGGTGCGTTTCCGGGCCAGCTACTTCCCCTTCACTGAGCCCTCAGCTGAGGTGGATGTGCAGTGGCGCGGCCGCTGGCTGGAGGTGATGGGCTGCGGCATGGTCGATCCCGCTGTTCTGGAAGGCCTTGGGCTGGATCCTGAGCGTTACAGCGGTTTCGCCGCGGGCTTGGGTGTGGAGCGGTTCTGCATGGTGCGTCACGGCATCGATGACATCCGCCGGCTTTACACCAGCGATCTGCGTTTCCTGGAGCAGTTCTGAGGGGCAAATACTGTTTTTTAGAGGCGCTGACTCTGAAGCTTGAACAGAGCCAAGCGTCTCTCCGCTCCCTGCTCTCCTCGGTGGTGTCTTCGACTTGCCGTTGGCAACGCTGAACAGCGTGTTTAAAAAAGAGATTTAGGGGAGAGTCGATGGCACGTCTTGGCTGGCGACTGACCGCCTTGGCGACGCTCGCGATTGTGGCGGGTCTGGCGCTGCATTTCGGCGTCTCTGGTTGGACGTCAACGTCAGTCACAGCAGGCATCGATGCAACGGGACGTAGCTCCCTAGTTCTCTTTTCGATGGCCTTTGTGGCTTCGAGTGTGCAACGCCTCTGGCCGTCATCCCTGAGTCAGTGGATGCTTCAGAACAGGCGCTGGATCGGGTTGAGTTTCGCGTCGTCCCACGCGATTCATCTGGCCTTGATCCTTGCGATGTCTCTGGATTTTCCGGATCCATTCCTGAGTGAGCAGCCCGCAGGGAAGTGGCTGGTTGGGGGTGTGGCGTATCTGTTGATTGCCTTGATGGCCCTGACGTCGACGAATGCGGCCCAGCGATGGATGGGTATGAAGCACTGGAAGCGATTGCACGTGATTGGCTCCTATTGGATTTGGGCTGAATTCGCCCTCACGTATGTGAGCCATGTGAAGAAAGGGCCAGCTGATTTCTATGCACCTTTTCTTGTGTTCACCCTGGTTCTTTTGGTGATCCGCTGGGTTGGCCACATCAAACCCAAAAGCCCATTAAGCCCCGTGAGTGGATAAACACTCAGGTCTCCCTGGATAAAAGCTCAGTCAAACAACCAGCGGAATCCCATTGAAACCCCGTTTTGTGTGGAGGAGTAGGCGTCGCGTCCGTTGTGGGCTGAGTAGTCGATCCCGAAGTAGCGATAGGCCAGGGAAATCTGGGCGGAATTGCCCAGGGCGTAGGCCACACCCGCCTCGATGGTTCCTGACAGATCCTGTTTTCCGTTGAGCCCAAAACCACCGGCATCCATGGCCAGGAAGGCTTGCCAGTCTTCACCCAGAGCAAGGGTGGTGTTCATGCCAACGAGGGGCTGCACCCAGGTGTTGTGCCACGTCTCACTGGCTGCATCGGCAATGTCGCGTTGAAGCTGCCTTGAGGGAAGGATTCCCTCGACGGTGACATCGTCTTTGAACGACACGTCCATGTCCAATGAGGCGTCGATCAATCGCATCCCTGCAAAGCCAATGAAGCTGACCGAACCTGGCGTCATCTTTGGCTTTTGAATCTCACCGGCGCGGTAGCGCAGGGCTAGATCAAAAATGGTTTGCTCGGTGTCGGTGACCGACTTAATCGTTCCCTTGGAGTTGACCCTCCGCTCCGGCAGGAGCGGGTGGCGTTCGTTCTGAATGGGGTTCGAGCTGTTCCAGGACGAGACCGTCTCGGATGTGCTGAAGCTGAGATGGTCCAGTCCTGCTTGCAGGCCAAAGCGACCTTTCTCAACAGCCACCTTGCCGCTGAACACACCGGTGAGCATGTCCAACACATCGCTGAGATCCAGCGTTTCTTTGGTGCTGTTGTTGTCCAGTGTGGTTTTGGAGTGGGTTTCCAGGGGGAAGAACCCGTAGGCCTCCACATACACGCGGGTGTCGTTGTCCTTGTCTGCGGCTTCTTCTGCGGTAGATGGCAGTGCAAGCGGAGCAAGTAAACAGGCAGTGGCGAGGCCAAGCAGGCGGTTGAGACGCATCGGGGTTTGGAACGGAAGAAATCTGACGATTGAGGCCAACGAAGCCATCAGCGTGGCTTGCGCACAGGACCCATGAGGGGGTTCTGAACCGGTCCGGCAACGCCATAGGTCACAACGAATCCCTGCCCCCCTCCAAATGTGGAGGTGCGTCCCCTGTAGGTGGGGTTGATCACGACTTCACCGTCGAACCAGTTGTTGGCGCTCCAGAGATTTCCAGCGTCATCAACGATCACATCGGTGGTCATTTGAATAACGCCGCTTTGGTAGTTGTGAATCACATCCCCAGTGGTTTTTCCTGCGGGGCATGTGGCGGGATTGACGCCGCAGATGTGAGTCAAGCTTTGACCATATAAATTGCCAACCCAGACATTGTCATTGCCGTCGATTGTCACACCCCATGGGATATAAGCGGTGCCTTTGGCGATGTCCTGCTTGAGAATTTTCATGTCGGGTGAAATCAACCCAACCATGCCAGTTTGCGTGATGTTGGGGTTGGTTAAAAGGTATTCAGCACCGGCCTCAAACTCCTCCATGATGGTCTTGGGTTGTGGTGCATTGGCGGGGATGTTGGGCGGCATTTTCGCGCCTGGAGGTAGTGCTCCTTGAGGAGAATTGGATTGCTGGGCAATCCACACGTGCCCTGTTGAGTCAACGGCAACACCACGTGCCCCAAGGTTCACTTCGATCGTTTTGGCCTGATCAGGAGCGTCCCCTGGGAAAACGGTGAGTTTGTTGTTGTAACTGCTGCTCACCCACACTCTGTTTTGCGCGTCAACGGCAACACCGAAGGGTGCTTGGAGGCCATCAATTGTGATTCGTTCTCCCTGGGTGTAATCGCCACCTGGGAAATGAATCATGTGGTTTGCGGTGTTGTCGGCAATCCATACATCTCCGTTGGCGGCTGTGGCGACGCCCTGAAGCTGACCCACTTCCCCATCAATGGTGGCTGGCCCGAGGGCTTTGCCGTCTTTGAGGTCGAACACCCCAACCATGTTGTTGAATGCACCAACCCAGGCATATTTTTCTGAGACGCCGGTCCCCCAGCCCACACCGTTGATGCCTTGACCGTTGTAACCGCTAATCGCTGGCGAGAGGGGTGTGCCACCGGGGCCGAAGTGGGTCACACCTCCGCCGATGTTGTTCACCACGCCGGATTGAGATCCCGGCATCCAGTTGGTTCCACTCCACATGCTTCCTTTGCCGTCAAACATCAACTTCCCGAGCCCTAAAGCACCGCCACCGTCAAAAACCAGGGAGAGGGAAAAGCTTTTGGGTTGAAACAGCAAATAGGGAGCGGTTGCAGTTGTGCGCAGCTGTGTCGCTTTGTTGATCGGGTATGCGCTTTGGAACAGCTGATAGAGCGCGCCGGCGTTCTTCCACGGTTGTTGGGCGATGGATGTCATCGCCGAGAGTGTGTTCTCTGAATTTGTCAGTGCTAGCAGCTGATCGCACGCTCGAGATTGCGTCGGTTGCCCGCACAAAGCAATCAGATCTGAGAGCACATTCATCCGAGCTGCAGTCTCAGAATTCAGCAGGTTCGTGCTCTTCAGCAACGTTGCTCCAAAGCGTCCTGTGCTCTGGTCCACCAGGTTTTCCACTTGGCTCGATCCGATCGCTAAGGCGCTTTGGCTCCCTTCCAAAGCTGTGCCTTCAAGCAGCTGAGCATTGGGCCAAACCGAACCAACCGTGGTGAGCTCATTGATGGCCACCTGCTGATGCTCATCTCCGCCGAGCACCGTGAGCATGGTGAGTTGGTCGGCGCTGGATCCGCCGATGTCGCCCCCCTGGGCCACGAGGTAATGGACGACCCCTTGCGTATCTCGAACCTTGACACTGAACGCACCACTTTTGTTCGAGCGATGGGTGCTCAGTTGTTTGGGGGATTGCCCGGCTTGGGTTTGCCAGAGGGTGATGGATGAGTCGCTCACGGGCTGACCCTTCAAGGAGATCTGCCCGTTCAAGGTTGAATGCCCTCGGGCTTCGACAGATCCAGTTGCGGTACCAAGAGCCAGTGCACTCAGGGCGAGGACCTGCCCAAGCGTTTTGAAGGCTTTCATGGACGTCAATACGTTTTTTTTGGTCTAAGCAGAAAAAGAAATTTGCGCAGCGTTTCGATACAGATCACGTACGGATGGGCTTATGCCAGTCCCGTCGGACTGATCGCCAATGACGGCAAGCCGCTGCCTCACTGAAAAGATCCGACGGTTCTCTTGTTGAGTCTCGCGATAACCGACCGATTTGTACCGCCTCTGCTGTTTAGCTCGTCAAAATTAGACAGTTTTAGGAGCCTTCATGCTTCGTCGATTTCTGCTCAGCACGATTGCGGTTTCCGCTCTTGCTGGAACTTGTTCAACTGCGCAAGAGATCAGCGAGGTCGAGGCTCAATCCCGTTTTGATTACAGCCCTCTGACAGAGACGGAGCCAGACGAAATCGCTCAGGCTCAGCAGATTGCCTCGGAAGACAAAGCCCCTGGTGTTGTTGCAGCAGAAGCCGCTGGCCCGGATCAAGCAGCTCTGGCCAAAGCGGCACAAAATCCCATCGCCAGCATGATCAGCATTCCCTTCCAGTGGAATGCCACACCTGGGACCCAGTGGGCACCGAATTCGGTGGACCCCGATGCCAAGCATGACAGGGTCATGAATGTGGTCAACGTTCAACCTGTTTTTCCGTTCAAGTTGAGTGACGACTGGACGCTTGTGACGCGCACCATTGTTCCGTTCATTAACGCCCCATTCGCCAAACCAAAGTTCGACCTCACCCCAGCAGGTGAACCTTACTTTGATGGTTGGAGGGAGAAATACACTTTTGGTGTTGGTGATGTCAATCCCACCGGTTTTTTTGTGCCCACCCTGGAGGGGGATTTCACCTTTGGTTTCGGTCCCACCCTCAGTTTTCCTTCCAACAAGATCCCGCTGAGCACCGGCAAGTGGACTGCCGGCCCTGCGCTCGTTGGTGTTTACACCAAAGGGCCTTGGGTTGTCGGTGGCTTGGTGAACAATATGTGGTCTTTCGCGGGAGATGATGACCGCAAAGATGTGAACAAAATGTTGATCCAACCTTTCATTAACTACAATCTTCCCGAGGGTTGGTATCTATCGGTTTCACCCATTATTACTGCGGATTGGGAGAATGAGGACAACGGATGGACGGTCCCTGTCGGTGCTGGTGTTGGACGAGTATTCACACTTGGTAAGCAACCCATCAATGTGTCGTTGCATGCTTACTACAACGCCATTAAGCCTGAAATTGGTGGGGAAGAGCTGATGGGGGATTGGACGATCCGCACCCAGGTTCAGTTCCTTATTCCCACGGCTAAGAAGTGACTCTGATCAGGAGAAGAGACTGTGAAATTACGAGCCTCTTCTCCTGTATCTAATTATCGATACCTAAATAGTGATCACTGTCTTGCTGTCCTCTTCTTTAAAGACCACCTCGTCCATCTTTGCCGGTCTTCTGGTTTCCGTCGCTGGCCTGGCTTCAGCACCAGGTTCAGCCGTGGCTGAATCCACTTGCCCACAGCCCGCCGTGGTCTTAGCAAGCAATGAGGTGGTGCCCGTTACCAAGGCCAACTATGCCGATGCCGAAACTCAGACGGTGTTTGCCAAATACATTGCCAAAGTTGCAGCTGAAACCTGTACTGGGGGGTTGGGAACGATCTGGAACGACGGGAAGACAGCAGACCCCACCGATCGCACAGTGATTCGGATCAATTTCGATACCTTGTATTCCTGGTTGATTGTTGATCTCACCACCCCGGCCACCTTCATGCTTCCGCAAACCAACGGCCGCTACCAGAGCGCCATGGTGGTGAATGGCCAGGGGTATGTGTATGTGGAAAAAGAGCCTGGTGAATACACCCTGAAGCAGGATGAGGTGGGAAGCCGCTTTGCACTGGTGGCATTCCGCACGGGTGTGAACATCCAGGATCCAGAGGATGTGGCCCAGGCCCAGGCTTTGCAAGCCAAGTTGACGGTCAACCAGGCCGACACAGGCGAATTTGTTCAACCCAATCAATGGGATCTTGAGCAGATGCTGGTTCTCCGTGCTGCTTACAACCAGGAGCGCAATGAGAAAGGCGTGAAGTCTGAATCGCTTTTCGGTCGCCCCGGCGAAATCACCCCAGAGCAAAACAACATGGGAGTTGCTGTTGGCATCGGTGGCTTGCCCAAGGAGGGTGCTGTCTATCTGTTCTACACACCCACATCCACTGAGCCTCAGACGCTGACGATGCAGGATGTTCCCAACGGGGACAATGCCTTTTGGTCGTTGACGGTTTACGACAAGGATGGCTTTCCCAGTGGCAGCTCCTTCAACCTCAACAGTGCCTTTGCCAAGCCCAACGCGGCTGGTGATGTGGTGATCAACTTGGGTGGAGACAGCAACCAAGACAACCATCTGGAGATCTACCCGGGGTGGAACGCCACCTTGCGGATCTACAACCCGAAGCCCGCCTATTTCGATGGTTCATGGATCCGGCCTGAGCTGGAGTTCAAATGAATCGGCGCGTTTGATCATTGCTGATGTTTTGAAGTCTTTTGTTGACTTGACTTGGTTTGCGGAGGGTCTTCAGGCCCATGCAGGCCTCTTCTCATTTTGCTGTTTAATCAAGGTTTTTTCGGACCATCGACCGCTGACCGAGCTTCTTTCTCTGCCTAGCTTGAAAAAGAAGTCGATTGCATCGCATGCTGAGCGCAACATGGATGAAGGGTGCCTCCAAGGGACTGTCTTTCCTTGCTCTGTCGGGTGTTTTGTTCGGTGTGCCCACCGGAGCGAAAGCAGGGGCTGATGCCATTCCAGCCGGATATACCACTCCGATCCCATCAGAGCTGTCCACACCAGACAAGGTGCGCACGTCGGTTGGCACCTTCAACTTCTTCGATGGCATGCCTGATCCGGAAACGGTGAAGGCGAGTTTCGATAATCTCAAATTTATTCGGGCCTACGAGACCTTCCTCACGTTGATGCCTGCGGCAAGCATTGAAATGCTGCGCCATGGCCATGAACAAATCGGTGTGGATGATCACACCAAGGTGAATTTGATGTCACCGCTGAATTCCAATCCCCTGTTTTTAACCGGTAACACAGATACTGTTTATGGTTCGGCTTTTTTCAATCTTCAGCAGACAGGCCCGTTGGTGATTGAGGTGCCAGCTGGTCTTGGGCCTGGCACGATCAATGATGCATACTTCCGCTTCGTCGCCGATACAGGTGGCCCTGGCCCCGACAAAGGCAAGGGTGGGAAATACTTGATTCTGGGGCCAGATGATAAAGAGCCTGCAAACACTGATGGCTATTTTGTTTTCCGCTCACCCACCTATTCCAACTGGTTGATTCTCAGGGCCTTCCTGGATGATGAGGGCAAGCCCGACCAGGCAGTTGCCAACTATAAGAATGGTTTACGGATGTATCCGTTATCGCAGAAGAATAATCCGCCCAAGATGACCTTCATCCAAGGTGGAGACAAGGTATTCAATACGGTTCATGCCAACAACTTTGAATTCTTCAATGAACTCAACCGGGTGATTCAGCGTGAGCCCATCGATTTCCTCGATCCGGAAATTCGTGGTTTGGCTGCTGGTATCGGGATGGAAAAAGGAAAGCCCTTCAATCCTTCAGCAGCGGATCGGGCCTTGATGGAGGAAGCCGTTCAGGTGGGTGTGGCCTATGTGCGCTCCGACATGGTGACTCCTCGCGCTGCAGATGCATACACCTATGAGGGCAATCCCCAGTGGTTCACAGCTTTCGCAGGGGGAAGTTACGAGTGGCTCAAAGATGGTGGCCGGGGAGGCCGAAATCTTGATGCCCGCAACAATTTCTTCTGGGCTTACACCGTCAACACTCCGGCCATGGTGCTGGAAATGGTTGGCGTTGGCTCTCAATATGCCATTGCTGGAACGGATGAAAATGGTGCTGTTCTTGATGGTGGGAAATCATACAAATTAACCATTGACGAGAATCCACCTGCCAAGGATTTCTGGTCCATCGTTGTGTATGACTCCCAGACGCGATCTCAGCTGCAAACCAGTCAGCCCTTCCCCGCTAAGAACAACAAGCGCAACAAAGATATGGTCGCCAATGCTGATGGTTCCGTGGATTTGTATTTCGGACCCAAAGCTCCTGTGGGTAAGGAAACTAATTGGATTGAAACCGTACCTGGAAAAGGGTGGTTTACGGCCTTTCGGCTCTATGGCCCGTTGCAACCCTGGTTTGATCAAACCTGGAAGCTGAACAACATCGAAGTGCTCGATTGAACGGTCGGTTTACTACTTCCCACTTTTACTCATTGTTTTGTCATGAAAGGCCTCAATTCTGTTTCAGCTCTCTTGGCTTCCACTCTTTTGATCGGAAGCTCTGCACTTTCGGTTCAAGCGAAGGATGTCACTCCCAAGAATTACAACACGCCGATTCCTGAAGATGTCTTAACGCCAGATGTTGTTCGTACCCGCATCGGCACATTTCGCTACTTCGATGGCTTCCCCGATGAAGCCACAAAAAAGGCAGCTCGCCGGCAGGTTGATCTCGGGCGTGGGGTGCAGACCTTCCTGAATTTCATGCCGGCTGCATCTCTGGAGATGCTCTACGTCGGGCATCGTGATGGCTATGGCTTGAAGCCGAATCGCGACATTGGTTTGTTTGAGGAGCTGATGAGCTCCACGTCTCTCTGGCTCACTGGCAACACCGATACGGTGTATGCCTCCGCATTTTTAGACCTCAGTGATGGTCCTGTGGTGGTCGAAGTTCCACCGGGGACGGGTCCTGGCACGGTCAATGACGCTTTCTTCCGCTTTGTGATCGACATGGGCGGCCCTGGCCCAGACAAAGGCAAAGGCGGCAAGTATCTGATTCTTGGCCCTGGTCATCAAGCACCCGCTAACACCAATGGCTACTTCGTTGCCAAAACGCCCAGCAAGATCAACTGGCTAATCCTTCGAGGTTTCCTTGATGACCAAGGCAAGCCTGATACGGCGAAGTCGGCATTCAAAAATGGCCTCAAGGTGTATCCCTTCGCTCAAAGGAGCAACCCTCCTGCGAACACGTTCACCAACCTCACCGGGTCAGATGTGAACACCATCCATGCCAACGACTTCAAGTTTTACGAGGAACTGGATGAGGTGATCCAGCGCGAGCCCTCAGAGATGTTCTCGCCTGAGCTTTTGGGGATGGCATCGGCGATCGGGATTCAAAAAGGCAAGCCATTCAATCCGTCATGGGAACAAAAAGCCCTGCTGACTGATGCGGTTGCCATTGGTAATGCCACGGCTCGTTCGATTCTGTTTGCCCCGCAAGACCCCAAGGCCTACATCTACCCCGGCAAGGCTGGCTATTGGCAAACCGGATTCCCTGGAGGCAACCATGAATATCTCGTCGATGGCGGCAATGGTGGGCGTGACATGGACGGTCGCACGCTGTTCTTCTACCTCGCCACGGTGAATACACCGGCGATGGTGCTGGAACTTCCAGGCGTGGGTTCGCAGTACACCTTCAGCTCTCGGGACAGCAGCGGTGCCTATTTGGATGGCTCCAAAACCTACAAAGTCAATATCCCGGCCAATCCCCCGGCTCAGCGCTTCTGGTCGTTTGTGGTCTACGACCCGCAAACCCGCTCGATGTTGCAGAGCAAGGAGATGCCTTATCCCAGCAAAAACAACAAGCGCAATCCCGAGATGGCGAAAAATGCTGACGGAAGCATTGATCTCTACTTCGGCCCTGAAGCCCCTGCAGGGCAAGAAGCCAACTGGGTGAAGACGGTTCCCGGCAAGGGTTGGTTCGGCATCTTCCGCCTCTATGGCCCTGGTCAGGAGTGGTTTGATCGCAGCTGGAAACTCGGCGCGATCGAACAGCTCTGATCGATTCCCTTGGAACTCATTGGTGGGTGCTGCATCCACCGATGAATCTTGTTTGTTGTCCTGTTCCCCTTTGCCTTTCTGTTGATGCCTCGCTCAGTTGATGTCGTTGTGATTGGCGGTGGTTTCGCAGGGATTACGGCGGCCCGTGATCTCAAACATCGCGGCTTCAATGTGTTGCTGCTCGAGGCCCGTGATCGCCTTGGTGGACGTACTTGGCACAAGGAGGTGAATGGGTTCCATGTTGAGCTGGGCGGAACCTGGATTCACTGGACCCAACCCTTTGTTTGGGCAGAAAAGGAGCGCTATGGCTTGGAGGTTCAGGAAACCCCTGGCTGTGTCGCCGAGCGGGTTGCCATCAAGGTGAACGGGCAGGTGCACGACCTTCAGGAGGATCAGCTCGCTGAATTCCTCCAGGGCTTTGAGCTGTTCTTTGCGGAGGCCAAGCAGGTTTGGGAGCGTCCCTACGATCAGCATCACTGTTGGGATGCGATCTGTGTCCATGATTCACAGAGCGTTGCTGATCGTTTTGCGGCCTTGGAGCTCACCCCTCTGCAACGTACATCGATCGGTGGATTCCTCGAGATCCTGTCGATGAACCAACCCGAGAACGCCTCCTATGTGGAGATGATGCGCTGTTGGTCGCTGACGGGTTGGAACTATGAATTGTTTAACGACACTGCCGCCCGTTACAAGTTCACCAATGGAACGGGGGAATTGGTTAATGCCATCACTGAGGATGGTGGGTTCGATGTGGCGCTGAACACGTCTGTTGCTTCAGTTCAGCAATCGGAGGCTGGGGTTGTGGTCACCACAACCGACGGTGATGTTGTCCATGCCAAGCGTGCGGTCGTCACTGTGCCGTTGAATCTGCTGAACAGTGTCAGCTTCGAACCACCGTTGTCTGCTGCGAAGCAAGAGGCCTCAACCCTCAAGCATGTTGGTGGTGGCTACAAGGTGTTTTTTGAGGTGGAGGGGGATCCCGGTGCGGTGATGACCCTGTCGCGTTCAACGGATTCCCCCCTAATCGGCAGCTTCACCTACAAGCGCGGCGAACAACACTCCGTTCTTGCTGGATTCAGCCTCGAACCCGGTGCTTTGGATAAGTCCGTTGATAAATGGCAAGTTGTTCTCGAAGAATTCCTTCCAGGCGTCAAGCTGCTGTCGACCTTTGGTCACGACTGGGGGGACGATGCTTTGTCCCAGGGATCCTGGTGCACGTATCGGCCCGGCACGATCGCAAGGTTTGCCAATGCCCTGCCTCAACAGGAGGGCCATCTTGTGTTTGCCTCTGGCGACCATGCCCAAGCCTGGCGTGGCTTTATTGAGGGAGCTATCGCCAGCGGTTCCTCAGCAGCGGTGGGCATTGCCAAGAGTCTTCAGGGATGACAACAGCCTTGTTGGTACGAAAAGGACTTATTCGGAATTTTCCGTGTATTTCAACCATCAATTTTTAGTTCGTACGTTTTGGCATGGCTAGCGTGAAATAACGAACTACTTGGTTTCTCGGTTTATGAAACTCCGTCAGATTGCTTTGGGAGGTGGCATTCTTGCTCTTGCTGCCTGCTCAACTCAACTCGGGATTCAAAACAAGGCCAACAGCGCTCAGTTTGATCGCACGAAGCTGCCGATCGCTGAGCCAAGGCCTGAAAAGGTCACCAAGGTTCTTCCTTCAGAGGTGCCTTTGCCTCCCCAGTGGGAGGTCACAGCACCAGCTGATGCCCCCAATGTGGTGATCATCCTTCTTGATGATGTGGGCTATGCCGCACCCTCAGCCTTTGGTGGTGCGGTGAACATGCCGACGGCGGAAAAGCTCGCCAACAATGGACTTCGCTACAACAAATTTCACACCACAGCCCTTTGTGCTCCAACCCGCGCGGCGTTGAAATCCGGCCGTAATCATCACAAAGTTAATACAGGATCGATTCCAGAAGTTGCAACTGGATATGCAGGTAACTCCACTGTGGTGCCGGATTATGCGGTGCCTGTTGCAGAAATCCTGCGACTGAATGGTTACAACACAGCTGCCTTCGGTAAGTGGCATGAAACGCCAGGCCGTGAGACAACAGCAGCCGGTCCTCAAACCCGTTGGCCAACGCGGCAGGGCTTTGAGAAGTTCTACGGCTTTGTCGGAGCCGAAGACAACATGTGGGAACCCACGATTCATGATGGCGTTACCGTTGTCGATGCACCTCAGAAAGAGGGTTACCACTTCACTGAAGACATGACCGATCAGGCGATCGGTTGGATGCGGCAGCAGAAAGCGATCAAGCCAGATAAACCATTTTTCATCTATTACTCATCCGCCGGTTCTCACTCCCCTCACCATGTGAGCAAGGAATGGATTGCCAAGTACAAAGGCAAGTTCGACGAAGGCTGGGATGTGCTTCGAGAGCGCAATCTTCAGAATCAGATCAAGGCAGGGATCGTTCCCGAAGGCACTCAGATGGCCAAGGCGCCAGACAGTATTCCCAAATGGGACAGCCTCACGCCGCAACAGCAAAAAATCTATGCGCGTCAAGCCGAGGTTTTTGCTGCTTTCACGGAATACTCTGATTATGAAGCTGGCCGTCTGATCCAGGCGATCGACGAGCTCGGCGAGCTCGATAACACTTTGGTGATTTACATCACTGGTGATAACGGTGCCAGTGTTGAGGGGGATCGGACTGGTCATTGGAACTGGAACCATTACCTCAACGGTGTTGGAGAAACGCCAGACGAACAGGAGGCCAAGCTCGATGAATGGGGTGGTCCAACCACCTATCCCATGTATCACATGGCTTGGGCAATCGCTTTCAATTCACCCTTTGCTCTCTCCAAGCAGGTTGCTGGCGATTTCGGTGGCACCCGCAACGGAACGGTCATTCATTGGCCCGAGCGCATCAATAAAGCTGGTGGTATTCGGACGCAGTTCTCTCATGTGAATGACGTGGCACCAACGATCCTTGAGGCCGCCAATTTGCCAATGCCCAAGACAATCAATGGCATCCCACAGATTCCCATGCAGGGAACCAGCCTGATCTATACGTTCGACAACCCGGATGCCAAAGAAAAGCACAACACGCAGTATTTCGAGATCATCGGCAACCGAGGCATTTATCACAACGGCTGGATGGCGCGGGCAACAATCATGTATCCCTGGATGGCGCCTGAAAGAATGAATACGGTTGCGGCAGATGATGGTTGGGAGTTGTACGACACCACCAAGGATTTCAGTCTCTCGAATAATCTTGCTGATCAGGAGCCGGAACGCCTTGAAGCCATGAAGAAGAAGTTCATGGAAGAGGCGATTGAAAATCAGGTGCTGCCCCTTGATGATCGTCTCCTTGAGCGCCTAGTCCCTTCTGTTGCTGGCCGGCCGACACTTTTGGGTGATCGGACTTCCATGGATTTGTATCCCTATGCCTGGAACATGGTCGAAGACTCGATTCTCAATGTTAAGAACGTGTCGAACAGTGTTACGGCCTTTGTTGATGTGAAAGGTGGCGAAGAAGATGGCGTGATCTTCTCCCAGGGTGGTCGATTTGGTGGATGGTCGCTTTATGTTCAAAACAACAAGCCCTCCTATACCTATAACTACATGGGAGAGCTGATCACTCTGACGAGCAAAAAGCCATTGCCCGCCGGTAAATCCGAAATTCGTTTCGAACTCGACTACGACGGCGGTGGCGCTGGAAAGGGAGCTGATCTTCGCTTGAAACTTAACGGCCAGGTTGTCGCTGAAGGCCGCCTGGAGAAGACGATTGCATCGCGTTTCTCCATTGATGAAGGTGCTGATGTTGGTCTCGACCGTGGCTCAGCGGTCACCATCAAGACCATCGGGCCCCGTCGTTACAGCGCCTATGGCGGCCAGATCGACAAGGTGACACTTCAGATCTACCCCAAAGACACTGATGCCAAGCAAGGCTGATCGTGTCTAGTTCGATGTCGAATTGCCGGGATGGAATGATCGCCATCCCGGCCGGTGACTATCAAGTTGGCTCCGATCGCTTTTACCCCGAGGAGGCTCCCATCCGACAGGTGTCGATTGATTCATTTCAGATCGATCATGCACCGGTCACCAACGCAGAGTTTCTGCAATTCGTGGACGTCACCGGCTACAAAACGGTTTCGGAGCGTCCTCCTGATCCAACGCTGTATCCGGATCTTCCGCCTGAAGAGCAGATCCCCGAGTCTGTTGTTTTCCTGCCGCCGCCCCCAACGGTGGATCGCAGTGAACCTCTTTCCTGGTGGGCGCTCATTGCTGGTGCTGACTGGCGCCATCCCCAGGGGCCTGACACCAACCTCGACGGATTGATGCAGCATCCCGTTGTCCACGTCGCCTTCGAGGACGCCCTTGCTTATGCCGATTGGGCCGGCAAACGGTTGCCTATGGCAGACGAGTGGGAGGTTGCGGCGCGTGGTGGTTTGGTGGATCAGGACTACGCCTGGGGTGCCGACAAGACTCCTGATGGTCGTTGGCTGGCCAATGTCTGGCAGGGCCCTTTCCCTTGGAACAACCAAGAGACCGATGGTTGGTTTTGGACATCACCCGTTGGAAGCTTCCCTGCCAACGGCTACGGACTTGTTGACGTTTGCGGGAACGTCTGGGAGTGGACGTCAACGCCGTACGCGGTTCCTGAAGGTGAGCAGGAACGACGTGTCATCAAGGGCGGTTCATTTCTTTGCGCCGACAATTACTGCCATCGGTTTCGGCCCTCTGCCTTGATGGGCCAAACGCTGGACACAGCAACCTGTCACATGGGTTTTCGCTGCGCTGCCGACCGTTAGGGCTGGTATGAATGCCGGCCCTTGAGTTCTCTCCTGAGTAGAACGACGCCAAGTGCGATGTGAAGCAGGGCTGCAGGGAGTGCAACAGAGGCCCTTGCATCGCCTGAGAAAGCGAAAATAGCCAGCAGGAGGCCGCTGATGATGTTGTACATCGTCAGTCCAATGCTTGGCCTCAGACCTTGGCCTGACGATTGGTTGTTGGACCAACAGGACAACCCGAGACAGATGATTGCGGCTCCAAACAGTTGGGCCATCTGATTCCCGCCGTTGGGAAGGGATGATCCAACGATCAGCGTCATCGCCAGCCCAGGCGTCAGCAGCAATGCTGTTCCTGTTGCAAGTTCAATCAGACAAGACAACCGTTGAGTATTCATCTGAAGCTTTCTCATTGAAATGACCCAAACAAGAATCGGGATGCGATGGAGTCATATCCCGATTCTTGTTCAGTCTCAGTCAAAGAGGAAGCGAATGCCAATGTTGGGTCCGTGGGAGAAGGTCTTGTATCCGTTGTCATTGCCGTAGGCTGAATATTCCAGGCCGAAGACTTTGTACGACAGCGAAATCTGGGTTGAATTTCCGACTGCGTAGGCGATGCCTGCTTGTGCGTTCCCGCTGAGATCCTTTTCACCGGCCAGACCGAAACCAGCGGCGTCCGCATACATAAAAGCTTGCCAGTCAGGGCTGAAGGCATAAGTGGCGTACATTCCGATCAATGGCTGCACCCAGGTGTGTGACCAGGAATCGCCAAAGCTTTGCTTCTTGGAGCGTTCAGCCTTAACGATTGGGCCCTCGTAGGACGCAGACAACTCAACGTCGATATCGGTTTTGATGGTGCCATCCACGAGGCGTGCTCCTGCGAAGCCAACAAAGCTGAAGCTTCCTTGGTCCATTTTTGGTCGCTGAACATCACCCGCGCGGTAGCGCACAGCGAGATCGATCAAGGTTTGGTCGAGGTGAAAATCTCCTTCGACATCACCTTTGAGGGTGAGTTTGCGCGTCACTTTGTCGCCGGTGAGTTTCCGGACGCGTGAGTGATCACGCGTTACATATTTCGATCCACTGTCGTTGAAGTCAACAGCTCCGTGAAAAATGCCCGTTTGCAGGCCCCAGCGCCCTCGTTCCACACCTGCACGAACTGTCGCAATGCTGGAAACATTCTCAAGAATGTCGCTAAGACTCAAATTGCCCTTGTTGGTGTTTCCATCCAGCTTGATAGTCCCTTCATTCTCGTGCGGTAGAAATCCGTAGAGATCGAGGTAAAGCCGCCAGTCGTTGTCATCGTCCTCTCCCTCTGAAGCAGTCTCATCACCCTCGGCTTGAGCAAGCAAGTCTTGAGTCACCCAAGGGGTGTAAGACCAAGCCAGATCTTCCGACGCTTGAGCACCTGTACTGAACAGTGCAGGGATGGCAAAAGCGAGCGGGAGAAGAAGGCGACGCATGCCGATCTGGGTAGAAATCCCATCAAAATTAGAGGTTTTTTGTTGGCCGACAAATAAAAACGCTCGAATCGTCCCAGGCCCTGTACCGCCCCACGGAGGGCCTCTGTGTCGAATGCAGCCCAGCCTGATTCCGTTTCCGCCAAGGCTCATAAAGTGATCTCGTTCTGCATCTGAGGCGGTCAGTGCCCCGCATTGGACTGATCGTCAATGACGGCAAGCCGCTGGCGGTGCAGACGGCGGACACGATTCAGCAGCGCCTAGAGGCAGCCGGCCATTCCGTGGAGCGGGCCAGCAGCTCCGGGGGGATGGTGGGCTTTGCTAACCCCGATCAGCACCTGCGGCTTCGGGGCTACAGCGCCTGCGTGCCTCAGGGCTTCGACCAATCGATGGTGTTGGCCATCGTGCTTGGTGGTGACGGCACGGTTCTCTCCGCAGCGCGTCAGACCGCACCTATAGGGATCCCAATTCTCACGATCAACACCGGTCATCTGGGATTCCTGGCGGAGGCCTATCTCGATGATCTGGACCGGGCCCTCGACGTGGTGCTTACCCAGCAATGGACGATCGAGGAACGCAGCAACCTCGTGGTGAGTGTGATGCGGGGCGATCAACGCCGTTGGGAGGCGCTTTCTCTCAACGAGATGGCACTGCACCGTGAGCCGCTTACGAGCATGTGTCACTTCGAGATCGCCATTGGCCGCCATGCCCCAGTGGACATCGCTGCCGATGGTGTGATCCTCTCCACGCCGACGGGATCCACGGCCTATGCCCTCAGCTCTGGTGGGCCTGTGATCACGCCCGATTGTCCGGTGCTGCAACTCACCCCGATCGCGCCCCATTCCCTGGCGTCCCGCGCCTTGGTGTTCAGCGACCGTGAGCCCGTCACTGTGTTTCCCGCCACGCCGGAGCGCCTGATGATGGTGGTGGACGGCAGTGCAGGTTGCTATGTCTGGCCGGAAGATCGGGTGCTAATCCGTCGCAGCGACCATCCCGTGCGCTTTGTGCGCCTCGCCGACCACGAGTTCTTCCAGGTGCTGCGCAACAAACTGGGTTGGGGTCTGCCCCACATCGCTAAACCTGAGCGGGAATGAACGCTGATCCCCTGTTGCTGTTGGCAGGCCCGTCGGCGATATCCCTGGCGCCCCGTCTGGCTGCATCCGGCTACGCCACCCTCGACTGGCTCACTGCCGGGCCTTCGGCCCATGCCCCTGAACCGGGTGAATCCCCTGTGGCTGCCGTGCTGGCGGCCGATCAGGCCGCTTTGATTCAGGATCTGCGCAACCGTTTCGGGGCCATGCCGATCCTGCTGGATCTGGAACGCGACAGCGTTGAAGCGCGCGCCGCCTGCCTTGGAACCGGCGCGGACGATTTCTGGCTGTCGGAGATCGGGCCCAGCGATCTGCTGCTGCGTCTGCGCCTGCACCGCACGATCCAGCAGCGGTCGGGTCAGCGACCGGTGCTGCTTCAGATCGATGATCTCAGCGTTGATCCCACCACGCGAACGGTGCGCCGGGGAGAGCGTGTGGTGGCGTTGACGGCCCGTGAATTCATGCTTCTGCAGGTGCTGTTGCGGCGGCGGGGCCAGGTATTGAGTCGCGACGCGTTGCTCCGGGAGGTCTGGCAAGGGGAGCGGTCCAGCAGCAATGTCGTTGAGGTGTACGTGCGTTATCTGCGCCAGAAGCTGGAGGCCGGCGGTGAGCGCCGTCTGCTGCACACCGTGCGCGGCCGGGGCTACTGCCTTGGCCAGGTGTTGCCGGAGGCTTGAGCGGTCATGGATGCTCTGCCCCCTGAGCCGCCCCCACAGTGGCTGCCGATTGCCGCCCGCTGGTGTGTGGAGAACCAGCGCTGCATCGATCTCGAGGTGGCCCGCGGTCCTGAACAACAGCGGCTGGGGTTGATGCGGCGGCCTGCCCTGCCTCCCTTGCGTGGGATGTGGTTCCCCTTTTCCACCCCGCAGCCGCAGCGTTTCTGGATGTTCAACACAATCGCGCCTCTCGACATGATCTTTGTTCGAGACGGTCGCGTGCTCGATCTGGTCCGCGCTGTTCCAGCTTGCGCTGCATTGCCTTGTCGGTCCTATTCCGCAGATGCGGATGGCAACGGACGAGCCGATTTTGTCGATGCGGTGATCGAAATCGGTGCGGGGGAGGCTCAACGCCTTGGGATTGACATCGGAGATCCGGTTCAGATTGAGCCGTTATGTCTTCGGACTGAGGCTGTTTCAGCTCCGCTTCGTTCCAGTCACGATCAAGGTTGGGTTCATCGGAGCCAGGCGTGTGCCGTCCCCTAGTGGTTGTCCTCGCCAGGCCTGCAGCTGTTGCACGCGCACCGCTAACCCGGCGTTCTCGAGCAGGGGCCGAACGCTGGCTAACGCCTCCAGGCTGGCCAGGGGAATCACGACAACGCCTCCAGACCGCAGACGCTCCACAACCAGCTGCAGCAAGCGCTCCCGTTGCGCCCCTCCGCCTCCGAGCAGAACACGATCTGGATGGCTGAGCTCCTTGGGAAGGGCGCCATTCATGACCTGCATGGCGTCTGCTTCCAGCACTGCTGCGGGGCTGACCCCGAGCCGTTGCGCATTGCGCTGGATCAGTTGAGCGCCACCGGCGCGCCGTTCCACTGCCAGCAGTTGCAGCCGTGGGCGCAGGCGCAGAGCTTCCAGTCCGACGCTGCCGGTACCCGCCCCCAGATCCCAGAGCACGCCGTGCTCAGGCAAGGCGAGTTCGGCCAGCAGTTGGACGCGCACCTCCCGCTTGGTCATCAGTCCGGGGTGATCGCTGTGCTGCAGGTAGAGCCCGTCATCGAGCCCGAACAACGGCAGCTCATGCAGATCCGGCACGGCGGGTTCCCGTGCGATTAGCAGTGCAATCAGCAGCGGATGCAGATCCTCCGGCAGGGCCGTGCCTGGGGCGATCTGCTGCACCCGCTCATCGGCATGCCCGAGGTTTTCGCAGAGCCACAGGTCTGTGCTGGCTTCAAGGCCGCTGCTGCGCAACATGTGCTGCACGGTGCTAGCGCCACCCTGGTTGGGGTCCGTCAATACCGCCACGGCCGCCGGTCGTTTTTGCAAGGCGCTGGCCAGGATCTCGGGGTCCCGTCCATGCAGACTGACCCAGTCGGCGTCCTGCCAGGGGCGACCGATGCGGGCGAAGGCCAGTTGCAGCGATGTGGGGGCGGGATGAAACCGAAGCCGCTCCGCACCGATGCGGTCGCAAAGGATGCGCCCTAGGCCGAACCAGAGCGGATCTCCGCTGGCGAGCACCACCACAGGTTGTGCCGCCGGTCTTGATTGCAGGCTGCCCACGAGAGCCCGCGGGTCGTCGCTGCTGATCAGTTCCTGCAGGTCGTCCCCCAGCCACTCCCTCACAGCGGCTTGCAACCGTTGTGGCGCAGCAATCAGCGCGGCAGTCCGCAGCAGCTTCTGCTGTGGAGCGGGCAGCGAGGCTGGAGCCCCCGCGTCGGTACCGATCACATCGATCATCCCGTCATTCTGGTGTCAGGGTTTGTGGGGCTATGGCACGGGGAGACCTGCTGTGGGATCGCTTGGTTGCTGGAGGGTTCGTCCGCCCTGCGGTGCTGCTTCGAGGCTTGCAGCTTCGTCGCCCGGCACTCTCCTGCTGGAGGGTGAGCTTGGTGATGGGGATCAGTGGGCTGATGGTTGAGCCCCTGGCTTGGGTGCAGTCATGGCTTTTTGCACGTCGTTTGCACAAGGCTGAGCTCCCGGATGATCCGATTGTGGTGATTGGTCACTGGCGCAGTGGCACGACGTATCTGCATCAGTTGCTGGCCTCTGATCCCACGCTGGCGACGGCACGCAATTGCCTCACCATGGCGCCGCAGGTGGCGTTGCTGCTCAAACCCTGGATTCGTTCGGTACTCAAAGCGTTCATGACGCGGCAGCGGCCGATCGATGCGGTGCCCTGGGGACCGGACGATCCCCAGGAAGATGAGGTCGGTCTGGCACGACTCACCATGGACACCAACATGGCGGGGATAGCTTTCCCACAGGCCTACACATGGTTTTTCCGTCGCAACGTTCTGGGGTTGTCCCGTGCGTTTGAGCGAGAGTGGCTGCTCTTCACCAAGCTCACCTGGCTCCACGACGGCCAGGGCAAGACTGGTCTGTTGATCAAGAACAGTGCTCATTCCGCCCGGGTGGAGCTGGTGCTGCGGCATTTCCCCAAGGCGCGGTTCGTGGTGCTGTCTCGTGATCCGCAGGCTTCGATCCGTTCGCTGGTTCAGGTGAAGCAGCGATTGGGTGGCTTGGTGGGGCTCCAGCCCGTGCCCGATGCCGTGACCCAGGTGGAGGAAACGGTGGCGGCCCATCGCCAGCTACTCCAGGCCTTTGAGGCGTCTCGGCATCGGATCCCTCAGGGTCAGTTGATTGAGCTGCCCTACGACGCGCTGGTCAGCCAACCCCTTGCGGCGGTGAAGCGGATTTATGACGAACTTGGGCTCAGCAGTTGGTTCGTGGCGGAGGCACCGATTCAGGCTCGGATTGCCCAAGCTCGGAGCTACATCGCCGATCCTGTGACCCTGCCCGTTGAAGCGCAACAGCGCCTGCACGACTTGATGGAGGTGGCATGACCCCATCCCACGATCGCCGTCAGCGTTTGCATGAACTTGTGATCGCCCTGATTGCGCGGGAGGACGATCTCCCCTTGCTCGATCCTGATCAGCCCGACCTAGAGGGGGCGGCCCCCGGTCGTTGGCTGGATCAGAACCGGCGCAGCCTCCAGCGTTACCAATCATTGGTTCGCACGGCGGTCACGCTGGATGCCCTGCTCGACGCCGAGGACAATCCATCATCCTTGTCCACGGGCTGATCTGAACCGCTGGCTGATCGCGGTAAACCTGGCAATCTGGGGCGACTCTCGGCCCCTGCATGGCTTCGTTCGGTTGGTCCGCTCTGAACTCCCTGCTGGGCCGCGGCGCCAAAACCTCCAATTGGCAACCACCGGAGGCCTGCTGGAGCCATCCCTTCGGCCTGGGCTGGGATAAGCCCTACACGGTTCGCTACGCCAGCAACCTCGATGACGGCCCCAACCACGGCATGCCGCTTGGGGGCTTCGGGGCGGGCTGCTTCGGTCGTGCCCCCGACGGCAACATCAACCTCTGGCACCTCGATGGTGGTGAGCACTGGTTTGGGGTGCTGCCCGACTGCCAGTTCGCTCTGTTTGAGGAGAATGGTCGGGGCAAGCGGGCTCATGCCCTGGCGGTTCAGCCCCATCAGGATGCGTCGCGTCCGGAGGCTGGCCAGCCCCTAAAGGCTTGGGAGTGGTATCCGGCCAGCACGCCGGAACGCAGCACCGGCACCTACGCCGCCCGTTACCCGCTGAGTTGGACCAGCTACGAGGGCGTTTATGACGCCGAGGTGCGATGTGAGGCCTTCAGTCCGATCCTGCCTGGGGACTATCAGCGCACCAGTTATCCGGTCGCGGTGTTCGTCTGGACGCTGCGCAATCCCACCGACCAGCCTCTGGATTTGTCGTTGTTGTTGAGTTGGCGCAACACCACGGGCTGGTTCACCAACACCGATGCCTCGGCCGAGGTTCACTTCCGCGATGACGGAAGCCCCGAGCACAATTACGCCCCGGCCATCGGCATGACCAACGGTCAGCGCAATCGTTGCGTTGAGGATGGCTCCCTCAAGGGGGTGGTGCTGGAGGGCAACGTCTCCAAACCCCCCGTCGCCGAAGGCGAGGGGCAGTGGTGCATCGCCACGGCCGAGCAGCCTGGTGTGACCGTCCAGCGCTGTAGCCGATGGAATCCCAGCGGCGATGGCCGTGAGTTGTGGGACAGCTTCAGTGCCGATGGCTCCATCCCCGAGAGCAACAACGATCGACGCAGTGGATCCGATGATCCCCTTAGCGCGGCTCTGGCGGTGCAGTGTCAGCTGGCTCCCGGGCAGAGCATCGAGATCCCGGTGGTGATTAGCTGGGATCTTCCCGTGACGGCTTTTGCAACCGGCAGCCAAGCTCTGCGCCGCTATACCGACTTTTTCGGTGCTGATGGCAATCAGGCGGTTGCCATTGCGGCTGAAGCGCTGCGCGACTGGCAGACGTGGCGCCAGCAGATTGAGGCCTGGCAGCAGCCGGTGCTGCAACGCAAGGACCTGCCGGAACCGCTGCGGATGGCTCTGTTCAATGAGCTCTACGACCTCTGCAGTGGCGGAAGTCTCTGGAGCGCGGCTTCAGCCGATGACCCCCACGGCCGCTTCGGCGTTCTGGAGTGCCTCGACTACGCCTGGTACGAGAGTCTTGATGTTCGTCTCTACGGATCCTTTGCGTTGCTGCAGCTCTGGCCCGAGCTCGACAAGGCCGTGTTGCGCAGTTTTGCCCGGGCGATTCCGGCGGCGGATGCCACGCAGCGGCCGATCGGTTGGTATTTCACCCAGGGCAAAGGCCGGGTGGAGGCAGACCGCAAGGTGAAGGGAGCCACGCCCCATGATCTGGGGGCTCCCAACGAGATTCCCTGGGATGCAACCAACTACACCGCTTATCAGGACTGCAACCTCTGGAAAGATCTCGGCAGTGATTTTGTTCTGCAGGTTTGGCGCACGTTCAAGCTGGCGCCCAGCGGTGAAGACATTCGTTTCTTGGCCGACTGCTGGCCGGCGGCTGTCGAGGCCCTCCGCTACCTCAAGACCTTCGACGTCAACGATGATGGCTTGCCCGACAACGGCGGTGCTCCAGATCAGACCTTCGATGACTGGCCTCTGAAGGGGGTGAGTGCCTATTGCGGTGCCCTCTGGATCGCGGCTCTCGAGGCTGCTCTTGCCATTGCCCAGACTCTGCAGCTCAAGACAGGTCTTGATACCTCAGCCGAGCAGAAGGAATTCAGCGGTTGGTTGGAGCAATCCCGTGGCAACTTCGACAAGTTGCTCTGGAACGGCGAGTACTACGACATCGATGCCGAGAGCGGCACGCCGGTGGTCATGGCCGATCAGCTTTGCGGAGATTTCTATGCACGCTTGTTAGGTCTTCCGCCGGTGGTGAGTGACAGCAACAGTCGCAGCACGTTGAAGGCCGTCAAAGAGGCGTGTTTCGAGGCCTTTGATGGCGGATCCCTTGGTGTAGCCAACGGCTTACGCCGGGATGGCACTCCGTTGGATCCCAATGGCACCCACCCCCTGGAGGTGTGGACGGGGATCAACTTCGGGATTGCCAGCTACTACCGATTGATGGGCGAGAAGCAGACGGCGGAAGCCATCTGCTCCGCGGTGGTCGAGCAGGTGTATTCCGGCGGCTTGCAGTTCCGCACCCCTGAAGCCATCACTGCTGTGAACACCTACCGGGCCTGTCATTACCTCCGGGCCATGGCGATCTGGGGACTCTGGGCGACCGAGACCGACTGGAGTCCAATCCCCGGATCGGATGCCCGTTGAAGTGTCGCTCTTGGGGATTCTCCGAATTGGTTGCGGTAATCCCGAGCGAAGTGATTGCGACTTTGAAAGCCGTAATGGGAGGCAACCTCTTGCACCGTTCGACAGCAGATGGCGTGTTGCACGTCCGGCTCTCCCAGGGCGTGTTGCACCTGAGCGAGCCGGATCTGTTTGAGCAGCGCCATGGGACCGATGCCGAAGGTCTGACGACAGTGCTGAACGATGGAGGAGCGTGAGGCAAAGATCGTTGCGCTTAGATCATCAAGCGTGATGGCCTGGCGGCTGTTTTCGAACCCCCATCTGACCAGATCCTTCATTAGGGCGGTCCCCACGCCGAGTTCACCACTCGCTGTTCCCTTCAGCTCATGCGGTGTCAAGGCTTCAAGCATCGCGACCTCGACCAGATCCTCCTGGGCCACTCCCATCAGTTGGTCCTGGATTAACGCGCTGATTTCTTGAAACCGTTGGGGGGTGGAGGTTGGCGGAATTGGAACCATGGATGACCTCAAGCACTTGGTGGTCGCCGGTGGTGGTGGCGAGCTGTTCAAGCCTTGTCTGCGAGACGAGCGCCACCTGGATGTGAGCCCCTGAGGGAAGCAGAAAAAAAGTGTCTGTCAGGCCTGCATGAAAACCATGAAGGGAGCCCGGATGAGTTTCCTCGCCACGAACCACCGGCTGCTGATCGGTGGTGTTCAAGCTGATGGGCAGCATCCCCGAGCGCCTGTTGCCGTGAAGCACTAGGTCTTGATTGGTCTGGATCGACAAGACCGGCAGCTGCCGCGAACCACCCAGGTGGAAGACTCCATCGAGAGCGCCCTGGCTCAATTGAGCCACATCAATCTCAAAGCCGAGTGTTCGGAGGGTCGCGCCGAGGCCCCGAGCTGAGTTGAAGTCGAGCTTCATCGGTCAATTGTTGGTCAAACTCACCTATTGGGATGATTTGTTGTGAGAATTCTCTGACTGATTTTTCCGGTATGCGCCGTCTCCTGTGTTGTCTGATGGCCGCTCTTGGGCTGTTGTTGCTCACGCCAGGGATGGCCTGGGCCCAGGTTCACCAACACGAGAGTGAGACCGGCGTCGCCATGGTGCGCTCTCTGGAGAGCCTGCGGGATCTCGATTACGACAGCTGGCAGGCGGTGGCCTATCGCGAGGGGCCTCCTGGTCAGCCAGTTGTCTTGCGCGTTGTGGGCTATCCCGGAAGATTGCGTCTGGATCACCCGGTGGGTCTTCAGGTGCTGGCGGGTCGACGCGAATGGCTGTTGGATGACATCACCATGGCCAATCCGGTTCTGGCCACGGATGGTCGTGAGGCGGCGGCTGAATTTGCCCTCGATCCCTTGCTGAACGATCTCAGCAACAACCGGCCGCTTCGCTTGGCGTTGACGGGAGTCTTCACCGAGTTGCCCGTACCTCCCTACGTCGTTGGTGAATGGCGCTCGCTGCAGGAACTTCCCCTCAGCTGATGTGGGAGATCTGGATGCGGCGGGCGCTGGCCCTGGCTGCCCTTGCCCAAGGTCACACCAGCCCCAATCCCCTGGTGGGGGCTGTGGTTCTGGATCGGGATGGGCGTCTCGTCGGCGAGGGGTTTCATGCGCGGGCCGGTGATGCCCATGCCGAGGTGGGTGCCCTGCTGCAAGCCGGCGCTGCGGCCCGTGGAGGGACCCTTGTGGTGACCTTGGAACCTTGCTGCCATCACGGCCGCACTCCCCCCTGCAGTGAGGCGGTGGTGCAAGCCGGTATCCGTCGTGTTGTGGTTGCTCTTGAGGATCCAGACCCTCGTGTGGATGGGGGGGGGATTCGCCAGCTGCGTGAGGCTGGCCTGGAGGTGATCAGCGGAGTGCTGCGCGACGAGGCCCTGCAGCAGAACAGGGCTTTCCTGCATCGCGTACGTACCGGCAGGCCTTTCGGAATTCTGAAGTGGGCCATGAGCCTGGATGGCCGCACCGCCTTGCCCAATGGCGCTAGCCAATGGATCAGCGGCTCACTGGCGCGTGATTGGGTGCATCAGCTGCGCAGTGGCATGGATGCTGTGATCGTGGGGGGCGGCACGGTTCGCGTCGATGATCCGCTGCTCACCAGCCGGGGCAGGCGTTCACCGGAACCGCTGCGGGTGGTGCTGAGCCGCAGTTTGGATTTACCGGATCAGGCGCAGCTCTGGGACACCGCGGTGGCGCCGACCCTGGTGGCTCACGGGCCCGATGCTGATCCCCAACGTCTGCCATCCGGCCCTGAGGGGCTTGGGCTTTCGGTCTGTGATCCGTTGCAGCTAATGGAGGCGCTGGCGCAGCGCGGTTTTAACCAGGTTCTGTGGGAATGCGGCCCCGAGTTGGCAGCCGCGGCGATCCGACAGGGCTGTGTGCAGGAGATTGCGGCGGTGTTGGCACCGAAGCTGATGGGGGGCGTAGCAGCTCGCACCCCCCTGGGAGATCTTGACTTCAGCGCCATGGATGAGGTGCTTCAGGGGGGATGGCACCAGTGCGAGCCGCTGGGGCAGGACTGGTTGCTGCGTTGGCGCAGCAGCTCCTGAATCCATTCCTCTTCAGTGAGTCTCCCCCTCAGGTGATGAACAACTTTGGGTCTCTAGTTCAGGGAACGATCGGATTGTTCTCGCACAATGCAGCTGTGCAACGTGAGCTGCATGCACAATTCGGCATCAGCCCTCAGAATGAAATTTGAATCAAATGAATGCATGAAGGGCACTCAGGCCATGGCCTACGCCATGGGGACAATATTTATTCTTGGAGAAACAGCACGTCGAGGCCTTGATTACTTTGCGATCAATGCAACAACGATGCTTGAGGATTATGGGTCGGGGGTTTTGCTGATCCTTGCTGCTGCTGCATGCACTGCGAAGCTTGCACAGTCCACGATTTACTTGGCTGGTGCTTGGGGATATTCGGCAGGAGGAATGTTCGTGCCCTTCTTCGCGCACCTAGAAGCATATCTTCGTGGGGCAACTTTTCGGCCAGATCATCCCATTGAAGATATTAATGGGATTATTGTTAAAGGAGTGATATGGGGTATTTGCGTGGCGGCGTTCATCGCAAGCCTTCGTGAGACATCAAATTAAGTTGCTTTTGAGCCTAAAGTCTTTAGCCTTGAAGAAGACTTGATTTGTGAATGTTGGTGTCAGATTTGTCGCAATCGAATGTTTCAAGTGCCGCGCCTTATCTGTGGTCATTGGTTCTGTCGTTCGCCACGCTGCTGATCAGCATCCTCCTCCTCTACATCGCTCGATTCAGCGCAAGGCTTGAAATCAAGGATCTGGCCGCTCTTCGTTCCATGTTTGATCGCTTTCCGGCGTGGGGAAAGCGTGCTAGTTGGGCACAGCAAAACAGTTTTGAAGCCTTCACGATCCATGCACCTGCGGCACTGCTTGCTGTTGTTGCTGTTTTGAACGGACACACACTTCCGTCCATCACCGTCGCTGTTGCTTTGGCGCATCCAGCGCTACGTGTTGCTTACATCAGTGCTTATCTCTTCAATGTGCCCATCGCTCGATCCGTGGCTTGGCTCCTGGGTCTGCTGTGCAGTGGAATTCTTTATGGCGTGGGATTGGCAGCCCTTGTGTAGCGATCGATGTTGATAGCTCTGGAGGTGATTGAGGTGGAAGTCTTTTGACTGGGTCTTGTATGTGAGTCCACTGTCTGAGTTTCAGGTTGATTCGTTTTTGTTTTGTTTGCCAGCGTTCAAGGCTTTTGGCATAGCTGCCTTGTTCTCTAGTTATTGCAGCTGATCTGTCGGAGTCTGTGCGCAGATCTGTACGCATAGCTGGGGCATCGGTTGCTCTTCCGTGCGCATGCGCCAGCTTTTCTGCAGCAGGTCTCGCTCCCGGTTAAGAGCGCCACGACGCACGGCAGGTGTCGAAGTCCGCAAAGATGGTTAGAAACACCTGTCGATATGGCACCCACCAAAAGAGAGATCCTCGCCGCATCCGCAGGCTGGGTGGCCGTCACCTTGAACGTGGTGCCGGGTTTAGGCGCCGGGTACCTGTACCAGCGCCGCTGGAAGGCCTACTGGATTACATCTGCTCTGGCCACGACCTGGTTCGTGCTTGGGGCAGTGCTTGGCCAAGGAGCAGAGGGTGCCCAGGACATTCAAAACCAATTGGTTGGACTGGTTGGGTTAATCGCTCTGGCCGCTGGAACAGCGGTTGAAGCCGGCATAGCCGTGAAAAAATCTCGTGAAGAGAACTGAGAAGCTTTTGACGCGGCTTGCTGAGCACAAGCCAGTAATGGAGTGGAAGATCCTCAATAACTAACTTGCTGGGGAAGATTTGCTCCTAAGTCAGTAAGTGAAAAGAGTGAAGGCTCAAAATGTGACTTCAAGTTGAATCCATATGAATGTAGTCGTAATGCCTGCTTGGAGCAGATGAAGCAATTAAAAGTGGGCGGAAATGAGTTTAGTGATGACATTCCAAGAATGTGCAGGGTTTAGACGAGTTGATTCATGGAAAATGAAATTAATATAAGATCAGAGATAGATAGATGCTGAAGTTGGATCTAGTTGGTAGCATTAAGGATCTGGCTGGAAAGAGTTGAACTCTGGCACCATTCGACGCCTCATTCTCACGCTGGCTACAGGGTATCTAACTGTATTTGGTGTTAGACAAATTCCTTACGAATTTCAGAACGAATGGCTAGTTCTTGTTCCAGCGCTCATCCTTGTTTATGCGTTGACGGTTTGGGTTGAAGGTAAGATATTCAAGGATGATGCACTTGTGATGTC
Source organism: Synechococcus sp. UW69 (assembly GCF_900474185.1). Lineage (NCBI taxonomy): Bacteria > Bacillati > Cyanobacteriota > Cyanophyceae > Synechococcales > Synechococcaceae > Synechococcus > Synechococcus sp. UW69. Next base: position 375,493 of record NZ_UCNW01000008.1, on the reverse strand, counting down.
AAAAAGTAATAAGCCTAAGCCTAAGCCTCAGATCAGCAAAGCCCCCAAGAAAGGGTTTGGATCTGACTGACTCCCAAAGCCTCGTGCACGCGGTTGTTATGGTGCGGTTTCGAATAATTATGCCTATTGGCCGGTGGTTTGCTGTTCGACTCTTATTCGCTCGGATCCGCCAAGTGTCACTCCTCGGGTCGCTAAGTCGTACATCTCTTGGTGGATATTCTTTGATTCATTTGTAAACCAATTCGTTGGTTCTGGCGTCGTGCATTTTTTAGGTCCAAGGTCTATAAATGTATATTCAAGGGTAATGAAATCTCCTTCCGGCGTTTTGTAGCCAAGCTCGAGAAGGATTAGACCATTTGGAAAAGGGGTGTTGATCTGAGCTTGCGTGGCATGACGTCCAATTTCAATGGATTTGTTGGCAATAGTTCCATCGCCTGATGCATCTCTAATTCTTATCATTAGCGTCGTGCCTTGGCTCTGACTTATTAATTGCTGCGTCTGCTTTCTCAGGCCCCATTCGCAACTAATTGTATTGGACTTGGCCGAGGCTTTGAGGAAGGAGAGGTCTCTCTTCAAGGTTTGGGTGTTTTTTTCTTGTCTTAACAGCCCTAGTTTTGAGAGAAGCCACTTCATGCTGCCTATTTTCGGTGAGCCTGTTTTTAGCTCATTTGCTGGTGACACTAAGAAATTCTTCTCAATGCTTAACTTGAGTATCTATTGCTACCAATAGTTCGCAGAATTCTCTTCGCCGCACGTATGGGGCTGGTCTCCATAGGCTGGAAAATTCTCGAACTGTGAGCGTTGTAACGCCATGGCTTTGATGATTAAAGCCATGACGAAGGGGCTTTCTTGGCAAGTTCAATGGCTTCAGAAGATCTGATTGCTCAGACCCCGCGAGGTTCGTCCATTCAAAGAATCGACGACGGTAAATTTTTGGTGTGTAATAGCGAGAATTTGTGCTTCTTCACCCGCAGCCTTTATCTGGCTGAAGAACAGCTGGAGGAGATGGAGCTTGGCTATCGCTTCCCTTACTCCACCAACTTCCGTGAGGTGAAAGTATGACTGGTGTAAGCAAGTTGGCTGGGCTCCATTGATTCCTGTGGGGAAGAGAAATGGGTTGAATGCACGTTTTTCATTCACGCTTCACCCCGTCGAAAGATGGGGTTTTTTAATGGTCACTGGATTGGTGGTGAAGAGCGCCACAACTCTCCTACGACTCATTTGATCGCTGTCAGTGACTCATTTGCACGGTGCTGTCCCCTTGGCAGCATTCATGTTGGCTCCGGAGTCCCCAAGACCTCCATCCAATGGATCCACAGCCATTGGGCGCTGGTACACCACTGACTCCCTTCTGACGATGCAGGGAGTCAGACCAGCGTTGAACTGCTTTTAGAGATGCTGATGTCCATTCCCAAAGAACCTGCACGGGTTGAGCTGTTGAGCTACACGCAACCTGACGGTGAAGAACTTGTTGGCCTAGCTGTGGAATTAGGCCAAGAACCCAATGGTGGCGTACAAGTACGGGTACTGATTGATTCAAATGTCGTCAACGACGTAACAGTGATCCCCTTGCATCAAGGCGGCTGCTGCGAATAATTGGCTATAGCCATAGAGGAAGCAAAATTTGTTATTCCTGTCAAGACCAACAGCACATGATTGGGAGCAATAAATCTTCCCGTCTTTGTTCAAGGATTGTTCTGGGACAACACGATGGCTACAAGGCTCACCAGGCATCCCTGGGCGACCGGTTTCTCTGTCGGGGTATTTGTATTTGTGGCGTCGTCCATGCGCGGCATGGCGTGCAGTCTGACGACTTATCTGCCTCGTCAGTGTTGACCGGAAACTGGGCTTGGCACGCCACCCCCACAATCGGTCGATCAGCCTCAGAAGGCAATGAGCACGACAGCTGATTGCCAGACCTTGCACCGCTGACGAGAGTGTGTTCATTGAGATAGGAGGAGCCCATGACGGCCGACACTCCACCACAGCAAAACGCAGAAGTCGCCTGACTTTTCAAGCCACTGCTCCACAAGCTTTCTCACCATCCATGGGCTTGCCCTAAATCCCGGCACCGTCTCGTCGGGGGGCACTCACCAGAGTCAGAGAGTCCACCACCTGGAACCTTGGCCCCAGACGCTTGAAGAGCCCGACACTTCGCCTCTCGCCAGCAATGGCATGCGGCATGGCCCCTGTCTTTGGAAAGCGGGGGTGTCGGAAGCGAGCAATAGGAGAGGTCACCCCATTCCTGTCGTAGGTGGGCTGGCTTCTCAACCCCTGAACAACTCACGGGTTCAACATGCACAAACGACCGAGCTAGGCCGTCTTTCCATCGGGAAGGGCGGTCTTCCTCTTTGAGGAGGATTTAGGCATTAAGCCTTAGCCACCGGCGAGAGAAAAAACAGCAGACTCATTGAAACCACAGAGGCTGCATGAAAGGACTCCACACGAACGTTGCTTACTTCAGTGGAACCGTTGCGATTGCAGTCCTTGTTATGGCTTTCGTCGTCAAAGCAACGGCCTAAGGCCCTAGACGCTGATCCGTTCCCGTGGGTACAAAGTCGCTGCAGTCCGAATGCAAACGGCTGCGCTCGGCCATGGCTTGCATCTCTGCTGCCCAACTGCTGTCGAATTCGACCCTGATGAGGATTGTCTAGAAACATTCACCCAAAAAACACAATCTGTCCCGGCGATAGCCATATCTCCTCAGATTTCAGCCAAAGCACTGACTCGTCAGTTCTTTTGAGCCATCTTTGACTCGGTGGAGCCTGAGTGGGGAAACTCAGCGTTGACGACCTTTCTTAGCAGGGTCGTCAATCCTCCACCCCATACTTCTATGCCCCTGCTTTTGGTTAGGGCTTGGAGAAGGCCTATTTAAAGGATTGCGTTCTGTAGTAAGTGATGCGTAATTCCGGCAATTGCCAGGGATATGAACGAAGAGCCGGTGGTTATGAATGCAGGGCTACCGGTGGCGGAACCGCATTACTTATCGCTCGGTGATGTGGTTCCGTCCTGTTGCAGTAAGCGACTGACTGATTCAGCCAGACTCCGCGCCATGCCGAATCAGGATTGCGCCACCAATCCCCCGCAGGAGAAACCGCGCCATGCACTTTCAAAAGTGATATTTGCCAAGGCGATCCGCTCACATCGTGTTCCTCTTAAATCCTTCGTGGATCCCTAGGGAATGGTTCCGTTCGTTTTGCCCCTCGCTGGCTTGATATTGGTTGTCGCTGGAATCTTCTACGGGAACACCCCTCAGAACCAAGGCTGATGCTGGCATGCGAATGCCGCATATAGAGCGCAGGTGCGTTCTTTTTTGACCAGCATTGAACCGTTAGGAAGCGAAATCCTGAAAGCCGGGTTGTTCCACACCCGACGAGAGGGGGTGAACCGTCCAATCTCCTGGGGTTGATTGGGCGGTCGCTCTTCTTTATGCCAATCGGTTGCCAAAGCCAACGCGACGGCGGGCCTCGTGGCAGCGGTCAAGGTCTGATTGATCAAGCCAGGCTGCGTGAACTAGCTGAATACACCACCCAGTAAAAAGTGAAAGAAAATATACAAAACGACTCCGATTGAGAACGTTGGAATAGTAAATCCCATAGCCATCTCGCTTGCCAACTAAACCTTAATAGGCTGATTGCGGTGGTTCTGCATCATTGATCACACAAAACTTTTAGGAGCATTAATGCTTAGTCTGGTCGCTGAAGCCTTCGACGCACGTCAATGTCATTTTGTGGCACTTGGCACATTTACCCCATGCTTACTGAGGCCATGATTTCTGTACCAAGGGTTGACTCATGGACTCCCAACAGAAGGAATGCCACGAATTGAGCAAACAGCTCTCTGTCTATCGCGCATTCAACAATCAGACCGCAATAGCAGCAATCATGCGGCAAATGGCTGTGTCACATTGCCCCATCGGAGCATCCAAGCACCAGTAAGAGAAAGTTCGATAGGCACAAAAAAGCCGGTTCATCACACCCTGCCCATGTGCAGATCAACCTGCCTATTGGCTGACATCTGACGCGCAAGAGGGCAGCACGACCCATCCCTCACCCCATCCAATCAATCGAGCCTCAGCTCCCTTCGAGGAACTCCCGGCATCGGCATGCGTGAGCTGCTGCAGCGGTCAGTCTGATCCGGGCCGAATCACCAGAGAGGATGAGGCTCCAGCCGTCTGGGACTGCCTTTGTCTTCCGCCTCAGCCCTGCCGCCCTTGCGCTTGGCCGTCGTCGGCCATGTCGAGTGGGTGGAATTTCTGGCGGTGGATCAATTGCCCCGTCCAGGGGCCATTGGTCACGCCCTGCGGACCCTGCAGGAACCCGCCGGCGGTGGTGCTGTCGTTGCTGTGCAGATGGCACGGTTGCAGCAGCAGCCCGTCCAGTTCTTTACGGCCCTAGGCCGTGATTCGGTCGGCGAAGCCTGCGTTAAGCGGCTCGAACATCTGGGCCTTGAGGTGCATGTCGCCTGGAGGGAGGCACCAACCCGGCGGGGCCTGAGCTTGGTCGATGGTGAGGGGGACCGGGCGATCACCGTGATCGGCGAGCGGCTGACCCCATCGCTCGACGATGACCTGCCCTGGGAGACCCTGGGCGAGTGCGACGGCCTCTTCGTCACGGCAGCTGACGCCCCTCTGTTGAAAGCCTGCCGCTCTGCTGCAGTCCTTGCCGCGACTCCGCGGGTTCGTTTGCCTGTGCTTCAAGAGGCCAAGGTGTCCCTCGACGCCCTGATTGGCAGTGGGCTTGATCCGGGTGAGCGGGTGGAGCCGGAGCAGTTGAACCCAGCTCCCCACACGTTGATTCGCACGGAGGGTGCCGCAGGGGGCCTCAGTCTTCCTGGCGGGCGCTATGACCCAGCGCCACTCCCAGGGCCAGTGGTGGAGAGCTATGGCTGCGGAGACAGCTTTGCGGCGGGGGTGGTCACCGGCCTTGCCGCGCGATGGTCCTTGGCGAAGGCCATCGCTTTGGGTGCGCAGTGTGGTGCCGCCTGTGCGACGCGCTTTGGACCCTACGGCTAGTCAACTTGGACGGTTCGCCCTGCCCGAGGATCCCCTCAACATCGCTCCGGGCCGGTTTCTTCTGCCGACGGGCCGTGGTGGTCACCAGACCTTGACCGTCTCGCTTGGCTGGTGCCTGGCTCACCCCCATTCATCTCTAATTTTGACTGGTGCTTACTGGTCTCTGGATTGCCGGTCGAGGCTGCTGGCATAGCGGCCTCTTTTTCTAGTTATTGCAAGTGATCTGCCGGTAGCTTTGCGCAGATCTGTGCGCAAGGGAGGGCCATCGGCGGTTCTTCTGTGCGCACGCTCCAGGTCTCCAGCAGCAGATCCCGCTGCAGGTGGAATAAGCATCGGCCCATGGCGGTGGTGGCTTCCCCCAGGTCGTTCTCCCCGATCAGGGACACACATCGGGCCAGGTCGAGGTGATCACCCCAGGGGATCGACATGGGCGTTTGTTGGCAACGCTTCAGTTTGGCGACGGAGCTGGCCAGACTCCACCCCATGGCGAACAAGGACCGCGCTACCAATCCCCCGCCGGAGAAACCGGGCGGTGAGGGTTGGCTGGTGAGTCCTGAGCAGCAACTGCTTTGTCAGTTCAAACCTGACTCAGCCACGGTCCATGCGCAGTGGGTTGCGGTGCGCACTTACCGCTGGGTTCCGCCTCGTCCGCCCGTGCCGCAGACCCGCAGGCGAATGCTTCGGCACAACGCCGTTGAGGCGTGGGACAAGATGCTCAGAACAGGCTGGCGGCGGTGCAGGCCGCCCGTTCGATAGACACAAAAAAGCCGGGTCATCACACCCGGCCCATGCGCAGATGAACCTGTCTATCGGCTGACGTTTCCCGCGCAAGAGGGCAGCAATACCCATCCCTCCGCTGATGGCCGGTTTTCCTCATCCCTCGCCTGGGGGAGGTGTTTTTCAGCCAAGACGGAGATGGTGCTTTCAGTTGCATCACATCCGTGCCGAAACCGTCAGATCAGCTCAATACCAAGGACTGGGGGCTTTCGCTGAAGCCCCGTAAGGAAGACCTTGTGAATGGCAGCCAGCACATCAATACCCGCATTGAGAGCAGCACCAGCACGGGCCATAACAACGTCACGCTCATTCGCTTCACGGCTGAAGTCACGATGGGTGCCGCTCTCTATGCCGAGTGGGCAAAGGGCGGAAAGTTCAACATGCCCGGGCTCAGCCAAATAGCCGAAATGGCCAGTGATCAAGAGGCATTGCCGCACTCCACCAAATACCTGAACCCGGGGGAGGAGGGCTGAGCAAAAAATCACTCGGATGGGGGAGGCGAAAAGGGTGCCTCCCCAGCGACCGTGAATGCAGATAGATGAAGACCAATGCCTGTCCTTGCCCTATTCGTCGTCGTCTGGATTCCGGTCAGCGTTGCCGCCTGCAAGTTGATCGCTGATGCCTGATGGAGAGCATCACTCAGAAGCGCTGCACCCTCTGTGCAAAGACCTTCCCCGCAACCCGTGAATTCTTCGGGCATTACGCACGCAACGGCAACTTCAAGTCCAACTGCCGCGAGTGCGAGCGGGCACGCGTTAAAGCCTGGCGCAAGAAGAATCCTCAGAAGGCCACCTTCATTAAATCATCGACTCTTTAAATCTCCGCAATGACAAAAGCACCTGTTAGAACTGAGCTTATGCGACAGCACTGCATCCCCAATCAAGTGGACATGCCACCTGTGACCGGCATAAAAATTATTCAAAGGTTGATGCCGTAAAAGGGTTCTCTTGCCATGCTGTACACATAGAAATAATACAAATCATTTATGGCACAACTTGCTAAGCAAATGATTGAAGCTCTTAGACCGAAAAAACTTCAGGCAGGGCTATTCGTGATAGTTGTATTTTGCTCCGCGCTCAATATTTACAATGCAATTACAGCAAGCACGGAATGCAACAAATTAAAATCAATTGAGCAACTAAGTATTGGACAGCTGCTTGAAAAAGCGAATAAAGGTGAACTAGAGAGAGCATTGATTAAACAGGAACAGGGAATGGTACATGGAATGCTGACTAGTGGGAGAAGGGTCGTTGCATCAGTTCCAGAAAACTCTCAACCAGAGATTCTTCGTCAACTTTTGGCATCTTCTGTTGATACAGCTTTTGGCGAAACTACATATAAAAACCCCATTGTCCACGCAATTTTTGATACAATACTAATTCCAAGTAATCTATTGACAGCTCACTGCCCGTAGCCTTGAACTGAAGATTATGTGGCTTCTAATCGTTGCTCTCTATGCTGCTCCACCAGATGCAGTTAATTGGAAAGGATCATGGGAGCTGGGCATGACAAAACTCGTTGAACATCATTTCGAAAGCGAAGCAGAATGCCTGAAACGCGGCATGGACATTAAAGCGAAACTCAACGAAGGCATGATGGCACCAGTTCGCTTTCACTGCTTCAAAATCGAAAGCGGGCTCTCAGCAGGTACACTGAGGTGAGGGAGGCACTAAAAACTCATTATAAAAAGAATTATAAGCCTAAATTTAAGTATAGTGAATTGTCTAAATATGTTTGAGTAGTGGGGGCTGCGATGAGATTTCTTGATCCGCTGCGAGAATGATTTTGATGGACAATGTTCACATCACACTCCTCCAGTTCGATTTCCTAAGAATTCATGCCAGAATCTCTGTACGTGGGCTGCTTTGTTTATGCTAATTAATTATTCCACTTTTCTAGTACCAAGTGAGGCTGATGTTTAAACCTACCAAGGCGCAGATATTGTCAGCAGTCACAATAGGCTTTACGAGCGTTGCAATTTTTTGGGCATCTATTCATACAGAAGAGCGCATAGAAAGAGAGAGAATCTCAGGCGATAAAAATTATTCAATTAACAAGGAGTCAAGCGATCCTGTTTTAAAACCAGTAAGGGGCAAGATTGACACGCCAACGGAACTTCAAGATGCTGCCAATAAAGTAAATTGGGATGATGGTAATGAACGTACTTTTGAACAGTTAATGAGGTGCCAAATAGAAAGAGTCTACAGGCCTAATCAGCCTGCTGATCCTGTTTTAGAACAACGGCTTCAAGAAGAATTAACTTCTATACAAGAATCATACAGATCTCTGGACGACCAGAAGCAATCTTTGTATGAAGAATTGCGCGATGTTAATAACTATCTTGGGTTTGGCGAAGGCGGTGTTGTATTTATCTTGAGCCCCGATCACCCTGATCTATCAGAGGGCTTCAACCCCATAAAAAGGCGCGAAGAATTGCTGGATGAGATCGATAGAATTGAAGAAAAAAGTGAAAAATTAAGTACCGGACCATCCGCATCCGTTCATGAGCAGTTGCTTGAGAATAAACACCACGTGGCCTCTTATGCATGTTACGAAGGATACGTGACGACCAGAAGCACTCTCGGCGTAGAAGTTTGTGATTTAATATTCCTTCAGCATATTTATAAAAGCAACAGGTTTAACTACAAAACCTCAAGATGTCGATGGATAGAGTGATTTTGCAGATCATATCCCAGTACTTCATTGAAAAAATCTTCTCTCGTGCTCTCTCTTGGTTAGAAATTAATCAACATGTGTTCGTTAATAAGTGTCTTCAAACTACTTAATTAGACCTCATCACGTCGAGGATCTCCGAATCCTTGAAATCCCCAAGCAATTCAAGATTCCCTTTGAGGCGCTTCTCGATAAAAGCGAGAGTCTTCTTTCCTTCATCATCCCCCTGGGTTTCGAGATAGTCATAGATGCAGTTAAGTATCTAAGCCGATTTGCTGCGTCTGTTAGCTGGGGCAATGCCAGCTTCTTGGCTCATGCCAACTACGGCAGGTTCTCCTGACACCTGGCTCCCACCCACTCAGAAGCTGCAAAGACTGGACCTGCGCTTATAAGTGGACCCCCACCTCTGACACTCTCAATAGACTCCACTCAAAAGCTCATAGAGAAACTGGTGGAGAAGCGGATGCAGGACACTGGGGAGCCTCAAGCGGTCGCTACTGCGAACGTGATAGCTGCTTTCGAGAAGCTGAAGAAAGACAAGGGCTAACAGCCTTAGTAGTACGTCTGTATCTCACCTCTTTGGGGGGAGCGGGGTTTAAAAAGATGGTTCTTCTGGGGGAGGTGATTCCCAGCTGGAACGGAGATGGTGTGTTTACGGGGCGAGAGCCTCACAACACACAGGAATCAAATGAAACCCTTGAGCCAGAAAACATTAAATAAAGCACTTATTAGTGCAGCCGGATTGGCAGCATTCCTTGCGATAGGCGGATACATTGGTTCAAAATACCCACAAACGGCTGCTGTAAGCAAAACAAACTCAACATTTCAGGCAAGTCAGTCAGAAGCTTCATCGCCTTCCAACAGAAGCAAATATGTTGCCACTATCAAAAATGAAAGTCATCACTGCAAGGATAATCAACGGTACTTACTTGAGGTAGTCAAAGACGCCCTGAAAAGCCAGTTATCCGGAAACAAGATCCTAAAGATTGGTGAAACAAAGCCTGCATCACCTAATCCGTATACACAGACCATGGGGGGCAAAGTTGTAGCGAGTTGTACAACAGATATATACGCAAGTTTTGGAGGCCTGTACCCCGTCGAATGGAATGTGGAGCTTGACGGCAATCAATACTATGTGGTAACGGCACCACTTCTTAATTCAACACAGAAGCAAGCAGTCCAAGAAATAAATGAGTGGTAACAAGAAATGCAAGAAGAGTTTGCTGGAGCACAGGCAGAGCAAAAACAAATTTCACGACAACTTTGTGAGCTTGGCGTCGAGTCCGAGTGCTGACTACTGAGCCGGGAAGCCTGATGTCCCCTCTCAAAGACTGAAAGCCATACAAAACCCATCGGGGAAAAGCAGGGGGCGTTGTGATTGTCGCTATGCATCTCCCGACAAAAACTCACACACGCAGCTCCTGGAGCAATGGTGGAGTATTTTGGCTCGGGGGTAGGATCAGAAATCTTGTTGAGATAAAATGATGATTGTAAGATTTCACCTCTGGGTAAGGAGTACAGCAGCAAGAATGACGCTAATCTAGCCACATTGTTGGGGTCTCCCACCGTCACATGAATCAAACTAGATTCATCAATCCACGCTTCTCGAAATGGAAATTATTTTCCTTGTTTGTTGGCATTCTTGCCTGCTTTTCTTATCCCTCTGCTCTCGCTGACAGGAAACCCGGAACAGGCGGACCACTGAATCAACAGCCCTGGTATCCAGAATTTGCACGTCATCGGGATTTAATGAATTCTGAGCTTAAAAAGTCAAAAGAGAACTGGGATCGGGATTTAATTTGTAAGCATGTTGCCAAAGCATACGACTTAATTCTCATTGGCTCGAAGCAAAACGGCGGTCTTTATCTAGATAAATATAATTATTATTCATGGCGTCATGATGGATGCAAAAAGTGGGGTTACAATTACAAGCTGACCTACCCATCACACAGGGAGGCCGCGAGAAATCCAAAGCAGAAAACACTACCACCTTTTCTGCCTCAATATGCTGCAAATAACAACCAAGATATGACTACTGCTGAAGCGCTGGAGACGCTTAGGTTGCTTGGTGGTAGCGGTGGCTTAATCAATTCAAATCACAACGATTCAACTAAGCTCACGACATCCGATTACATAGATTTCTGCGAATACAACTGCAAGACCTATGATCGAAAAAATCATTGCTGCATAAGTACAGGCATGCAATATTGCGGATCGAAGTTTCTGGAAAGCCAGGTTCAATCTTTTAAGAAAAATGCGGCATCAAGAGTTGGAATTACATGTGGTAGATAGACATCACTGTTAAGGGCCCGGGCGATCCCTTGAAAGGGGAGGTCGTTTTCAGTCAGAAGAAGAACAGTGGAGGTAGCCACAAGAACTCCATGGTTACTGAAATGCCTTGCGTTGATGTCTCCACTCTTGAATTAGCTACGCGTATCCATCCCACTGGGGACTTCGTCAACAACCCAGCAGCACTCGAATGGAAGTAACTTAATGACCAGTTTCGTCTAATGAGGTTGTCTGAACCTTGCTCTTGTTTATGAAACCCATTGAGTCTTCAGCTGCCTTCCAGCAGCCGGGTCAGCTGCGCCTGAAGCTTCAAGGCACCAACGGCATTGCTGTGTTGCTTGCAGCGGATGCTGGCTTCGATGATTTCATCGAGCAGGGCTAGTCGCGTACCAAGGAAGTCAGAGCGTTCTACTGAGTAATCCTCCCTGATGATCTCTCTTGCGCGTTGCACATAGGTCTCGGCTTGTCGTTTCTGTACCCCCCATTCCTCCGTGCAGAATTGCAGGATGTAGCTGTTTGTTTTTGCCGACGACAGAAGTTTGACGACAGTGTGAATCCGCCGATCAATTTCTGCTTTGTCGCTCTTCTTTCCCATAGCTCCATTATGGCTCTCCCTCTTTTGGGGGATGACAGTTCTCTCGTAGCGCTCGATAGTCGATTTGTAGTGCAGTTTTTTGCCTTATGAAGTCGCTTCAATGGCTTCTTCCTGGCCCTGTTTTGGCTGGGCTTGTCATTTGTCTTTTGCCTCCAGCTCAAGCAGGTTGTGGTCCTGCAGTGGGGCTCATGCAAATTTGCTACAAGGGCAAATGTGAAGTTCAAAAGCTTGCCAGGCAATGCTCAAGCGCAGTTGCAGGCAACCACTTTGAATCTGAGCGTGGTTGGCAATACGGTTACTCCGAATACATCGGTGGATATGCGACCCAGATGGTCGTGAGGTTCACTCCTCATGACAAAGTTCTGTACCAAGGTGATCCAGATGGGTCGCCCTACAAATTCGACATCTGTGGGGGGCGCTTTACGGGTGGTCCTTGCTCAGCAAAATCATGGGCCAAGTGAGACCCCGTCAATGAGCCTCTCCCCAGGTCTCAGCGACGTTGCAATCAGCTTCGAGGGGAATGTCCCCCAGATATTGCTTTTGCAGCCTCTGAGAGGTCATAGAGGCCAATGCGATCTCTCTGACTTGATCCACTAAATCCCTGGGAACCTCGAGGAGGATCTCGTCATGGATCAGGCCGACGATATGAACACCGGGGAACGGATCTAACGCGGGCCAGAGGTCACCTAGAGCAGCAGCGAGCAGGTCACGGCCTGAGCCTTGGATGGGGAAGTTGATGCCATTGGTGCGACCCAGAGGCCTCATGAGGCGGATGCCATCGGCTCCTGCGACGTGATCGCGGTAGGTCATGCGCCGGCCGAGCAGGCTGCGCACCTCGAGGGTGGTGCCGCTGTCGAACTGCCGCATCTGCCGACTGATCTGCGGGTGGAACTGATGCCAGGCCTCGTAAACCTTGCGTGCTTCGGCTTCGGTGACGCGGGTGCCTCGAGCACGGGAGAGCAGGGTGCGAAGGCCGGCTATGCCGCAGCCGTAAGCCAGGGAGAAGTTGGCCATCTTCCCGATGGTGGAGCGTTCGGGGTCGGCCTTAGTGATCTCTCTGCCGCAGGCCTGCGATGCGATGTAGGCGTGTGGGTCGATGCCATCGAGCAGGATCCTGCGCTGACCTTCGTCGTTGTAGAGCTCAGGGCTGGCCTGGAGGCGGATCTCAATCGATGACCAGTCGAGATCCATCAGCACGGTGTCGGGGTTGCCAGTGCCGAGGGCCAACTTCCGATCACCGGTGATGCCTTGGAAGTTGAAACCGCACTGGCCGAGCTTCACGGGCTTGGGTTCGCCTTTGCGTTTGCCGGTCTTGAACCGTTCGGTGTCAGAGGGAACGTGGCTGTTGGTATCTCGGATCAGCGCGCTGGTGGACATGCGGCCGGTGCTGGCACCAATGAGCCGGTAACAAGGCCTGACGCGACCATCGGTGAGATCGGCTTCCTCGAGTAGCCATTTCACCTCTTTGAGTTCCTGATCGAGGGTCTTCAGCTGGAGCAGCTGCTCGATGACTGGATCAGGCCTGAACTTCTTCAGCGTCCGGTCTTTGGTGTCTTCGATCTCCTCTCCAAGGTGCTGGGCCAGGGCCTCTTTGAGCTTCAGCGGATTGCGGTAGTTCTCGAGGTTGAGGGTCTGGTGCAGCTCAGCAGCCAATGCTTTGCGTTCAGCGGTGGCTCGCTTCTGGGAGGCAATGGCAGCGGGAATGTCTACGGCAAGGCCTCTGACCTGCCCGTCGGCGCACGCGCTGATCATTGAGCAATCCACCCGGTGGACTTCCACCTGCTGGGTTTCATGCAGCTGCTTGTGGAGCTCACGGCCTAGCGGCAGCACCACCACGGCATCGAGAGCGGCATACCGGAGCTGGCTGGCGGTGAGGCCATTGCCCCAATCACTGGTCTGTTCGGTTTTGTCCAGCTCCCGCTTCAGGTAGTGAGCCGAGGCCGCGGCAAGGCTGTTGCTGGGCAGGTCACCAATGATCTGGCAGGCCAGCATCGTGTCCCACCACTTGCAGAGCGGCCGGATGCCGGCAGCAATCAGGAAGGTGGCTTCAAACAGCAGGTTGTGGCCCACCAGGGTTCGGTTGGGATTACGAACCAACGTGCGAAGCCAATCAATGGCCGGCTGGCCGATGACGGCCACATCGATGACCAGCGTGGTTTTGCTGTCAGCACCGGTCAGCTGAGCCAGGCGGATTTCACCGCCCAGTGATGGGCTGAGGCTGGCCTTGTGCCGCCAGAGGTCAGTGCGGCGGTTGAAGGTCTCCAGATCGAACCCGAGCGATAGGGCCATCCCATCGGGATCAGGCAGATCGGAGGCTCGGCAGACGTAGTTAATGCCGGTGGGCGGTTCGCCTTTGTATGGCTCGGGGCTCGCCGGAGTGATCTCCGAAAGGAACGGCACTAACGGCAGTTCTGGACAACCCTGGCTATAGCGGTTTTCTGAAGAGGGTTGGTTGTTTAAGGCGCCGGAATCGATCTCTGACTTTTTTACTGGCTTTTGCCGTTGTTGCCGTTTTCCCCTCACTTCGCTTGTTGCAGTGGCGGGTTTGGCAACGGCAGTTTCTGAAACTGAACTGCCGTTCTCGGCCACAGAACTGCCGTTCGGTCCTTCAGGAGTTGACGTTTCGCTCGGATCCTTATCTTCCGGCCGCCTTAACCGATAACGCCAACGGTTAATACCTTTCGCGTCTTTGCCCTCGATGCCGCCGTTGTTCCGCACCTTCTCGAAAAAGGTGTTTCGGCTGCCGCGGGCCACCATCGTGAGGTTCTCCTCCTCACACCACCGCTGAAACTCGAGGAACAGTTCGGCGCGCTTGATTCCATCTCGCAGCTGATCCACCGGCACGGTGCGCTCGCGGATGAAACGAGCCACATGGTCGATGTTTTCGTTGAAGTGGTCGGCAGTGGATTTGTCGGTGGGCATGAAGTTGCCCCGCGCCTGCCGGCGCTGCCAGGCCGTAACCAGGCGGACCAAGATCCCGGGCAGCTCCGCTTTGAGCTTGTCCCCCAGAGATCGATCCTCTTTGCCGTTATGGCCGACGGTGAAGCGGAAAGGTGAGACCCGTGAGCTGAATGCCTTGGTGGTCTCGTTGATTGGCGGCAGCTTGTTGCAGCTGAAGGCCAGAAACGCGTAATTGAAAAAACTGAAGGTCTGGCCGTATTTCTTGTCTCCCTGGACCGGATCCTCACCGGTGAGCATCTTCACCAGGGAGATGTCCTTCACCTCCTCTGGCTTCAGCTCGCCGGCGACATTGGCTCGCTTGCCAAACAGCTCCGCCGCCATGAAGCGGTTTTCCGCCAGCTGGTGGAGGGTGACGGCGCTGCAGCTGTTGCTGCCCAGCAGCCACAAGATCACTCGGAGGATCAGACCTTTGCCGGCCCTGGCCTCGCCGTAGAGGATCAGGATTTTCACCGGTGCTTGGCTCCAGTCGATGCACTGGGAGATCACGTCCTCCAGCCGCTCGATCTGACCCGGCAGCGCGCTGTTGATGAGCCACTCCCAGGTGGGGCAGGAGGCCTTCGGGTCCCAATCAACTGGCAGCTGCTGCAACGTCACCACTTCATGGGTGTGGTCACGCAGCTCACCGGTGCGGAGGTCCACCAGTCCGTTCTTCACGTTGAGCAGGGGCTCGCTGAGAAACTGCGGCACTTCGCGGCCGCTGGTCTTCAGGCTGGTGAGCGCCAGGTCGGTGACGGTGTTCAGGTACTGCGGCACATAGTTGTTGCCCAGGGCCTGCTCCACCGCGTTGTTCCAGCGGCGAGAGTCACTGTTCAGGTAGACGCCACCCTCGTAGACGGCGATCGACTTGTCGCCGTTGAGAGCTAGACGGTGGTGGCTCTGCAGGTGCTCCCAGAACGTGGCCGGCTGGAAGTTGCCCTCAGCGTTGAAGAAGCCTGAGTTACGCCGGCGCTTTCGTGGTGCCGGGCCCAGCTTTCCCTCAAGACCGCGCGCCAGCTCGATCCATTGCAGGACCATCTCCAGGTTGTGGCCGGCGTCATGGCGACTCAGTAGATCGTCGGCTCCGTCGTTGCCGCGGCCAGGGAGATGGATGATCCGAACATCCCTCGCGAGGAATTCACCCAGCAGATTTTCCCGCAGGTACTTGGCGGCGTCGTAAACGTCGCGATTGGTGCTCACGTCTGCATCTGGGAAGAAGAACACCTCCCGACCGCGCATCGGGATCTGGCCAAATTCTGGTGAGGGCTCGCCCCCGGTCATCCAGCCATTGCAGCCACTGATCTGCACAACGGCGAAGCTGCTCTCGCTGCCCTCGAGCGCCGTTGCCACAGCTCTGCCCTGGAAGGTGCCCTCCACCACCAGCAATGGCACTGATGGATCCAGCACGGTCTTCTCGCTGCCGGCGACAATGCCGACCACGCCGCCGCAGCCCTTGGGAAACAGGTATTTCATGGGCCGCCCCTCCTTGTTGATTGGGGGCGTTTCTGGCTGCAGCTGGATCACCGTGCGGCCGCTTGCGCAGGTCCAGGGGATCAGATAACTGGGGACCAACTTCTCGGCGTAGCCACCCCAGTGCTGAAACCCCTCCGGCAGTTCTTCGGCGGTGCGCACGATGGTGATGCCGGCCAGGCGCTTGTCGTCCAGGGCCCGCTTCTTCTTTAGCGCCTTGACCTCGTCATCAGTGAGTTCACTGCCCCCTGCTGCCTGCTCCGCACCGGCAGGCTTCGGCGGATTCGTCACTGGATCCCTCCCGGCCAGAGGCATGCGCGGGCCACGGTAATGAACCCATGGGTGAAGGCCCCCAGGTGGTCGTCGTTCCACTCAGTACCGAGCAGTTGTTGATGCCGGCTGAACTGCTCACAACCTGAGCCAAGGAATGCAGCGATGGCAGCGTCCTCGAGGGTGAAATCAGGATCGCCCCACTGACGGCTTGGCTCACAATCCCCTCCGATGTCGGGGATGGCGGATGTCAGCCGTTGGTCCGCCACCATCACGGCCGCGGCACGGCAGCCGTCCACAACGGACATGTCCTTTGTGATTACGTCGGCGACGTTCATGACTCCCTCCGGCGGATCTCGTCTTGGTTCCAACCGGGGCCGCGACTGATGCCGGGGTGTTGGCTGTTGCTGAGAGTCCGCGCACCCGTCCAGCCGTATTCCTCATGGGTTGGGCTGGTCACCACAGCAGGGACCCAGATCGGTGGAGTGTTTTCGAAGCAGGTGGGAATGATGTTCACCTCGACCTGATCGCCGGGTTCGTAGTGGGTCATGACCTCCCCCACTGCTGTGCGGTTGCGATGGCGCCGCCCCATTCGTCTTCTCCGTCGGAGATGACGCGGAGGGTGGTCTGGCCCAGCCGGATCAGGGCCAGCAGCTCGCGGGCCCGCTGATCACAGGTCGCGTCCATGCCGTTGTGGTTGCGGAGTTGAACCTCGAGCTGGGCCATGGCCGAGCCGGAGGTGCCGTCGGTGCTCCATTCGATGCAATCGTCGGCATGGGCGCCCTGATTCATTAGTTGGCCGAGCCTCATGAATGTGGACAGTTCCTCGAGATTGAGGACTTCATCCATGGCCTCGATCACCGCAGAGCGGAGTCGATCGGCCATGGCGATCTTTTGTGCGGTTGTCATGGCTAATTGGGGGTCTCATTTTTGATTTCCTCGAGCAGGGAATCCAGTTCCGCTGGCTCTCCGGATTGCGATGGAACGGGCATTCGTGCCAGGTCAGCGAAACGCTGCTGGCATGCACTGATGTCCCATGTGATCGGGCTGTTTCTGAAGGGTCCCCGAAAAAAATGGACCCCTGGCGTCAGGACGCCGGCATCGATCAATCGCAACAACTGCGACTTCGATCTGCCGAGTGCCTGCACCGCATCGGGAGTTCTTAGAACCCCGTCTGTGATTGGCATTGTTAAGGGTTATTGATTCGCCTTGGTCCGCACAAACTTGGCTATTTGCTGATGGCGCCCTCCGATTCCGTTGAAGAAACTCTTCAGGCGTGCGCCATCCCAATCCGGAAACTGCTTTCGCGCACTCTCGATGACCTCGAGATCGAACTCCAGCGGTTGACCTTTGGCAGCATGAACATCCACACCGTCGATGCGGCGTGTCCGTGTCTTTTTCTGAGCAAAACGGTCTCGTTTCATAGCGTCGCCAAGACGGTGAACTGAGATCGTCTTCTCATCAGCCTGACCATCCGCTGGATGGCACCCTTTTCAAGAAAGAGTGAAGTCGCTTTCCGAACCCGCAGGGGACACCTTTACTGAAGGCCGAAGGAAGTTGACTCAGTACGAACCTGCAAGTGACAGAAGTACTTGAGGTGAAATCTGGCCGGAGCCATCATTCGTTGACAGGTTCATGTTAACCACAAACGCTACGAATGGTGCAACAAGTGGCGTCAAGCCGCTATCAGCAGTGTTCACGAGCTCGGAAAGATCCAGGCCCTGATTAATAACTCCTCAAAAAACCTCGTTCCTGTTTGCCGGCTGATGGCATTCCTCGAGTGATTTCTTTAGGTGCTCCACCTTCGCTTCGAGTTCTTCTGTCCGCCGCTGCAGATCCATTTCGCGGTTGTGTTCAGCCGCATCCATCTGCTGACGGCCGCCGTTCATCATCTCGGTGTAAGTGAGGGCCCTGGGCTTCTTCTGTTCAGTCATCGCACCAGCGCCTCCAGTCGCCGACGTTCTACCTGGGCCTGAACATCGGCCAGGGTGCTTTCCACCATCTCCCGATCGGTCCAGGCGCCATAAGTAGAGCTGTGCGTCTCGAGGCTGTGGCCCATCAGCGCAGCGGCTCGGCGCGGGGTGATTCCGTAGACCTCATGGGCCCGCAGGGCGTAGCCGTGTCGGAGGCTGTACGGCACCAGCTTGTCCCCGCTGCCGTCGGTTCGCGGTGTGGAGGCTGTCTCCTCCTTCAGCTGCGCGAACACCTCGCTGCGGTTGCAGTGGAGATAGAACGCATCGCCGGCTCGGGGGCCGCGGCAGCCGGTGGGCAGCGCCTCATCCCCCTGCTCGGCCAGCACCGCCAGCAGGTTGGCTGACAGTCCCTCCTGGCCGATGGGATCCAACCCCACGATGTCCCGCGGTGGGGTGCCCTCGGGGCATTGGCCCGTCCGCTTCCGGTAGTCGCAGTGCAGCAGCTGCCCAGTGACGCTGAGTAGGTGGAGCTCAACGGGGCGCAGCCCGAAGCAGGCCACCAGGCCGATGGCCGTCCGCCAGCGCGGGTCGGTGGTGCCCTCGAGCAGGCGAGCGATCTGGTCGTCCTTGATCGGGGTTGTCAGCGCCTTCTTCTTCGCCCTCATGCCGATCAGCAGCTTCAGCTCCGCCGGCGGCAGCCACCGCAGGTCAGCGCCGCAGTCCTCCACGGCGAAGCGCAGCATCTGCGCCAGGTACTGGATGCAGGTCCGGCGATCGGTCAGGCCTGAACCCTTCCCATCAGGGAAGTGGGTCTCGACCATGGCCTTCAGCAGGCCGGGCCCGCTGGTGGGCTTCGGCTTGGTGGTGAGCAACGCCACGGCGCGGTTGACGTGCCGGCTGTAATTCCGCCGCCAGGTCCGCTCGGAGACCTGCCCGGAGTTCAGCTTGTGTTTCCGGAATGCCTCGGCCACCGCGGGCCAATCGGTGGCGCCATCGGCACCGGTGGGGGTGCTGGAGAGGAGAGCGACTGATTCCTTCACCGTCTTGCCGGCGGCCACCATCGGCTTGATCCGTGCCGCCAGAGCCAGAAGGTCGGCCTGGCTCGCGCCGGCCCAGGCCAGCTCCGTCACCGCGCTGCTTCGCTGCCCGTCGTCGAATCGGCAGGTCAGCTGGATGCGCCCCCGGATGTCGCGCACCATCCACCCCTCGCCGTTCTGGCCCTTCAGTCCTTGGCGCATCGCGGTGACCCATGTGGGGGTCTTGGTGGGCATGATCGGCCGCTTCAGATCTGACGCCATTGTGCGCATAGGCGTGCGCACAGAGCAACCTTTTTGATGCTTCAAGTCGATTCAGGCGTTGCGCTCAATTCTTGAGAACTACTGCTGTGGCTGCATTTTTGCTGGTGCTCACTGGTCTTTGGATTGTCGCTCAAGGCTGCTGGCATAGCGGCCGATCAGCACGCCCATCACGGCAGCGAGGTAGAGCGGTCCGGCGACGCTCGTGGCCACACTCACCATTCGAGCGAGGGGCAGCACCGGACTGATGTCTCCGAAACCGACGGTGGTGAGGCAAACGAAGGCGAAGTAGTTGATCGCTGAAAAGATGCGGGCGCTGGCCAGAACGCTGGTATCGCTGAAATTGGTCAGGTTCAGGGGTTCGAAGCTGCCGGGCTGGATGGTCTCCAGGGCACTCATCACAAGCCCTGCGGTGAGGCCGATGTGCAGATACCCCGCGGTGGCGCCCATAAGCAGCGCTTCGGTAACGCGTTTTGTGCTGGCGAGGCGTGTTACCAGGCGGATCACGCTCCAGCCCACCAGCACGCTCCAGCTCAGGGCCAGCGGCATGCCGCTGTAGATCAGCTCCAGGGGTGTGAGAAGCCAGAGCCACATCGTGGCAACTGCGAACAGTCCCAGACCGCGATACAGAGCATCACTCCAATCCGGAGCGTTGCTGCTCCCCACCATGACCTGCGTAAGCAGTAAGGCAATCAGGGTGTAGCCGATGTATGTCGCCCAGTCCAAGCGAGGAAAGGCGAAGCCAACG